>CAZZAD010000360.1:0-1507 GCA_964652055.1 uncultured Burkholderiaceae bacterium | reverse complement strand
GATGGGTTGGGTCGTCTCACCAAGTACCCCATCCCCACCCCTACCCTCCCCTTGAAGGGGAGGCAGTAAAGACGCGTACTCCCGCAACGCCCGCCCCGTATGCGAAACCGCACAGTCCATCACCTCGCGTGGCGTGCCGGCCACCACCACCGCGCCACCCGCTTCGCCACCCTCAGGCCCCAGATCAATGATCCAGTCGGCCGAGCGCATCACATCCAGGTTGTGTTCGATCACGATGAGCGAGTGCCCCGCCGCGAGCAGCTTGCGCAGGGCACGCATCAGGCGCGCCACATCGTCGAAATGCAGTCCGGTGGTGGGCTCATCAAACAGCAGCAGCGCGCCACGGCGCGCGAGCTTGGCGCCAATGGGCTCGAGCCCGATGCCAGTCTTGGCCGCTTCGGCCAGAAAGCCGGCAATCTTCAGCCGCTGCGCCTCACCGCCCGAGAGCGTGGGCACGGGCTGGCCCAGCTTGATGTATTCAAGCCCCACATCCGCGAGCGGCTGCAAGGCACGCACCACTTCGCGCGTGTCCGCAAAAAAGGCCAGCGCCTGACTCACGGTGAGGTCCAGCACATCAGCCACCGAGCACGATGTTTTGCTGCGCGTGAGCGTGACTTCCAGCACTTCGGGGCGAAAGCGTTTGCCATTGCAATCGGGGCAGCGCAAATACACGTCGGACAAAAACTGCATCTCCACGTGTTCAAAGCCATTGCCGCCGCAGGGGGGGCAACGGCCCTCGCCCGCGTTAAAGCTGAACATGCCGGCGCTGTAATTGCGCTCCAGCGCCAGCGGTGCGCGGGCGAACAAGGTGCGGATGGCGTCCCACGCCCCGACATAACTGGCCGGATTACTGCGTGTGGTTTTGCCAATCGGGCTTTGATCCACCATGGCCACATCGCTCACCCAGTCGTCACCCAACAGACGCGTGAATACCCCCGGCGCCTCGGTGCTTTTGCCCTTGGCTTTAGCCACGGCCGGATACAAGACGTCATGCACCAGCGTGCTTTTGCCCGAACCCGACACGCCCGTCACCACCACCAATTTGCCCAGCGGAAACGCGACGTCGATGCTCTTGAGGTTGTGTTCGCGCGCGCCTTCGAGCACGAGCTTGGGCGTGCCGGGCGGCACATTGCGCGTGGCTTTGCCAAAGGCATCGAGCAATGGGACTTCCACCTGCTTGCGGCCGCACAGGTAGTCCGCCGTCAAAGTAGTTGCTTGCGCAATGCTCGCGGGCGCGCCATTGAAAACAATCTCGCCGCCGCGCTCTCCGGGGCCGGGGCCCATGTCGATGAGTCGGTCGGCCGCGCGCATCACCTGCGGGTCGTGCTCCACCACCACCAATGAATTGCCCGCATCGCGCAATCGATGCATCACTTCCACCACCCGATGCATATCGCGCGGATGCAGCCCAATCGAAGGCTCATCAAGCACAAACAAGGTGTTCACGAGTGAGGTGCCCAACGAGGTGGTCAGATTGATGCGCTGCACCTCACCGCCGCTCAGGGTG
>CAZZAD010000359.1:0-1550 GCA_964652055.1 uncultured Burkholderiaceae bacterium | reverse complement strand
CATCGGCTATTCGTTCGGGGCCGAGATCGTTCGCGCGAAACGTTTGATGCACGGCAAGACCGACCTCATCTCGCACGACGGCCGGGGAATCTTTACCGGAATCGAGAGCCCGATGCAGGCCACGCGTTATCACAGCTTAGTGATTCGCCCCGGCACGCTGCATGCCGACTTTGAAGAATGCGCTTGGGCCGACGGCCCAGACGGCGTAAAAGAAATCATGGGCGTGCGGCACAAGACGTTGCCCGTATGGGGCGTGCAGTGTCACCCCGAGTCGATCATCACCGAACACGGTCATGATCTGTTGCGCAATTTTTTGAATCTGTAGGTCACCATCATGCCCATTTCAATCAACGAAGCCCTCCAGCGCACCATCGAGCATCGCGAGATTTTTCACGACGAGATGCTCTCGTTGTGGCGCCAACTGATGCGCGGCGAACTCTCGCCCGTGCAGATCGCTGCACTCACCATGGGCCTGCGGGTGAAGAAGGAAACCATCGGCGAGATCACCGCAGCGGCGACCATCATGCGTGAGTTCGCCACGCCAGTGACCATCCCCGACAAAACGCACCTGGTCGATTTGTGCGGCACCGGGGGCGATGCGGCGCACACCTTCAACATTTCCACCACGGCCATGTTTGTGGCCGCCGCTGCAGGGGCGCGTGTGGCCAAACACGGCGGGCGCAGCGTGTCGTCCAGTAGCGGCAGCGCCGATGTGCTCGAAGCGCTGGGCGCCAACATCAACCTCACGCCCGAACAAATGGCCCTGTGTATGGGCGAGACCGGTATTGGTTTCATGTTTGCGCCCAACCACCACGCGGCCATGAAACATGCCGCACCCGTGCGCAAAGAGCTGGGTGTGCGCACCATCTTCAACGTGCTGGGGCCGCTCACCAATCCGGCCGGTGCGCCTCATCAAGTGATGGGCGTGTTTCACCCCGATCTGGTGGGCATCCAGGTGCGTGTGCTGCAACGTCTGGGCAGCCAGCACGTGCTGGTGGTGCATGGCAAAGACGGTATGGACGAAGCCTCGCTGGGCGCGGCCACTCTGGTGGGCGAACTCAAGGACGGCCAGATCCTCGAGTATGAAATCCACCCCGAAGACTTTGGTTTGCGCATGGTGTCGAACCGCAGCCTGACGGTGAAGAACCGTGATGAGTCCAAGGCCATGCTGTTGACCGCACTGGAGGGAGCAGAAGGCACCCCGCGTGAAATTGTGACCTTCAACGCCGGGGTGGCGCTTTATGCTGCCGACGTTGCCGACTCGATTGCTGAAGGCATAGACCAAGCCCGGGCGGCCATTGCCAGCGGCGCCGCGCGGCGCAAACTGGATCAGTTTGTGGCCACCACACAAAAATGGAAATGAACGACACCCTACAAAAAATTCTCGCCACCAAACGTGACGAGGTGGCCGCGGCACGTGCGCGCTTGAGTCTTGATCAGATCAAGTTCCAGGCTGAGCAGCGTTTTGATCAACGCGATTTTCTGGGCTCTATCCGCAACCGTCACAAGGCCGACATGCCTGCGGTGATTGCGGAAATCAAAAAGGCCAG
>CAZZAD010000358.1:0-1569 GCA_964652055.1 uncultured Burkholderiaceae bacterium | reverse complement strand
AGGGTGTGGGCGCAGCGAAACAGGGCGTTGAGATCATCGTCCAGTCCGGCGCCTGCTTCGGCGCGCAGCAAGATGGCCTCCATCTGCGCGAGCAGGTCGTTGGCTTCTTCCATGAAGTTGCCCAGTGCCTGGGACGGATCGGTGGACTTCCTGGTCATGGCATTGTCCTCAGCGGTCGGCCGCGTCAACCAGCATCAGATCGCCGAGGACACCGCCCAGGTTGGCCAGGTCGATCCAACGCATCACCGTCGGGGAATGGTGAACAAAGCGCACAGCTTTGCCGGCGCGGCGCTTGGCGATGAGCATCAGTTGCAGGCCGGCGGTATCGATTTCGGTGATTCCCGCGAGATCAACCTCGATCTCGTCGTGGCGGTTCATGGCTTCGGCCAGCCTGGCTTTGACCTCGGCAACGCTGTAGACGGTGAGTTCACCCGCAAGGGTGATCTGCGCCGCCTGGTCCGAGTGTTGGTTCTCAGTGCGCATCGCGGACTCATAGCCTCATGGTATGAGTGCCTGCCATGGTTGTTAAGGCCGGGCGCGCAGACTTCAGTCCTTCCGGGTCGAAAAATGATGCCATGTGGACAGTCCTCTCAAGCGGGTTCTGGGCGTTCAAAAACTGTATTGATTGATGTTCTCACTAGTTGAACGCTTATGGCACAGTGTTTTCCCTACCACGGTTGATGGAGAGATGCATCGGAAGTATTTTTTTATCCCACTGAGCCTGGCCTCACCCAAGGAGAAAATAGACGCGTTGATCCGCGTGCGCTTCCGCACGGTAGAAGCATCGGCATGGCGGCGGAAGTGGCGCATGGGTCGTGTACCGATGTGCCGCCCGCGACAAGGTAGCTTGGCTATCTACAAAAACGGTCGATCCTGGGTCGACTATGGTTCGGGCTTTGCCATTTGAGCTTTGTGCAGCGTTTTATGCTTGCCGGCACATTTAAAACCGATGGGGTTTTGGACGTGGCTCGGCGCAAATTACAGCGATACCCGCAGGTATCGCGCGGATTTGCAACGCCGCGATGGCCGAAAAGGCGCGGTTTTAAGTCAGGACAACGGGCAACACTACACGAGCCTCAGCCCTGACATCCGTTCAAAGCCCCAAATCACTCAGGCCCGGATGGTCATCCGGCCGGCGCCCGAGCGGCCAGAAGAACTTGCGCTCGGTGGCCTTGATGGGCAGGTCGTTGATGCTGGCATAACGCCGTGTCATGAGCCCTTGCGGGTTGAACTCCCAGTTTCAGTTGCCGTAGGACGTGAACCACTGGCCGGAATTGCCGTGCCATTCGTAGGCAAAACGCACGGCAATGCGGTTTTCGGCGTGGATCCAGACCTCCTTGATCAGGCGGTAGTCCAGTTCCTTGGCCCATTTGCGCGAGAGCAGTGCATGCACTTGTTCACGCCCCACTGGAAACTCGACGCGGTTGCGCCAGCGGGTATCGGGGGTATAGACCTGCACCACGCGATCCGGGTCGCGCGAGTTCCAGGCGTCTTCGGCCAGGCGCGCCTTTTGTGCGGCGGTGGCGGCCGAAAACGGGGGCAGCGGGGGCTTGGTGTCCATGGGAAAGC
>CAZZAD010000357.1:0-1588 GCA_964652055.1 uncultured Burkholderiaceae bacterium | reverse complement strand
GGGGGTTGGGGTGAGGGAAAGCGGTGTCGCAATTTACGGAAAATTCGCTAATACGCCACCGACCGAACCTCGTACTCACGCACTCCGGCCGGCGCCTGCACCTCGGCCACATCGCCTTCGCTCTTGCCAATTAACGCACGTGCAATGGGACTCGATATGGTGATGAGCCCGGCTTTGATGTCGCCCTCGTCGTCACCCACGATCTGGTACTTCACGACGACGCCGCTTTCCAGGTCTTCCAGCTCCACGGTGGTGCCAAACACAATGCGCCCACCGGCATCGACCTGTGCGGGATCGATAACTTGCAGGCTGGGCACCTTGCCTTCCAGCTCCTGAATACGGCCTTCGATAAAACCTTGACGCTCGCGTGCGGCGTCGTATTCAGCGTTCTCGGACAGATCGCCTTTTTCACGCGCTTCTTTGATGGCCTGGATCACCTCGGGTCGATCCACTGATTTCAGTCGTGCCAATTCGCTTTTGAGCATTTCCGCGCCGCGCGCGGTGATGGGGATGGGCATAGCACTCTCACAAAATCTGGGTTAATAAATAGAAAACCCCGGCGGCGCCGGGGCAAGCACTTCACTGCGTGGCACTTTATCCCATTGCCGCCGCTAACTGGCGATGCAGGCCCTGGATGTCATAGACCTTGAGCTCATCCATGTGCTTCATGCCTTCAACCGCTGCGCGCCCACCAGCCACCGTGGTGTAGTAGTTCACGCGTTGCGCCAGCGCGGTGGTGCGGATGGAGCGCGAGTCCGAGATCTGCGCGCGGCTCTCGCTTACCGTGGTGATCACCAAGGCGATGTCGCCGTTCTTGAGCGCATCGACGATGTGCGGGCGCCCGTCCTTGACCTTGTTGATGGGTTTGACGGGAATGCCCGCCGCTTCAATGGCGGCGGCCGTGCCCTGCGTTGCCACCAAGCCGTAGCCCATGTCATGCAGCAGACGGGCAATTTCGATGGTGCGGGCCTTGTCGGAATCTTTCACGCTCAGGAACACGTTGCCACTTTGCGGCAACTGACTGCCGGCGGCCAGTTGTGACTTGAAGAGCGCCTCGCCAAAGGTCTGGCCCACGCCCATCACTTCACCGGTAGAGCGCATCTCGGGCCCAAGCAAGGGATCCACACCAGGGAATTTGGCAAACGGGAACACGGCTTCTTTCACCGAGAAATACGGCGGCTTGATGTCCACATTCACGCCCTGCTGCGCCAGTGTGCGGCCCACCATGCAACGCGCGGCAATCTTGGCCAGGGGCTGGCTCGTGGCCTTGGACACAAAGGGCACGGTGCGTGAGGCGCGCGGGTTGACTTCCAACACGTACACCACACCGTCTTGCACGGCGAACTGCACGTTCATCAGGCCACACACGTTGAGCGCCTTGGCCATGAGCACGGTCTGGCGCTTGATCTCGTCCACCAACTTGGGCGAGAGCGAATACGGCGGCAGCGAACAGGCCGAATCACCCGAGTGCACACCCGCCTGCTCGATGTGTTCCATCACGCCGCCGATTTGCACCACCGTGCCATCGGACACGCAATCCACATCGACTTCAATGGCGTCATCCAAGAAACGATCCAGCAGCACGGGC
>CAZZAD010000356.1:0-1601 GCA_964652055.1 uncultured Burkholderiaceae bacterium | reverse complement strand
ACCTCCGGCGGCCTGCCTGCCCGTGACCTGGAAGCGCCGGTGCTCGACTCGATGGACCTCGAGCGCGAGCGCGGCATCACCATCAAGGCCCAGACCGCAGCGCTGCAGTACCAAGCCAAAGACGGCAAGATCTACAACCTGAACCTGATCGACACGCCTGGTCACGTGGACTTCAGCTATGAAGTGAGCCGCTCGCTATCTGCCTGCGAGGGCGCGCTGCTGGTGGTTGATGCCACACAAGGCGTCGAAGCGCAGACGGTGGCCAACTGCTACACCGCCATCGAGCTGGGCGTGGAAGTGTTGCCCGTGCTCAACAAGATGGACTTGCCCTCGGCCAGCCCCGATGAGGCGCGCGTTGAAATTGAAGACGTGATTGGGCTCGATGCCAAAGACGCGTTGCTCATCAGCGCCAAGACCGGCATGGGCGTGGATGAAGTGCTTGAGCGTGTCGTTGAGCGAGTGCCGCCGCCCAAAGGCGACCCCGAAGCGCCGCTGCAAGCGCTGATCATCGACTCCTGGTTTGATAACTATGTAGGCGTCGTGATGCTGGTGCGCGTGGTCAACGGCACCTTGCGTCCCAAGGACAAACTCCTGCTGATGGCCACGGGTGCCGTGCACCTGTGTGAGCAAGTCGGCGTGTTCACGCCCAAGTCACGCAGCCGTGAGCTGTTGTCCGCCGGCGAAGTGGGCTTTGTCATCTCGGGCATCAAAGAATTGCGCGATGCCCATGTGGGCGACACCGTCACCCTGGTGAACAAGGCCGCCGCCGCGGCGCTACCGGGCTTCAAAGAGGTCAAACCTCAGGTGTTCGCCGGGCTCTTTCCGGTGGAGTCCAACCAATACGAAGCCTTGCGTGATGCGCTCACCAAGCTGCAGCTCAACGATGCCGCGTTGCACTTCGAGCCCGAGGTCTCGCAGGCGCTGGGTTTTGGCTTCCGCTGCGGCTTTTTGGGTTTGCTGCACATGGACATCGTGCAGGAGCGCCTGGAGCGCGAGTACGACATGGACCTCATCACCACCGCGCCCTCGGTGGTGTACGAAGTGCTGCTGCGCGATGGCAGCGTGATTCAGGTGGAAAACCCCTCCAAGCTGCCCGACCCGGCAAAGACCGAAGAGATCCGTGAACCCATTGTGACGGTCACCATCTTTGTGCCGCAGGAATATGTGGGAACGGTCATCACCTTGTGCATAGGTAAACGTGGCGTGCAGATTGATCTCACGTATCACAGCCGCCACGTGATATTGACCTACGAAATGCCGCTGGCCGAAATCGTGCTCGACTTCTTTGACAAGCTCAAATCCGTCTCACGCGGCTATGCCTCCATGGACTATGAGTTCAAGGAATATCGCGCCGCCGATGTGGTGAAAGTGGACATGCTCATCAACGGGGATCGGGTTGATGCCCTGAGCGTCATCGTGCATCGGGCCAATGCTTCGTACCGGGGCCGCGAGGTGGCCGCCAAGATGCGCGAGATCATTCCACGCCAGATGTATGACGTGGCCATACAGGCCGCTATTGGCGCCAACATCATTGCGCGCGAAAACGTCAAAGCCCTGCGCAAGAACGTGCTGGCCAAGTGTTACGGCGGCGACATCACGCG
>CAZZAD010000355.1:665-1612 GCA_964652055.1 uncultured Burkholderiaceae bacterium | reverse complement strand
CCATGGGGGCCCCGACATGATCTTCGCAACCCGCCCCCCATGCCAAATCAGGCTGCCCCGTGCGCAGGCGGGTCTGACGCTGATCGAGCTGATGGTCGCCATGGTCATCAGCTTGGTGATCGTGCTGGCCGCAACGGCTGCGCTGTTGATCTCTCGGCAAGGCTTTACCAGTGTCGATGCTGCTTCGCAGCTGCGCGACAGCGCGCGGTTTGCGCAAGATGTGCTTCAGCGTCTGGGCGTGCAGGCAGGGCATAGGGACATCGACTTTGTGGCGACCGCAGCCCCCCCCCCCACCAAGGGAGTGGTGACAGTGGAGTCCAACGTTTTTGGCTTTAACAACAGGGCCCGTGACGGCACCCACGCATGGAGCGAGGCCGAGGCGGCGCAGCGTACCGCCAGCAGCCTGGGTTATGGCAGCGACATTCTGGTGTTACGTTTCCAGCCCACAGGTTTCTATCCCACTGTGCCTGGCGCAGCCCTCACGGCCAGTTCAGAAATGACGGACGGGGGAATGATCGATTGCTCTGGCAATACCCCGGAAGATCGCAACACGAGCTATGCGGACCGGATCGCCAGCGTTCTGCATGTGGCCACCAGCAGTGACGGTGAGCCCGCCCTGATGTGCACTCGCTGGTCTGACGCTGGCACCATTGAAACCCAGCCTTTGATCAAAGGTGTGGAGAACTTCCAGGTGCTGTATGGCGTTGACGGCATTGGCCCGGCCAATGCGGTTTTACCCGCATCGAATACTGCAGACAGCGTGGTGGACCGTTACCTGCGCGCCGATCAGTTGACGGTGTCCGACCCGATCGTCACTACAGGCAACTGGCAGCGTGTGCGCAGCATCCGCATCGGCATGGTGTTACGCGGCCCCCCAGGTTCCGCTGTGGACAACACCGCGCAAACCTATTACCCGCTGGGCACCGCAAAGGCGTCGGGCTCTGGCG
>CAZZAD010000355.1:0-655 GCA_964652055.1 uncultured Burkholderiaceae bacterium | reverse complement strand
GAATTCAAGCCCAGTGCAGACGGCCGGTTGCGCCATGTGGTGACCTTCACCATCCATCTGCGCAACCCCCAGGGAGACGACTGAAATGTTCCAGTCTTGCCACCAAATACATGTAGCCAGCATGCGCAGTGGCGCTTGCAGTTCTGCGGGCGCGCGCCCCTGCACGGAAAGTCCGGCCGGCCAGGCGGGTGTTTCGCTCGTTGTTGTCATGCTCATTATGGTTGTTGCGTCCCTTCTGGGCGTGGCCGGTGTGCAGATTTCGATGATGGCCGAGCGCGCCACGCGCAATGACCGCGACTTGCAAGTGGCATGGCAGTCCGCAGAAGCCGCGCTGATTGATGCCGAGCTTGCCATTCAGGGCCAACCGGTCAGCGCCGCAAACAAGCGGCCTGAAGTGTTCGACCGAAAGATGGTTGATACGGCTAAGTTCGCTCCCGGTTGCGGCAAGGCGGGTGAGGGCAAGAGCTTCGGCTTGTGTAATCCGGTTGGACTCAAGCCTGACTGGCTGATGGTGGACTTCACCACCACCGGCACCAATGCCCCTACGGTGGGTTTTGGCACTTTCACGGGCCGTGCCTTCCCGGCGGGTGGGGCGGGGGTGCAGCCTGCTGCTGTCCCGCGCTATGTCCTCGAGCCCATCGCCGACCCCCGCCCA
>CAZZAD010000354.1:1088-1624 GCA_964652055.1 uncultured Burkholderiaceae bacterium | reverse complement strand
GGCGACTTTGCCAACGGCGCCCAGGTGGTGATTGACCAGTTCATCAGTTCAGGTGAAGGGAAGTGGGGCCGTCAATCGGGCCT
Source organism: uncultured Burkholderiaceae bacterium (assembly GCA_964652055.1). Classification (GTDB taxonomy): domain Bacteria; phylum Pseudomonadota; class Gammaproteobacteria; order Burkholderiales; family Burkholderiaceae_F; genus CAZZAD01. The sequence continues at coordinate 1,541 of CAZZAD010000354.1, read as the reverse complement.
CACGCTGATGTTGCCGCATGGTCATGAGGGGCAGGGGCCGGAGCATTCGTCGGCGCGCATAGAGCGCTTCCTGCAGCTGGCCGCCGACAACAATATGCAGATCACACAGCCCACCAATGCGGCGCAGATTTTTCATCTGATCCGCCGGCAGATGATCCGCTTGTTCAGAAAACCCCTGGTCATCCTGACGCCCAAGTCGCTGCTGCGGCACAAAGATGCGGCCAGTCTGTTGTCTGAGCTCGCCAAGGGCGAATTTCAGACCGTGATTGGCGAGACGCACGAGATTGATGCCAAGAAGGTCAAGCGCGTGATCGCCTGTTCGGGCAAGGTTTATTACGAGCTGGTGGCCGCGCGCAAGGAACGCGGCGATGTGGACGTGGCCATCATGCGTTTTGAGCAGCTCTATCCCTTCCCGCACAACGCGGTTCCCAATGAGCTGAAGAAGTACCCCCA
>CAZZAD010000354.1:0-1078 GCA_964652055.1 uncultured Burkholderiaceae bacterium | reverse complement strand
GCTCACTGAGGTGATGTGGGTGCAGGACGAGCCGCAAAACCAGGGCTCCTGGTTCTACGTGCAACACCACCTGCTCGAGAACATGGCCGATGGACAGAAGCTCGGCTACTCCGGTCGGCCCGCATCGGCCTCGCCCGCAGTGGGTTACTACGCCAAACACATCGAGCGGCAAAAGCAGCTCATTGATGGTGCATTTGCCAAGCTCAAGGGCTTGGTGCAGGTGCGCTAACTGACACTGAACTCAGAGAGAACTCAAATGGCTATCGTTGAAGTAAAGGTTCCGCAACTTTCGGAATCGGTTGCCGAAGCAACCTTGCTGCAGTGGAAAAAGAAGCCCGGTGAAGCCGTGGCCGCGGATGAAATCCTGGTCGAGATTGAAACCGACAAGGTCGTGCTGGAAGTGCCGGCCCCCGCTGCTGGGGTTATGGCTGAGCACATCAAGGGTGATGGCAGCACGGTGACCTCAGGCGAAGTGATTGCAAAAATTGATACCGAAGGCAAAGCCAGCGCGGTGGCCGCTGTTTCTGCTGCAGCGCCTGCTGCGGTCAAAGCGAGCGCTGCGCCTGCTGCCGTTGCAACCGCCAGCGCAGGCGCAGGTATGCCCATGCCCGCCGCAGCAAAAATGCTGGCCGATGCGGGCCTGCCTGCCGCCAGCGTCACAGGCACCGGCAAGGACGGACGCATCCTCAAGGGCGACGTCATTGCCGCGCAAGCCGTACAAATGGCTGCGACCGTTCCTGCCGTGGTGGCGAAGGCCGCGTTGCCCGAAGTTAAAGCCCCGGTGGCCTTGTCCGATCTGGCCAGCCGCCCCGAGCAGCGCGTGCCCATGTCGCGCCTGCGTCAGCGCGTGGCCGAGCGTCTGGTGCAGTCGCAATCGACCGCCGCCATCCTCACTACGTTCAATGAAGTGAACATGCAACCGGTGATGGACCTGCGTGCCAAATACAAAGACAAGTTTGAAAAAGAACACGGCGTCAAACTCGGCTTCATGTCGTTCTTTGTGAAAGCCGCTGTGGCCGCGCTCAAGAAGTACCCCGTGGTCAATGCCTCGGTCGATGGCACCGACATCGTTTATCAC
>CAZZAD010000353.1:0-1624 GCA_964652055.1 uncultured Burkholderiaceae bacterium | reverse complement strand
GCTAGCCCGTATTTTTCACCGTAATGGGTAGGCAGCCTGGCCATGTGGCACGTTGTTCATTGGTATCTGACGCCAATCGCAACACAGGACTGCCAATGCCAAACTGTACCGAAGAATTTGAAGCAAGCAAGATCGAATTTGGCCGCCTTGGCCGGCGCGTTGTCGAAGGCCGATTTGATGGGGGCAGCATGACCAGCGACGCGGGAGTGATGTTGCTCGGCGCCACCGATCGCAAACTGGGCCTGATTGCTGCGGCGGCACGCTGCATCGCCGATCCGCGCAATCCGCTGCTGATCACACACGGCATCGTGGACATGCTGCGCCAGCGTGTGTATGGGCTGGCGCTGGGATGGGAAGATTTGAACGACCACCAAAGCCTGCGCCAGGACGTGGCCATGCAAACCGCGGTCGGTGTGGATGACGATATTGCCAGCGCTGCGACCTTGTGCCGTCTGGAGAAATGGGCGGATAAAACCACCGCGTGGAAACTGCACCAAGTTCTGGTGGAACAATTCATCGCCAGTTTCAAAACAGCGCCCGAGGAACTGGTGCTGGACTTCGATGCCACCGACAACCCACTGTACGGTCAGCAAGAGGGGCGCTTCTTTCACGGCTACTACGACTCGTACTGCTATTTGCCGCTGTACGTGTTTTGCGGCCAGCAACTGCTGTGCGCCTACCTGCGCCCCAGCCGCATTGATGGGGCCAGGCATACAGCAGCCATCTTCAAACTGCTGGTCAAGCGGCTGCGCCAGCAGTGGCCCCAGGTGCGTATTGTCTTTCGCGGTGACTCCGGATTTTGCCGCCAACGCATCCTGAACTACTGCGAGCGCGCCAATGTGAATTACATCATTGGCCTGGCACGCAACGCACGGCTGCAGCAAGTGACCGAATTCATGGAACTGTCCATGAAAGATGCGTTCGAACACACCGGTGTCAAGCAGCGCGAAATCGGTGAATTCATGTACGGCGCGCAGTCCTGGATCAAAGAGCGCCGGGTAATTACGCGCCTGGAATACGGCGAGCAGGGCAACAATCCACGCTACGTGGTGACCAACCTCACGCAAGAACCTGCAGTCTTGTACGACGATGTGTATTGCCAGCGCGGCGAGGCCGAAAACCGGATCAAGGAGGCTCAGGTCGGCCTGTTTGCCACGCGCACGAGTTGCCAGCAGTTTCAGAGCAATCAGCTTCGCGTACTGCTCGCTGCGTTGGGCTATGTGCTCATTGAGCGGCTGCGTGCATTGGCGCTCAAGGGCACCAAGCTGGCCACGGCCCAGGTCGACACGCTGCGCATCAAGCTGCTCAAACTCGCCGCCGTCGTCACCCGCAATACCCGGCGTATTCGCCTGTATCTGGCCTCCAACTGGCCCAGTGCCGACATCTTCGCAACCGCCATGCGTCAATTGCGCTCACCGTAATTTCCCAAGCAGCGCCTGGCCCGCGCGATGACACAAAAATGGCCCGCAACCCAAGCCGGGGTGGGGGCATTTGCGCCTACAGTGCACTGATAGCCAGTCAAAAACTGCGTAAATCCAAAAACTTACACACGTCACGCTCACGCGATGCAAAAATCAACGCCGACTTGGTCATATGGCGGGGTAGCGTGAAAAATACGGGCTAG
>CAZZAD010000352.1:0-1639 GCA_964652055.1 uncultured Burkholderiaceae bacterium | reverse complement strand
CTTGGTGGGCGCGGCCTGCAGCGCCGCCAGCAGCTCGGGGGTGAGCTTGCCTTGCTCCGAGATGCTTTTGATGACCGCCTCGCGCCGTGCGTGCAGCTCGCGCAGATAGTCCAGCCGCTCTTGCAGCAGACGCAGTTGCACATCGTCCAGGCCGCCGGTGGCCTCTTTACGGTAACGGGCAATAAAGGGCACCGTGGCCCCACCATCGAGCAGTTCAACCGCCGCGCGAACTTGTTCGGGGCGAATGCGAATTTCAGCGGCCAGTTGGGCCTCTATCGGGTTCATGTACAGCGTCAAAAAATCAAAAGCGGGCGAGTGTGCCACAGTGAACCGCCCCGGGTTTCGCGGAGGCTCCTTCACTAGCCCGGATATTTCACGGTAGACCGTAGAAACGAGGACGGCATTGCCCTTGAAATGCCCGACCATCGAGGTGTCGAATCTAGATGAGAGGGCGGGCAATGCCGAAACCAAACTGTACAGGGCAAAAGGCGGCTGATGTTGGCGTGATCGATTTTGGTCAACTGGGCCGTCGCAAGATTGAAGGGCGCTTTGATGGTGGCAGCATGACCAGCGATGCTGGGGTGATGCTGCTGGCACAGGTGGATAAAAAGCTCGGTCTATTAGATGCGGCGGCACGGTGTATCGCGGATCCACGCAACCCGCTGCTGATCACCCACGGCGTGCGCGAGATGCTGCGCCAGCGGGTGTACGCACTGGCACTGGGCTGGGAGGACTTGAACGACCACGGCCAACTGCGCCAGGATGTGGCCCTGCAAACGGCTATTGGCGTGGACAAAGAGGTGGCCAGTGCGCCCACACTGTGCCGACTGGAGAAGTGGGCCCAGCGGGCCACAGCATGGCAGCTGCACGCGGTGCTGGTTGAGCAGTTCATCGCCAGCTTCAAGCACCCGCCCGAGGAGGTGGTGCTGGACTTTGATGCCACCGACAACCCGTTGCACGGTCAGCAAGAGGGCCGCTTCTTCCACGGCTACTACGACAACTACTGCTACCTGCCGCTGTACGTGTTTTGCGGCCAGCAACTGCTGTGTGCCTATCTGCGCCCCAGCAACATCGATGCGGCGCAGCATGCTGCGGCCATCCTCAAGCTGCTGGTGCGTCGGCTGCGTCAGGTCTGGCCGGATGTGCGCATCGTGTTTCGGGCCGACTCGGGGTTTTGCCGTCAACGCATCCTGAACTGGTGTGAGCGCTCAGGCGTGCATTACATCGTGGGCCTGGCACGCAACGCACGGCTGCAGGCGCAGGTGGCCTTTGCCGAACTTTGGATGAAACAAGAGTACGAGCGCACCGGTGCCAAACAGCGCATGGTCGATGCGTTCGACTACGCCGCACAAAGCTGGTCACACCAGCGGCGCGTGATCACCCGACTCGAATGGGGCGAGCAAGGTTGCAACCCCCGCTTTGTTGTGACCACGCTGGACGGCCCGCCCCAGGCGCTGTACGACGACTTGTACTGTGGTCGCGGCGAGGCAGAAAACCGGATCAAGGAGGCTCAGGTGGGGCTGTTTGCCACTCGCACAAGCTGCCATGTGCTGCGCTCCAACCAACTGCGCATGCTGCTGGCCGCACTGGGCTACGTATTGATCGAGCGACTGCGTGCGCTGGCCCTGGTGGGCACAGA
>CAZZAD010000351.1:0-1641 GCA_964652055.1 uncultured Burkholderiaceae bacterium | reverse complement strand
GCGAACAGCATGGCCAGGCGCAGCAGCATGGGGGCTCGGCGCTCAATCAATGCTGTGATGCGTTCGCCCGCCGAGTTGTCGTTGAGCTCGCTGTGATACAGCACCTCGTAGCGCTTGCGGGCGTCTGGCGACAACTCCACGCGCATCTTGTCCTTGTCGGCCCAGCGCTCGGCCTGGCAGAACGGCAACACAGCCAGCACGCGCGCTGCCAGGGCATCCCCGTCCTGCTGGGGCGTGGCGCGGGGGAAGGCCAGCATCTTGGTGCGCTCGGCCCAGAACATCAGAAAGCGGTTGGCAAAGCCGTTGGTGAGCTCGCGTGACGCCATCAAACTCCGCAGTTCTGACGGAGTGACAGCCCCCACCATGGCGATATGCGGGTCAGTCGCCCAAAGGCGGCTGCTCTTGGTTGCGGGCTTCATGCTTACGCCGTCCCAGCAGTCGCGCAGCGCTGCCGACAAGGTGTTGCCCTCACGTTTACCTTGATGCAGGATGTTGGCGAACGCGCGGTCGATCACCGGCAGACGCTTGTCGAGGATGGGCTCAGCCGCAGTTGGTGCCTCCTTGAAGCCATCATGGATCAGGTACACCAGACCCTCACGAGATGACAGGCCACCACGGTGAACTTGGGGCGTGGCGTCCTGGCTCAGGGCCTTGAGCGCTCGCTCGATCCGGCCGATCAGAGCAACCGCATCACCCTTGCGACCACGGCCCGAGCGACCAATATGCAGCATGAACATGCGTGCGTGGTGCCAGGTGTTACCGATGGGCATGTACGGCCCACGTCCCACGGCGCAACCCATGAAGGCAATCAAATTTGCTGCGATGGCGTAGGGGTTGGCTTCGGTGGTGTCGCCGCCTGCGCGGGCCACGTCGCCCACCAATCCATACAGGCAGGCAGGATCAGGCCGGGGGGCGTTGCGGTGGTTGTCGAGGCCGTCGTCATCTGCCGCGTCGGCCAGGATGTTGAAGTCGCTTTTCATTGCTGACCCTCCAGCCACACGTCGGCCCAGTCGGCGCCGGGGCGCGATGGCGTCAACGTCTTGTTGTCGATTCCTGCCTTGTCGGCACGTTGCGCCAGGGCGGTGGCGGCCTGTTGGCCTGCGAGATCGTTGTCGGCAAAGATCACCAAGCGGTCGATGCCACGGGGCCAGTGAAAGCCGCTGAGGGCATTGGCACAGTACGCGGCGACCACGGGCAGGCCCGAACCCAACGACGCGGCCACGGCGGTTTCGATACCCTCTGCGATACCCAGCACGCCACCACGAGGAGCCGCCAGGGGAATGCAGGCGCCAGCCAAAGATGCGGAAGCTGCCGTCAACTTTTTGGGCGTTGGAACGCATGCCTTCTTGCCGTCTGTCAGATAGGTGCGGTGGATAGCAATCAGTTCGCCGTCACGCACGATGGGGGCCAACATGGCCGGAAAGCGCCCCAAGAGCTGAATCTCACCGTTGTCGTCGGTGTGCCAGTACGCCAGATTGGGGTGCTCATGGAGGCAGGACGGGATATTCCAGCCCCCCAGGCCACGCTGCGCCAAGTAGGAACGCACGGCATCCCCGGCGGGGACAGATGCCATCCACAGGCGGGCATTGCGCTCGGCGTTCTTGGCCCACTGCGCACGTTGTGCTGCTTCGCGCTCCACTG
>CAZZAD010000350.1:0-1644 GCA_964652055.1 uncultured Burkholderiaceae bacterium | reverse complement strand
CACTGGTGCTAGCCAGCTCACCCAAAGGCTCATAACCGCGCGACCAAAGGGTCTGGCCCAGCGCATTGGTGGCGGCAATGGCCGAGCCTGAAGCATCGTGATGCAGCCAGCTCACCTGCACATCACTGACATCGATCCCCTGATTGGTGACTGCGATACGGATGGGCGTGGTGGCGACGGAGCGGCCGTTATCCAGATCGGCGCTGAAAGAGAGTTGATAGATCCCCTCGGTGGGTACCGTCCAGAGATAGGAGTAAGTGCTTTGAGCGGGCCCCGGGGCGAACTCATGCACCAGATTGCCGTTGGCCCAGAGGGCAGCGCGGCGCACGGTGGCGCAGCCGGTGTCGGGCCGGGTGAGGGTGACGGTCAGGGTGCGACGAGTGCGCGTGCCCTGCGGATAGGACGAGGGTTCGTGGGGCGCAGAGGCGAAATCAGAGGCTGCGGCCGATGGAACGGAAAGTGCGGGGCGGGGCGCGTCTTGCAGCAACGCGCTGGCGGCGAAGGGGGCCGACAGCAGGAGGGCGAGTAGGTGGCGCAGGAGCATGGGGGTAGAGGCATGAAAACCGTGATGTCTAGCTGTGGCCCCGATGCGCCGGTACTTTTGCCATCGGTGTGGTGAGCCCCCGTTCGTGTGTGGGTGTCAGCAAGGCGCCGCCTCCGCGGTCATCAGCAACTTGCCGCTTATAGACAACGCTGCATCTGCTCGTAAGACGGCAAAGTGGGGGGGGTCTTTCCTAGAAAAAGTCAGCCGCACTCGCTCGCCAGCGGCGCAAGCAGGTTGCAGAAATTCACAGCGCAAAAGGAACGAACCGGCTGGCAAAGATAGCGGCGTTGTTGCGGAAATGCTTCCAATCTCAACTGCGCCATCCTCGGGGACGTCGAAAGGCACCTCAATCGAGCGTGTGGCATCAGGATGAATTGCGCCAACGTGATCGGCAATTGCGATTTCTATTAGATGTGGCCCGTCCTCCACTATGGTGCGGAATGACACGCTCCCTGGCCGCCAGGCAAACCCTTGCGCAACATGCTGATCGGTCCAGTCATTGAATGGCTTTTCCAGCGCGCTTGCAAAAACTGCAAGCTGTCCATACGACACCTCGGTATTGATTGTGGCCATTCTCTCTAATCTCCAACTTTGATCCGAACCTGCGTGCCGTCAGGCAAACCACGGCATGCATTGCCAATACACGCGCCTGCTGACATGTTGTCGCGTGGGTTGATCGCCCGAACACTTGCGCCGGAACCCCCTTCTTTAAACATGGCTGGCGGGTATTCATCCAAGTGTTTGCCCGGAACCTTTTCCAGTGCACCGATGGAAGCTTGTCTGTTTGGCCCAGCACCGGCACGTTCGATGGTGAGAAGGCTCGGTTTGCCTGCGCGGATTGCGTCTTCGACGTGTTGTGCAGCTTCGCCATGAAGTTTGTGTGAGAGCGTTATGTCCTTTACCGCCCCCGCCTTAGCCGCTCCCCCCATTCCCCGCAGGAAATTGAAGAGTTTCGTCGCAGGCCCCGCCCCCTCCGTAATCATTCCAAGCAGAACAAACTGCCCCACCTCCGAAGCCGCGCTTTTAGCCGAAGCGGCCATGGTGCCGCCCATCTGATCGGCCTGCTCCTGGACCGAGACTGCGCTCTTGATGCCCGGCTG
>CAZZAD010000349.1:0-1661 GCA_964652055.1 uncultured Burkholderiaceae bacterium | reverse complement strand
AGACCGGATCGCTATGGCCCATGTCCTTTGGGCTGGCCTGTTGCGCGGTGGAAATGATGCATGCCGCCACCTCGCGCTACGACCTGGATCGCTTTGGCATTTTCTTCCGCCCCAGTCCGCGCCAGTCCGACCTGATGATTGTGGCCGGCACGCTTTGCAACAAGATGGCCCCGGCCCTGCGCAAGGTCTACGACCAGATGGCCGAGCCGCGCTGGGTCATCTCCATGGGTTCGTGTGCCAACGGCGGCGGCTACTACCACTACTCGTATTCCGTGGTGCGCGGCTGTGATCGCATCGTGCCGGTGGATGTGTATGTGCCCGGTTGCCCGCCCACCGCTGAAGCGCTGATCTACGGAATCATCCAGTTGCACAACAAGATCCGCCGCACCAACACCATTGCGCGGTGACCCGATGAACCGTCTTGAATCCTTGCAGGCCCTTCAGGCCCAACTCACTGCTGCACTGGGTGATGCGGCCGTGTCCATCACGCTGGCGCTGAACGAGCTCACCGTAGTGCTGCGCCCCGAGCGCTATCTGGACGCCGCGCTCATCCTGCGCGACGCGCCCGAGCTCAAGTTTGAGCAGTGCATCGACGTGTGTGGTGTGGACTATCTCGAATACGGCGACGGCACCTGGAGCGGCGCGCGCTTTGCCGTGGTGACGCATCTGCTGTCCGTCACGCACAACCACCGGGTACGGATCCGCGTGTTTTGCCCGCACGATGAGCTGCCCGTGGTGGCATCGCTTACCGAGATCTGGCCCTCGGCCGGTTGGTTCGAGCGCGAAGCCTTTGACCTGTACGGCATCTTGTTTGAAGGCCACACCGATTTGCGCCGCATCCTCACCGACTACGGTTTTGTCGGCCACCCGTTCCGTAAAGACTTTCCCATCTCGGGGCATGTGGAAATGCGCTATGACCCCGACCAAAAGCGCGTGATTTATCAGCCCGTGTCCATCGAACCGCGCGAGATCGTGCCGCGCGTCATTCGTGAAGACAGCTATGGGCAGGGACGCTAACCGGGACAATTCACGTGGCCGAAATAAAAAACTACACCCTGAACTTTGGGCCGCAACACCCTGCGGCGCACGGCGTGCTGCGCCTGGTGCTGGAGCTGGACGGCGAAGTCATCCAGCGCGCCGATCCGCACATTGGTTTGCTGCATCGGGCCACTGAAAAACTGGCCGAAACGCGCACCTACATCCAGACCGTGCCCTACATGGACCGCCTTGACTACGTGTCAATGATGTCCAACGAGCACGCCTACGTCATGGCCATCGAGAAGCTGCTCCAGCTCGACGTGCCCCTCCGCGCGCAATACATCCGCGTGATGTTTGACGAGATCACCCGCATCCTCAATCACTTGTTGTGGATTGGCGCGCACGCCCTCGACGTAGGCGCCATGGCGGTGATTTTGTATGCCTTTCGCGAACGTGAAGATCTGTTCGACGTGTACGAAGCCGTCTCCGGCGCGCGCATGCATGCCGCCTACTACCGCCCCGGCGGCGTGTACCGCGACCTGCCCGAGCGCATGCCCAAACACCGTCCCTCCAAGGTTCGGCCGCAAAAAGACACCGACCGCCTCAATGAAAACCGCCAAGGCTCGGTCCTCGACTTCATTGAAGACTTCACCCAGCGTTTCCCCAAGTGCATCGACGAGTAC
>CAZZAD010000348.1:569-1710 GCA_964652055.1 uncultured Burkholderiaceae bacterium | reverse complement strand
ATTGAGGCAAAGAAGCTGACCGTCAGCGCCGCGATCTGCCACGAAGGCAGCGACATCAAGTAGACGATAAGCAACGCACTCGGCAGGCTCCAGATGAGCCGCATGGTCTGCGTGCGCTGCTTGCCGCCCCACTCCCAGCCAATGGACCGGGAAATGTTGCTGAACCAGCCGCCGCGCAGCCTGTAGAGGATGCCGCCCACAATTGCGGCGAGGAGCGCAATCATGCCTCAGCCACGATGCGGACTGACCAGTTTCCGTAGGTCATATTCGCCTGCAGAAGCGTGTCTTGGTTCAATACCGTTCCGAATGCAGTGGCGCTGCAGCGCAGATAGACATTTGTCGCGTCTGCTTGTGTCGTCCAGCCGTAAATGGCAGAGCCGGAGCCAACAGATTGAAGATTGGAGCCAAGCACTAGAATGTCACCAACTGCGTACCCAATGTCAGCACTGAGACATTCGCAGATGAATGAAAGCGATGCGGGTGTTACGCCAAGCCCGTGGGCGTAGGTCGTGGTGGTGGACGCGGACAGCGTATATTCCGCACTGACCGACCGCCAACGGCCCGACATCGTGTACCATGCCGACCCGTTGCAAAAGAGCGTGATAGGCCCCGGCCCGCTGTGCTTGCGCGTGGTAAAGCCGTCGATTGTCTCGGAGCCGTTGCCATCTACCGTGACCGCGTAGGTGCCGTCTGTGTTGGCGAATGTGACCGTGAACCCTGCCAAGCCAGATACAGCCGGGAGCGTCAGCGTCACGTCAGCAGAAAGGCCCGAGAAGCGGATAAGCCCGCCCCTGTCTGTAGCAGCGACTGTATAGCTCGCCGTCTTTGCGCTGCTTGGCGTTTCAATCGGGACAAGGTTGCGGAAGTAATCCGTCAGTCGCCAGTTTGACCCTGAAGCATCCGCTGCAGACTCGTTGGTGAACTCTGCAACGTCATCCGCCCTAGTGGTAATGGAAACCCCGCCAGGAAGCACCATACTGGTGGCGTTGTGGGTAATGGTCAGGGATGAGGCAAACTTGAGCTTGATCGTGCGCCCGCCTTGGGCCGACGAAATGCCCGTGATTCCAGTTGTCCCCGTGACGTTGAATGTGCCACCGCCGCCCGCTGGCCGGCGGTGGAGCCGATCATGCAGTCGAAGCGG
>CAZZAD010000348.1:0-559 GCA_964652055.1 uncultured Burkholderiaceae bacterium | reverse complement strand
TGTTGGGTTGCTTGGGCGGCTGGCTGGCTGGCGCCTGTGCCGACGAGATTCCTGTAATGCCAGTGGTCCCAGTTACGTTGAACCATGTGCCCCCCGCAGCCGGGAGGGAGAGTGTCGAAGCAGACGCAATATCTGCCCCCCGCTGCCACAAGGCCGCAACGCTGTCAGGGGTTGAGAATGCATCGGTTGCCGTCCCTGCTAGCTGCTGAGTGACTGAGGCCGCGTTGCCAAGGCCATCCACGGGGCCTTCGTTGATCCATGCCGAGTTGGCGGAATTGCGCCTGTACACATTCCCATCTGAGGTGTTGTGATACCTCATGAATGCATAGGTAGGAGATGGGGCGGAGGCTGACTGAATAAGCGATAGAACGCCGTCAACGGGGTCTAGGTCGTCGCCGATCTGCACGTCATTGGCATCGGTCAGGACGACTTTGTAGCGCCCCGCAACAAGGTAAATCGGCCCGAAGCGACCATCCGAATCAGCCACAACCGGATTCGCATTTGCTGAAGACAGCCCCGCATTGCTATAAGTGGCCTTGGGCGTGGTTGTCCCGGTTTC
>CAZZAD010000347.1:0-1717 GCA_964652055.1 uncultured Burkholderiaceae bacterium | reverse complement strand
CACCCATTAGCCGACCTCCGTCAATAGGGCGAACAAAATACTGCGCTCGCCCCGCATCCTATTGTCAAACCGCAATTCAAAATCCACATTCATCCTGCACGCTTTGGTTCTCGAAATCTGGTTGCGTCACTGCGCACCAGTCACCCATCAGGATCAAGGCTGAGGTGCATGGCGATGCTGTTGCCAGCTTCGCCACTCACCGCGCCCCTGGCTGCGTTCACAGCCCCAGAAAACCTTCTGTTCCCCAGCGGCTCCAATAGCCGCAAACCGCCTGCGCGGTTCGCACAGTTCTATGGCTCAGGCTTGTGCAGCCCGTCCAACCCCTTGATGGCTGACGCCGTGGGCACAAGTGAAAATCGTGGTCTTGAAATCGCATTTTGGTGGGGCCGCTGAGCGCGTGCAATCAGTTCTTCTGGTTTTACCAACCCCTTCGCTGCACTGCGGCCTCAAGCGCCCCGTTACATCGTTTCTCCTTTCATGGGTCTGTCAATTTCGGACCCGTGTTCAACCAAATGCCCGCTTGACGTCAAAACTCTCGCCGTCGTGCATCACGTGAAAGCAGGCCCGCGCCAGCTTGTGGGCCACCGCCTTGATGGCCACCACGGCCAGTCCGGTCCTGGCGCATTTGCGCTGGTAAAAGCGTTTGATGTTTTCGTCATAACGCACCGCAAAGTGCGCCGCTTCGATGAAGGCCCAGGCCAGGTGCTTGTTGCCACATTTGGTGTTGCCTTTGCCCTTGGTTTTTCCGTTGGATTCGCGCCGACTGTTCACCATGCGTGCGTAGGAGGCAAAGTTGCCTGCTGCGTCAAAGCGTTTGACATCGCCGGTCTCCAGCGCAATGGTCAGCGCCAGCACTTTGCCAATGCCGCTGACCGTGAGCAGGTGCTGGTAGTCTTGGCGCAATTTGGCGCGCTGGAGAATTTCGCGCTCCAGTGCATGCACCTGCTGGTCGGCGCAGGCCATCACCGCCAGGTTGGCCTTGAGCGCGAGCTTTTGCTCAGGGAGCAATTCGAGTGCATCGATGGCCTGCGCATCCAAGTGCTTGAGCTGGTGGCTGTTGGCTGTGGCGCCCAGGTTGCGCGCCAGCAGGTTTTGCATGCTCAGAATCTGGGTGGTGCGGGTGCGCACTAACTGGGCGCGTTTGCGCAGCAGGTCGCGCACGGCACGTTCTTCACGCGGGTAGATATAGCCGGTGGGCAGTATGCCCAGGCGCAGCAGGTGGGCCAAGTGGCGTGCGTCTTCAAAATCGCCGCTGTGTTTCAAACCGTCATACTGTTTGACGGCTGTGGTGTTGACCAGGTGCACCGTGTGGCCTGCCGCTTGCAGGCCATCGACCAGCCAGTACCAGTTAAAGGTTGATTCCACCGCCACTCCTTGGATCGGCGCACCACACCCCTCAAGCGCCAGCACAATCTTGTCCAGCGCGTTGGGCAGGCGCTTTTGGTAGACCACCCGGTCACGCTCATCGAGCACCACGACAACGCTGTTGTTTGAATGCAAGTCAATCCCCGCGTACAGTTCCATGTCGATCTCCTTCGTTACAAGTCGTTCGGTTGATGTTGCAATCACTACGATACGACTTTGGGCCTTGGAGATCGACCCTTTGGCTAGATGATTATCAGCTCTGCCAGAATATCGACATCCGTTTAAAAAAGTCGAAAAACAGTCACAGGGTGGCTGCAAGCCACTTTCAGGAGGATTTGATGGCCAACTTATG
>CAZZAD010000346.1:0-1717 GCA_964652055.1 uncultured Burkholderiaceae bacterium | reverse complement strand
GAGAGCATTTCGTCGTCTTCACCGCTGCTGATGTGCATGCTCATGGTGTTGTGGCCCGCTTACCGATGAGCACCGCATGCAGATCCGCACCGAAGCCACGCACCGACTCCATCACCACCTTGTTGCGCCGGACCAGCCAGTTGTAGCCCAGTACCGCAGGCACCGCCACCGCCAGACCCACCGCCGTCATGATGAGCGCCTCCCCCACAGGCCCGGCCACTTTGTCGATGGACGCCTGCCCCGCCACACCAATGGCGGTGAGCGCGTGATAGATGCCCCACACCGTGCCAAACAAGCCCACGAAGGGGGCCGTGGACCCCACCGTGGCCAGAAACGCCAGACCTTCCTGCGTGCGGCTGTGTACCGAGTCCACGGCGCGCTGCACTGACAGGGTGACCCAGGTATTGAGATCAATGTTCTGGGTGAGCGTGCCCTCGTGATGTTCACTGGCCGCCAAGCCGCTTTCGGCGATGTAGCGATAGGCGCTCTGGGGGTCGAGGCGGGAGATGCCCTCGCGCACCGAGGCCGCCTTCCAAAATAGTTCACGCGCATGCCGACCTTCGGCCTTGAGCTTGCGCTGCTCCCACAGCTTGAGGAACACGATGTACCAACTGCCCATGGACATCAGGATGAGGATTGCCAGGGTGCCTTTGGTGACCCAGTCGCCTTGCAACCAGAGCGCTTCAAGACCGTAGGGGTTCATGGTTTCAGCCGACATGTTGTTTCCTCAGAAAAGTCATTCAAACCGCACGCTGATAGGCACACGCAACTGCACGGCCTGCGCCTGACCCTGACAGCGGATTTTGGTGAGCACGGTAGCCAGGGCCCAGCGGTTGAGTTTGGGGTTGGTGGAACTGATGGGGATGGGGTTGCGCACGGTGCCATTGGGTGTGACCGTGAATTCAACCAGCACTTCGCCGCCGATGCCCTCTTGCATGACCTCGCGTGGCGGGGGGCTCATACGGATGGCGTCTTGGTAGCCGGGGCAGACGACCGAGGCGGCCGGCGCGCTGACAGGTGCTGAGGGCGCTGCGGCTGCGGGTGTGGCTTCGGTGGCAGGTGGCGTACTGGGGGTGGGTGGTGCAGCGAGTGTTTCGGGAACGGTCGGCGCAATAGGTGCAGGCTCGCGGGGCATGACGGGCTGCGCAGGTTGAGATTGAATCTGCGGTTTGGGAGGTGCGGGCTCGCGCTGTGGGGGTGCAGTAGGCGTCGTGCGCACCGCGTCCTCAATCAACCGCACGTTCACAGAGTGAGGGGCGATGTCCACCGGGTGGCGTCTGAGCCCCAGCAGCAGCGCATAAAAGATGACCAGGTGCAGTGCGATGACGGCACCGAGGCCCACCCAGCGCCGGGGGTTGCTTGGTGATGTGCCAAAGCTCATGACGCTTCGTTATCGAACAAACTGCCTTCCTGCAAGGTGTCCGGTGGCAGCAGTCCCAGATGACGCCACGCGCGCGCCGTGGCCACACGTCCGCGTGTGGTCCGGTGCATGAGTCCTTGCTGAATCAGAAAAGGCTCAATCACGTCTTCGAGCGTGTCGCGCTCTTCGCCGATGGCAGCGGCCAGACTTTCTATGCCCACGGGGCCGCCATTAAATTTTTCAACGATGGTCGACAGCAGCTTGCGGTCCAGCACATCCAGGCCCGCGGCATCCACATCGAGCATGCGCAGCGCCGCATCGGCAATTTTTTGTGTGATGAGTCCTTGATGCCGCACT
>CAZZAD010000345.1:0-1728 GCA_964652055.1 uncultured Burkholderiaceae bacterium | reverse complement strand
CTCAATCCCTCTCCCGGAGGGAGAGGGAGGTTTCAAGCCCCTCTCCCTCCGGGAGAGGGGTTGGGGTGAGGGAGCAACGCCACATCATCGAACTGATCCCGCCAACATCTCCTGCAACGCACCTTCATCAATCACCGCCACGCCAAGTTCCTGCGCTTTGGCCAACTTTGATCCTGCATCTACACCCGCCACCACGTAATCGGTTTTTTTGGACACCGACCCCGACACTTTGCCACCAGCCGCCTGTATGTGCGCGGCGGCTTCGTCGCGGCTCCATGTGGGGAGTGTGCCCGTCAGCACAAACGTTTTGCCCGACAAGGCGCCGACCGCGGTGTGCTGCCCCGGGCCTTCACTCCAGTGCACGCCCGCTGCGCGCAGAGCATGGATGACTTCGCGGTTATGTGGTTCGCTGAAAAAGTGCGCAATTGAGGCGGCCACGACGGGACCGACGTCGTTGACCTGCAACAGCGCGTCCTCGCCAGCCTGCATCAGGGCGTCGAGCGAACCAAAGTGCGCGGCCAGGTCGCGCGCGGTGGATTCGCCCACGTGGCGGATACCCAGTGAGTAGATGAATTTGGCCAGCGTGGTGGCGCGCGCGTGGTCAATGGCCTCAATGAGATTGACCGCAGATTTTTCACCCATGCGTTCAAGCGCGGCCAAGGTTGCGGCCTTGAGGGAAAAGAGGTCTGCCGGGTTGCGCACCCAGCCGCCGTCCACCAGTTGATCCACCACTTTGTCGCCCAGGCCGTCTATGGCCAGCGCCTTGCGGCTGGCAAAGTGCAGCACGGCCTGCTTGCGCTGCGCGGGGCAAAACAGCCCGCCGGTACAGCGCGCCACCGCTTCATCGGCACTGCGCTCGATGGCCGACTGACACACCGGGCAGCGCGTGGGCATGACGAACTCGCGCGCATCCGCGGGGCGGCGTTCGGGCACGATGGCCACCACTTCAGGAATGACATCACCTGCGCGACGCACGATGACGGTGTCGCCTATGCGCACGTCCTTGCGCCGAATTTCATCTTCGTTATGCAAGGTGGCATTGCTCACGGTGGTGCCGCCCACAAACACGGGCTCGAGCCGCGCCACGGGCGTGATGGCGCCGGTACGCCCCACTTGCACATCGATGCCCATCACGCGCGTGACGGCTTCTTGCGCAGGAAATTTGTGCGCCACGGCCCAGCGCGGCTCACGCGTGACAAAGCCCAACTGCCGTTGCAAAGCCAGTGAATTGACCTTGTAGACCACACCATCGATATCAAACGGCAGTTGCGCTCGCTCGCCTTCGATGCGGGTATGAAATGCGGCCAGCGCATCCGGGCCCGTGACCACAGTGCGCACGTCGCAGACGGGAATACCCAAGGCCACGAGCGCATCAAGGATCGCCGCATGCGTGGGAGGAGATGCCCAGCCCTCGGTCTGGGCAATGCCGTAGGCAAAAAAACTTAGGGGGCGTGCCGCGGTGATTTTGGGATCCAGTTGCCGCACGGCACCCGCGGCCGCATTGCGCGGATTGACGTACTCGGCCTCGCCACGCTCACGCTGACGCGCGTTCAGGGCCTCGAAGGCATCGCGGCGCATGAAGACTTCGCCGCGGACTTCGAGGACGGCGGGGGCAGACACTTGCAGCGCTGATTCCCTCACCCCCAACCCCTCTCCCGGGGGGAGAGGGGGGTTAGCCCCTCTCCCCCCGGGAGAGGGGTCGGGGCGAGGGAAGGTTTTCAGTCTTAA
>CAZZAD010000344.1:0-1769 GCA_964652055.1 uncultured Burkholderiaceae bacterium | reverse complement strand
AACTCACTGCAACTGCAAAAAACAAGATACAAGGGTTAGGGTGGGGATGGGGTGCGTTACGAAGGAACTCCTCCCCGTACAACCCCATCCCCACCCCCACCCTCCCCTTGAAGGGGAGGGAGCAAATACCGCACTGAACTCGGACCGAGATGTGATCAAGAGACAGGGCCTGCGCCGGGGCGACGAGCTTCGTTCGGTGTGCCATGCATTTTTCGTCAACCACCCTTGCTTGCCCTCACTAAACAACATTGGTGCTAACCCATGACCGTCGCCGTAGGAAAACTGGTTCCCGATTTCTCAGCTCAGGCCACCGATGGCCCGTTTGCGCTCTCTGCTCAACGTGGCTACACCGTGGTGCTGTACTTCTACCCGCGCGACAACACCCCGGGCTGCACCACCGAAGGCTGCGACTTTGCGCGGCTGCACGACAAATTTTCACGCGCCCACGTGCGCGTGTACGGCTTGTCGCGCGACACGCTCAAGTCACACGAAAACTTCCGCACCAAGATGGACTTTCCGTTTGCGCTGATTGCCGACCCCGAAGAAGCCGTCTGCGAAATGTTTGGTGTGATGAAACAAAAAAACATGTACGGCAAAAAAGTGCGCGGCATTGAGCGCAGCACCTTTGTCATTGACCCTGACGGCAAACTTGCGCGCGAATGGCGCGGCGTCAAAGTGCCTGGCCATGCCGAAGAGGTACTGGACTTTGTAGGCTCTTCAAACTGAATCAAACCCGCATGAATCGCCGCACTATTGCCCCTGTCTGAATCCTTCACGAGGAACACCACTCAGATGCCACTGCCCAAGCCGCCTGTTAAGCCCGCCACGTTTCTGGCTTCCATACCGGATGCACCTCTTAAAAATCCGGTGATCGACCTGCCCGTAGACGTGCCCCGCGTTGCAGCGGCCACAGTGCCCGCCCCACGGGCCGAGCGACACGGTGCCCACGCACCTGCAGCACATGCACACGCACGGTTAGCCCTGGTGGAAGCCAAGGCTGCTGGTCATACCAGTGGCAATGGCAAGGCGCCGCGCAAACGCAGCGCCAATCCCCGCCTCTTTGTGCTCGACACCAACGTGCTGCTGCACGACCCCACCTCGCTCTTCCGCTTTCAGGAACACGACGTGTTCCTGCCCATGATGACGCTCGAAGAACTCGACAGTCACAAAAAAGGCATGAGCGAGGTCTCGCGCAACGCACGGCAAGTGAGCCGTTCACTCGACGCCCTGGTGGCCGCCTGCAAGACACCCATTGAAGAAGGCATTGCGCTGGACGCCCTGGGCAACACCGATGCCGCCGGACGCTTGTTCTTCCAGACCACTGCCGTCACTGGCGTACTACCCGCATCGCTGCCCGCAGGCAAAGCCGACAACCAGATCCTTGGGGTGGTGCGCGCGCTCAAAGACATGCACGGCACGCGCGACGTGGTGCTGGTGGCCAAAGACATCAACATGCGCATCAAGGCGCGCGCCCTGGCCCTGCCCGCCGAGGACTACTACAACGACAAGGTGCTGGAAGACACCGACATCCTCTACACCGGCATCTCCAGCCTGCCCGCCAACTTCTGGGCGCGCCACAGCAAGGGCATGGAATCGTGGCAACACGGCGGGTCCACCTACTACCGCATCACCGGCCCCATCACCCATGAACTGCTGGTCAACCAGTTTGTGTATCTGGAAGAAGGCACGCCGTTCTATGCGCAGGTCAAAGAAATCCACGGCAAATCGGCCGTGCTGCGTGTGCTGCGTGACTACACCCACAACAAGAA
>CAZZAD010000343.1:0-1795 GCA_964652055.1 uncultured Burkholderiaceae bacterium | reverse complement strand
CATCCTGGGCGTGCATGCCACCAAAGAGCGGCCCGTGGTGGAGAACGGTCAGATCGTGATTCGCCCCATCAATTATCTGGCCATGTCGTATGACCACCGCATCATTGACGGCCGCGAAGCCGTGCTCTCGCTGGTCGCCATCAAAGAAGCGCTGGAAGATCCGGCGCGCCTGCTTCTGGAGCTATGACCATGAACGCTGCCGACGAACTTGCCAAGCTGCATGACCTGCTCAACAAAGGTGCACTGACGCAGGAAGAGTATGAGAGCGCCAAGGCCCGCATCCTGGCCGGCGCTCCGTGTGGGTCGGCAGCGCCTTGCGGTTCGGCCGCCATCAACAACTTCCGCTTGAGTGAATCCGACAAGTGGATTGCGGGCGTGTGTGGTGGCCTGGCCGACGTGACCGGGCTCGATTCATGGGTGTGGCGCCTGCTGTTTGCGCTGGGCGCCATGTTTGGCGGTGTCACGCTGTTGATCTACGTTTTGTTGTGGATCTTTGTACCGCGTGAATAACGTAGGTTGGCGGTGAGCGCAGCGAACCCCAACGCATTGAACTTGATTTCATTGGAACAAAAAAATGTCAAAAAATTTTGATGTGGTGGTGATCGGCGCCGGTCCCGGCGGCTATATCGCTGCCATTCGTGCTGCGCAGCTGGGCTTTAGCGTGGCCTGCATTGATGACTGGAAAAACGCCAAAGGTGCCCCCGCACCCGGTGGCACCTGCACCAACGTGGGCTGCATTCCGTCCAAGGCATTGCTGCAATCATCGGAATACTTTGAGCACGCCAACAAACATTTCAGCGAGCACGGCATCGACGTCAAAGGCGTCTCGCTCAACCTGCCGCAGTTTCTGGCGCGCAAAGACAAAGTGGTGAGCCAGAACAACGACGGCATCCTTTACCTCTTCAAGAAAAACAAAATCACGTTTTTCCACGGCCGTGGCCGCTTTGTGGCGCAAAGCAAAGCGGGCATCGAAGTGCAGGTCAATGAGGACCTGCTGCTGGCCAAGCACGTCATCGTGGCCACGGGCTCCAGTGCACGTGCCTTGCCGGGCACACCCTTTGATGAAGTCAAAGTGCTATCCAATGACGGCGCGCTGCGTATCAGTGATGTGCCCAAGAAGCTCGGCGTCATTGGCGCTGGCGTCATTGGGCTGGAAATGGGCTCGGTATGGCGCCGCTTGGGTGCCGAGGTCACCATCCTTGAAGCCCTGCCCAGTTTCCTGGGTGCGGTGGATGAAGGTATCGCCAAAGAAGCCCACAAAGTGTTCACCAAGCAGGGTTTGCAAATACACCTGGGCGTGAAGATCAACGGCGTCAAGGCCGACAAGAAGAGCGTGAGCATTGATTACGCCGACAACACCGGCGCAGCGCAGTCGCTGACCGTAGACCGCTTGATTGTTTCCATCGGCCGTGTCCCCAACACCGCGGGCCTGAACGCCGAGTCCATCGGGCTCGCGCTCGATGAGCGTGGCTTCATCATGGTGGACGACCAGTGCCGCACCCGCGTACCCAACGTCTGGGCTGTGGGTGACGTAGTGCGTGGCCCCATGCTGGCGCACAAAGCCGAAGAAGAGGGCGTGGCCGTGGCCGAACGCATTGCCGGCCAGCATGGGCACGTCAACTTCAACACCATTCCCTGGGTCATCTACACCTCGCCCGAAATTGCCTGGGTGGGTCAGACCGAACAGCAGCTCAAAGCGGCCGGGCGTGCCTACAAAGCGGGCAGCTTTCCCTTTGCCGCCAACGGCCGCGCGCGCGCGCTGGGTGACACCACCGGCATGGTCAAGTTTTTAGCC
>CAZZAD010000342.1:0-1876 GCA_964652055.1 uncultured Burkholderiaceae bacterium | reverse complement strand
GGTTGGGGTGAGGGAACGACGCCGCAACGAAGTAAAAGATGTGATCAAGAGACAGCGGGGCGACGACGGCCCCACCCTGTATGAGAAAACATCCCTTAACTGAACAGCATTGGGGCTAGGAGTGCTTCGCCCATCCCTACCCCTATCGGATAGAGAGCGCGGCATTGAGATGCGATCAAGAGACAGGGCCTGCGCCGGGGCGACGACGGTTCTACCGTGCGCCTGAAACCTGCTGCAACCAAACAGCCTGGGCAATCGCGCAACCAAAGCGCTGTGTGGCACGCGACGGCAGCGCAAACCTGCCACGAAAAATCGAACGACCCATCACAACCCCACCCCCCATCCTTACCCCGCCATCACCAAACGTCGCATTGTTTTCCCGCCTTTACCTGCCGCCTGTCCATTTTCTTGGCATTTTCTCTTGCCATTTTTCGTAAGTCCCACTTACGATCCCCGCCCCGGGTGCAGGGTGCACCGGTGCAGCGGGTAATAACAACAACCACGCTGCCGCCGCCTGAGTCCGGGTTTGAATTCACAAGATTGAATGGATAGCGCGCGTGAGATTTGCGCCGCGCTGCCTTCGGGGGAAATGCAATGCATCGCTACGCGTCGTCTGCGGCCGCAATAGGTAGGTCCATGTTTGGCCGGTCCATGTTCAACCCAGCTCTTTGCGGTGCGCCGCGCAGAAGTTTTTCCAGTGCACTTGCTGCCCTGATGCTGGTTGCGGCCACCCTGGGCAGCCTGATCAGCCTTAGTGCCAGCGCCCAGACCGTTCAATACCTCTACGACGAAACCGGCCGCCTGGTGGGCACCGTCGCCCCCAGCGGGGACTCGGCCTATTACAGCTACGACGCTTCTGGAAACATCACCGCTACCCGCCGCGTCACCGCGGGGGCCATCGACCTGGTTGAGTTCACGCCCAACAGCGGCGTGGTGGGCACCACAGTCACCTTATGGGGCAGCGGCTTCAGCACCACGCCCAGCGCTAACAGCGTGCGTTTTAACGGCGTAAGCGCCACCGTCGCCAGTGCCACCGCCAACAAGCTCGTCGTCACCGTGCCCGCGGGTGCAACCACCGGCCCCATCGCCATCACCAGTCCTGCTGGCACCGTCACCTCAGCCAGCAGCTTCACCGTGCTCGCCACCAGTGGTGCGCCCACCATTGCAAGCTTCACCCCCACCATGGGGCCCGCAGGCACGGCGGTCACCATCACCGGCACCAACTTCGATACCACCCCCGGTGCGACGCGCATCGAATTCAACACCCGTCCCGCTGTAGGCACGGGCGTGACCGCCACCAGTATCAACACGCTGGCGCCTATTGGCTCCGGTGGCCGCATTCGTGTGGCTACCGTGGCCGGTAGCGCCACCAGCGCGGCGGACTTTCTCATCCTGCCCACGGGCATTGCTGCGACCGACGTCCTGGTCACGCGCCGCGCCACGGTGGGTGGGGCTGCTCAAACACTCAACATCAGCACGGCCGGCAAAGTGGGGGCCCTGCTTTTTGATGGCACTCTGGGCCAGTACCTCACGCTTGATCTGACTGCCTTTACGCCCAACCCCGGCACGGCCAGCGTTGCGTTCGAGATCTATGCCCCTGATGGAACACGGATCCAGTCCAGTGCCGTCAGTACCAATGCGCGCAGCATTCACCTGCCCGCGCTCTTGCAGAGCGGAACGCACGTGGTTTATTTCAAGCCGGGTACAGCCACCGTCAATCTGAGCGCAGCGGTCAAAGCCAATGCAGTGCTGGCCACCGATGGCACGGCTCTGAATCGTTCGGTTGATTTCACTGGCCAGAGTGTGCGGGTGCGGTTTACGGGCACGGCGGGCAAGGACTGGGTGGTGAACACCTCGGCCATGGTCATGAGTGGCA
>CAZZAD010000341.1:0-1879 GCA_964652055.1 uncultured Burkholderiaceae bacterium | reverse complement strand
AGTGGAGATGTTCGCGAAGTCGTTGAGTCTCAATCTGACGACAAAAGGCACATTGCCGTTGTTTCTGGCGCAGGCCGAGAAAATCCTAGCGTGGCGGGCGACCATCACGCCGGAGCGGCGTATCTGGAAAGCGGACTAGCGGCATGGCGACCAAGAAGCCCCCTACGGACATCCTGACCCGCTATCGCGCTGAAAAATGGTCAGTCCTTACAGGTGTGATTGGCCTCAATGATCCGCTGCGCTCGACCTACGATTTCATGCGCGAGATTGTCGGCTATGACCTTGCCGCGTTCTTTGAGCGGAACAGCGCCACGCTTCGCACAGAGATAGACACCGTTTTGCGCGGCCTTCTCGCACCGGATACCGAATGATGAACCTAGCTTTAGTTGAACCCCTTCGCCAGCGGGCGGACTACACCCACAAATACAATCTCAAGACTGGGCGGCATGGCTGGCTGCGGCTGACCCCGGCCTATTCG
This sequence comes from uncultured Burkholderiaceae bacterium, assembly GCA_964652055.1. Taxonomy (GTDB): domain Bacteria; phylum Pseudomonadota; class Gammaproteobacteria; order Burkholderiales; family Burkholderiaceae_F; genus CAZZAD01. The sequence goes on along the minus strand of CAZZAD010000341.1, from coordinate 1,401 downwards.
GTGCGCGTCGTGGAAGAACTGATGGACAGCACCAGCGGGCGCTTGCGCGTGCTTGACCCTTTTTGCGGTACAGCCACGACCGCTTTAAGCGCGGCTTATCACGGCCACGAGGCAGCCACGACCGACATTAACCCGTTTCTGGTGTGGCTGGGCAAGGCCAAGACTGACGCCTATTCGGAAGCCACAATTTCCCGCACGCGTGACGCGTGTACGCGTGCGCTCCAAATCGTCAGCCGAGACAGGAAGGCGACCCCTGCCCCGCCGCCAATTCATAACATCGAAAGATGGTGGAACCCCGCCGCCTTGTCTTTCTTGTGCCGCTTGCAGCGGGCAATTGGACAGGTTGCCGATCCTGCTTCGCAGGAGGCAACCCTATTGAAGATTGCCTTTTGCCGGACATTGATTGCAGCCTCTAATGCCGCGTTTAATCATCAATCCATGTCTTTCAAGTCTGCTGGCGCACAGGCGCAGCTTGATATTCCAGTGGACTATGCGGGCGCGTTCAAGGCGGATTTGGCCTTTGTGCTGCACGGTGCGGCTGAGAACCCAGACGGCGCGGCGGATGTGATTCTGCATGACGCTCGCGCCCTTTCCACACTGGCCGCAGACCGCTTTGACCTTGTGGTTACGTCCCCGCCCTATGCAAATCGAATGTCCTACATCCGCGAATTGCGGCCTTATATGTATTGGCTGCAATTCCTTGTGAATGGCCGTGACGCGGGCGAACTCGATTGGCTGGCAATCGGCGGCACATGGGGCGTTGCCACCAGTCGCTTGACAGATTGGGAGCCGCACCAAGGGGCTTACACGTCCCGCGACCTCGACCGGACGCTTGCGAAGGTTGCTAGTCCCGACAATGCCAACGGCGCATTGCTGGCGACCTACATTCGCAAATACTGCGTGGACATGGCGACGCACTTTCACGAGTTGCGGGCGGTTCTCGCTCCCGGCGCACGGCTGCACTACATCGTGGGCAATTCAACCTTCTATGGTGAGTTGCTTTCGGTCGAAAAAATCTATGCCCACATCATGCAGGAGGCGGGTTTCGTGGACGTGGCGATTCGCGCCATCCGCAAGCGCAACTCCAAGAAGGAACTCATAGAGTTTGACGTTTCGGCGCGCTGGCCGGGGTGACAACGCCAGCTTGACGAATCTCTTGCTTTCATGAAATACTGCCGTAGTGAAGGGTTGAAAGGCGGTTTTCATGAAAACAATCGTCATTACATCGCAGAAGGGCGGCAGCGGCAAAACCACGCTGGCCGCGCACTTGGCCGTAGAGGCCGAGCGCAGCGGCGACGGCGCGGCATGCGCTGCATGTCTCTTTTCTTGCTCATGGGAGATACCCTTTTTCTGTTTGACTAATCGACTGGGGCGACATTGCCCCAGCCATCTACAAATGCG
>CAZZAD010000340.1:0-1895 GCA_964652055.1 uncultured Burkholderiaceae bacterium | reverse complement strand
CCAGCGCCATCGGCGCGGCCATGATTGGCTGGTATGGCACCGCCATGCTCTGTTACGTCACACCCAAGGAACACCTGGGTCTGCCCAACAAGAAGGACGTGAAGGACGGCATCATGGCCTACAAGATTGCCGCGCACGCGGCCGACTTGGCCAAGGGCCACCCCGGGGCGCAGGTGCGTGACAACGCCTTATCGAAGGCGCGCTTTGAATTCCGCTGGGACGATCAGTTCAACCTGGGCCTCGATCCCGACACCGCCAATGATTTTCACGATGAACCGCTGCCCAAAGATGCCATGAAGACCGCCCATTTCTGCCCCATGTGCGGCCCGCATTTTTGTTCGATGAAAATCACTCAGGATGTCCGCGACTATGCCGATCAACAAGGGTTGGCGGAAAAAAACGCGCTGAGCCATGGAATGCAGGAAAAGGCCGTGGAATTCGTCAAACAGGGGGCCAAGATTTACCGGCCTGCCTGATGGCGCCGCGCTCAAGCGCCAAAAATAGGGGCACTGAGGGTGGCTAGCGCCTTAATTCGGGGCATTGATCTGGGAAGACGCCTCTAGGATGAGTCCGCATTGAGTGCTGGATTTTTCAAATAGGGTTTACAGGGCCGGTTCAACTTATGTCTTTTGCACCGCTAATTGAGTCAGTTGCCGCAGCAACCCAGCATCGTGATCGCGATGCGCTGGATGCCTCGGTGGCGCGCCTACTGATGGAGTTCTCTGAGGCACAGCGGGTCGTCTTGTCGCGCGTGTTGGGCGAAGGTGACGATGCCCGGGTGCGCGGTCTGCTGACGCTGGAGCGCGATGGGACCACGACGGGTGAGGACGTAACGACCGAATACGACGCCTTGCCCAAGCTCAATGGTCGGGCTGAGTGGCGTGAGGCCGTTGCCGCGCGCGATGTGGTGCACATTTCGCCCACTGAACCGGGTGGGGCGCCGCGCAGCATTTTTCCCCTGCTGGGTGAATCCAACATACATGGTCTGATTGAAATTGAAGCGGGCAACGCGTTTGACTCACGCCAGGCGCAGCTGGTGCTGGCCCTGCTGCGGGTGGTGCGCAACCATGTGATTGCTCTGGACTACGGCGAGCGCGACACGCTCACGGGGCTGCTCAATCGCAAAACATTTGATGCTGATTTCGACAAGCTGCGTGAGCGCGCCTCGCGTGTCACGCAGTCGGGGAAGAACTGGATCTGCGTGGTGGATATTGATCGCTTCAAGTCCATCAACGACAACTACGGCCACCTCTTTGGTGATGAGGTGCTGCTGCTGGTCTCGCGCCTGATGCGCAACCAGGTGCGCGCGGTGGACCGTTTGTTCCGTTTTGGTGGTGAAGAGTTTGTGGTGGTGGTTGAGAACGTGGACAGTGACACGGCTGCAGTGGTGTTCGAGCGCATCCGCGCTGCTGTGCAAGGACACATCTTTCCGCAGGTCAAGACCGTCACCGTCAGCATTGGCTACAGCGAAGTCAAGGCTGCCGATGCCCCGTCCATGGCATTTCAGCGTGCCGACAAGGCGCTGTATCACGCCAAAGAAACTGGCCGTAACCGCGTCTACTCCTATGAAGCGCTGGTGGCTCAAGGCAGCCTTGCCGGCGAAGACGCCAAGAGCGAAGTCGAGTTGTTCTAAAAAAAAGAAGGTGGGCATCGGGCGCCAGGAAGACCTTGGGCTTCTTCGTGGCGCGTCGTCGACTTGCGCCTCGGAACGGGAAAGACGCGCGCGTAGCTGCGTCGTCGCCCCGGCCCGCACCCTGACACTTGATCACATCTCGCACAGCGACTTGCGTAGTTTCATTGCGCTCCCATTTGCGTTGCTGCGCGGTTTTGCGCAGCGCCTTTCCCTTGTATCTTGTTTTTTGCAGTTGCAGTGAGTTTTTTTATATCCATAGTAG
>CAZZAD010000339.1:453-1935 GCA_964652055.1 uncultured Burkholderiaceae bacterium | reverse complement strand
CTTCAGGAAAAGCATAACGTTTTCAAACTCGGCTAACCGCTGGTTCGATCTAAGCACGGTTGCTGGCGGGCCTGTCGCCAATTTCTACGCATCAAATCCGCTTGAAGCTGCAACACTGAATGGCTCTCGCGGCATTTACCACGGAGAGAGCAAGACCCCGGCGACCAAGTGGCTGACAGCGTGGTCTGCGACATGCAACACGGCTGTGCTGCCTCAATTATTCCTGTTGGACTATCTGCTGTATTACCCATTCATCGACGGCGATGACGTGTCTGCGCAGGCGCTCACCAATGATGTGACGCTGCCGCGTTATGCGGACGGTGATGGCGTCAAGGTCATGGCGGTCTGCGTTGCTACCGCGACGGGTATCGGGTCTGGAACGCCGCCAATCGTCGGGCAGTTGCTCTCGGTTCCGTCTGCCGGGTCTACGCAAGCAACACTTCCGTTCTGCGAATTAGCTGCTGGTGACAGGGGCGTTCGCTCCATTACAAGCGTTACGTGGACCACGCCAAACAGCGGGTTGATGTGCCTCGTTCTGGTGAAGCCGCTGGCTCTGTTGAACATCCGCGAGGTCAGCGTTCAGTCTGAGCAAGAGTTCATAACCACGGCCTCGGGGCCGATCAAAATTCTCGACGGCGCATATCTGAATTTAGCGGGCTACGGTACTGGCTCCCTGCCAGGCACGGGCGTTGTCGGCACCCTTTCCACTATCTGGGACGAAGGAACGTAATCACATGGCCGGATTTGCCAGCCAGGATCAACTCATCGAAGCCATCACGGTAGACGGGCAATACCTGCGCCGTGATGGCAGCAAGACCACGGCTCCGGCTCACACAGCAACCGCTGGATGGCACATGCTCGCGGGCTTGGGTGGCTATCCCGCAGCGACGACATTTCCCGGCACGGATCTCGTCTGGAGCAATTGTGACGAGAATGTCGGCGACGGCACAACGAATTTCAGCCTCCTGCATGGCGGTCCTGTCCTGCCCCTGACGAAGCACATCCTGAACGTGGGCGCGTCTCTCGTGGCCGCAGCGGGTGCGCCTTGGCAGTTGAAGCTTGTGGACCTGCAAGGCTACTACCGCATGTCCACGACGAACGTGACGGGCACATCCTCGCGCGCGCTCATCAACTCCAACACATTCACGGCCAACGCGGGCACTGACGCGCTGACCTACACGAACGACTGGAAGTCAGGCACGGTTGTCCGCTTCACGACCTCTGGAACGCTCCCGGCTGGCCTTTCACTCGCCACGGATTACTGGCTGGTCCGCACATCATCCACGACCGCCACGGTCGCAACGTCCTACGCCAACTACGTGGCCGGCACGATTGTTGACATTACTGACGCAGGGACGGGCACGCACACGCTGACGGTCCAGATGCCACGATACGCGGACGGCGTCGGCTGTGAGGCCATGTTTGTCTGCCAGACCCAGCCTACTGCGGGTGGCCCGACGCTCTCGGCTTCTAGCTACACCA
>CAZZAD010000339.1:0-415 GCA_964652055.1 uncultured Burkholderiaceae bacterium | reverse complement strand
GCCCATTCCTGCCCAAGCAGGGCGGGGACACAGGCATCAAGGCCATTGAGTCGTTCACTTGGTCGGCAGGCACGGCATACACAGGCTCAGGCGTCATCGCACTTTGTGTCGTTCGCCCGCTGCTCGACATTGCACTGCCTGTCACGGGCATGTGGTCCGAGCGTGACCTCGTGAACCAGTTGCCATCCATGCCCCGCGTTTATGACGGGGCTTGCTTGCAGTGGCTGCTGATGTCCACGGGTGCGACCACGACAAACTCGCCGCTGACATTTGCCATAGATTTTGCGTTTAATTGATATGCCCTCCGCCAAGCAACTCGTCGCCATGTGGGAGGGTGTGCTTAGGCAGTACATCGACAGCGTGGGCGGTGGGGCTTTGACCCCGGACCATGTGGCTTGGCTGATGGACCATTGCG
>CAZZAD010000338.1:0-1941 GCA_964652055.1 uncultured Burkholderiaceae bacterium | reverse complement strand
TTTCGGCAAAGAGGTCGCGGATGGGGGCGAAGAGGCCCGTGTACGTGGCCGGATTGCTGCGCGGGGTGCGGCCGATGGGGCTTTGATCGACGATGACAATTTTGTCGAATTGCTCCAACCCTTCAATGCGGTCGTGCGCAGCCGGTTGCAGCGCCGCGCGGTGCAGATGCTGCGCGACGGCGGCGGCCAGCGTGTCATTGATGAGCGTGCTCTTGCCCGAGCCCGACACACCCGTCACACACACCAACAAACCCACGGGCAGCGCCAGATCCACCGTTTGCAAGTTGTTGCCACACGCGCCAAACACGGTGAGCCAGCCGGTTTGTGTTGCATGGCGTTGCGGTGGCGCACGGCGTTGCGCGGGCACTTCAATGCGCGTGCGGCCCGACAAATACGCGCCGGTGAGCGAGGCTTCGTTGGCTTCGATCTGCGCGGGCGTGCCCTGCGCCACGATGTGCCGGTCGTGCTCCACCACCAGCACGGTGTTGCCCAGATCGCGCAGATGTTTGAGCGTGGCGATGAGTCGGTCGTTGTCGCGCTGATGCAGGCCAATCGAGGGTTCATCTAGCACGTACATCACACCGGTGAGCCCTGAGCCGATTTGCGAGGCCAGGCGGATGCGTTGACTCTCGCCACCCGAGAGCGTGTCGGCCGCGCGGTCCAGCGCCAGGTAGGTCAGGCCCACGTCGTTGAGAAAGCGCAAGCGTGCGCTGATCTCACGCACGATGCGCTCACCGATGGTGGCGGCCGCGCCCACCAGATGCAGCGATTCAAAGTACGTCAGCGTTTGCGCCAGAGAGAGTTGTTCAATCTCATAGATGGCGCGGCGCTGCGTGCCGGTGCCAATGAACACAAAGCGCGCCTCGCGTTTCAGGCGCGCGCCCTGGCAGGCGGGGCAAAGCGTTTGCGAGCGGTACTTGGCCAGTTCTTCGCGCACTGCGGTGCTGTCGGTCTCGCGCCAGCGCCGTTGCATGTTGGGGATCACGCCTTCAAACGGATGGCGTCGCACCATCTTGCGACCGCGTTCATTGGTGTAGGTGAAGGCGATCTCATCGGTGCCTGTGCCGTGCAATACCTGATCGCGGAAGGCTGCGGGCAGTTCGGACCAGGTCAGGTCGATATCCACGCCCGCATGTTTGGCGAGCGACACCAGCAATTGAAAGTAATCGGCATTGCGGCTGTCCCAGCCGTGCACCGCGCCAGCGGCCAGTGACAGATCGGGGTGTGCCACCACGCGCGTCTGGTCAAACGATTCGCTGACGCCCAGCCCGTCACAGGTGGGGCAGGCGCCCACGGGGTTGTTGAACGAGAACAGTCGCGGTTCCAACTCCGCCAATGAATAGCCGCAGATGGGGCAGGCGAAGCGGTTGCTGAAGACGGTTTCGGTATGGCGGTCGGTATCGAGCAACAGCGCACGGCCATCGCCCAGGCGCAGTGCGGTCTCGAACGATTCGGCCAGACGCTGACGCGCTTCGGGCCGCACCTTGAGGCGGTCCACCACCACATCGATGGAACGTTTTTCATTGCGCGCGAGCGTCGGTAAGGCGTCCGCTTCCACCACCGCACCATCCACGCGAAAACGCACAAAGCCCTGCGCCTGCAAATCGTTAAACAGTTCCACGAACTCGCCCTTGCGCTCACTCACCACGGGTGAGAGCACCATCACGCGGGTCTCCAAGGGCAGGGTCAGCGCCGCTTCCACCATCTGCGTGACCGACTGCGCGGCCAGCGCATGGTCGGGGTGGTCCGGGCAATGCGGCGTGCCGGCGCGGGCAAAGAGCAGGCGCAGGTAGTCATGGATTTCAGTGACCGTGCCTACCGTGGAGCGCGGGTTGTGGCTGGCGGACTTCTGTTCAATCGAAATGGCGGGCGACAGCCCTTCGATGGTGTCCACATCGGGCTTGTCCATCAGCTGTAGAAACTGCAGCGCGTAAGCGGACA
>CAZZAD010000337.1:0-1967 GCA_964652055.1 uncultured Burkholderiaceae bacterium | reverse complement strand
GCCGGGCATCGCGCACCCCGCGCACAAAGGCATAGGCCTCCTGGGTCGCGTAGCCAGTATCCAGGGCCAGGCGCACCAGGCTCAGTTGACAGCCACTGCTGTGGGTCCAGGTCTCGCCCATGAGCTTGGCCAGAGCCGACCAGACCTCAGTGCGGGCGGTGTCACCCATCAGGATCCGGTGCTCCACCAGCCATGCGGCTTTGCCCCGTCCGAAGGCCCAGATCGAAACCTCGATGCGATCCTTCTGCACGTCAGCACCGGCAGTCAGCAACAGGCCGCCCGCGGGCACGGTGCCGATGCGGTAATCCTCTCGTCGCTCCAGCAGGCGCTGCCAATCCGGCGCTTCGCCTTCCTCGACCCAGGTCTCACCCAGTTCGGTGTTCTTGAAGGTCTTGATGGCCGACGCCGACCGACTGTCTGACATCGCAGCCGATTCCCATGCCCGGGCGATCTCGATCCAGCTGCGCCAGCCCACCGGGCTGTAGAGGCTCGACAGATGAAACCCAGCGGTGCGCCCAGCTTGTTCTGGCGCGCAGGCTTGCCACTGGCCGTTGTCCAGCATCCAGGTCTTGTGGTGCTCGGCAATCGGCTGACTGCAAGACTCGCAGATGTAGGCAGCTGTCTCGGGTTGGCCGCGCTCCCAGCGCAGCTGCTCAAACCGCAGCCACTGGCGGTGGTCGCAGTGCGGACACGGCACGAAGTAGCGGCGCTGGTCCGATGCCTCGAACTCGCGCTCCACTGCACTGGCCCCGGCAATCGTGGGTGTCGAGACAATCAGGATCTTGCGCCGGGCAAAGGTGCGGGTGCGCGCCTCGGCCAGCGAGATTGCATCGCCTTCGCCTTCCACATCCAGCGGATAGCCATCGACCTCATCGAGGAACAGATAGCGGACTGGCATGGAACGCAAGCCCACCGCACTGTTGGCGCCGGTCATCACCAGCACGCCACCATGGAACTCTTTGGCCAGGATGGTGTTGCCGGAGTCCCGACTGCGCGCCGGGGCAATGCGCTCCTGGATGGCCGGGCTTTCCTCGATCAGCGCATCAATGCGCTGCTTGGAGGCCCGCTTGGCCATCTCCACCGTGGGCCACACCGCCATCATCGGTCCCGGTGCGTGGTGAATAACGTATCCGACCCAGTTCAGGCCCAATTCCGTGCCGCCCACCTGAGCGCCTTTCATGAACACCACCCGCTCAATCGGTGACATGGGTGACAAGCAATCCATGATCTCGCGCAGGTAAGGTGTTCGGCTGGTGCGCCAGCGTCCTGGTTCGGAGGCGGCCTTGCTGGAGAGCACCCGGTGCTTGTCGGCCCATTCGGACACCGTGAGCAGCGGATCGGGGGTGAGACCTTCGCGCCAGGCACGCTCGATGGCGTCCCAGCCTTCGTAATACAGCTCGTCCATGGTCAATCTACCTTGGCTTGCAAGTCGCCCAGGTCCTGCAGTTGCTGGCGCACGGCAGCGTCCAGCGCCACATGCAAGACATGCGGATCAACGCCCAGCCCAGCGGCCATCTGCGACGAGATGCGTGCCGGCCAGTTGAGCCAGGCATCGCGCTCAGCACGGGCCAGCTTGAACACATGGGCCACAGCCTGTGAGCGATCGACCAGTTCACCCTTGAGCCGGGCAAGGCGCACCTTGTTGGTCTGCGCCTTGACCACTTCGTTGACGGTGCGGGCCTGCAGCAGCGATGTGCCACCGGAGGACAGCGCCGGGGTGGGTGGCTCAGTCGTTTCCCGTGGTGGCCGTGCGGAAGCCTGCGGAATCTCGCGGGCAGATACGGGAACCTGCGGAGTCTCCCTGACCTCAGCAGTCGCCGACCGCCGGGTCGGCGTGGTGTTGGCCGCCCATTGGGCATCGGCCACCACCGGATCGATGGTGCCATCCGGCAACTGGCTGATGCGCCCGGTATCGATGGCCTTCTTGACGGCCACGTGCGACACGCCGCGATGGCGCGCGTAGGCGC
>CAZZAD010000336.1:0-1985 GCA_964652055.1 uncultured Burkholderiaceae bacterium | reverse complement strand
ACCTGGATTACTTCGCTGGTGGGCTCACTTGCGTTGATTGGCACGCCGTTTTTCTCAGGGTTCTATTCCAAAGACAGCATCCTGATTGCCGCGCAACACGCCACCGTGCCGGGTGCGGGCTTTGCGTACGTTGCGGTGCTGGCCGGGGTGTTTGTCACGGCGTTTTATTCGTTCCGCATGTACTTCCTGGTGTTCCTTGCCAAGGAGCGCTTCGATACCAACACCTACGATGCTCACCCTGCCCACCCTGCCCATGACGATCATCACGATGACCATCACGACGAGCATCACCACGGCGGTGTGCCGCATGAGTCGCCTGCGGTGGTGTGGGTGCCGCTGGTGCTGCTGGCCATTCCCTCGGTAGTGATCGGTTATTTCGCCATTGACGGCATGCTGTTTGGCGATTTTTTCAAGGGCGTGATCACGGTCAACGGTGAAGCGCATCCGGCCATGGCGACGTTGGCCGAGCACTTCCACGGCGCTACGGCCATGGCCCTGCATGGCCTGATGACGCCGCCGTTTTGGCTGGCACTGTCTGGCGTGGCGCTGTCGTGGTTCTTCTACATGAAGCGCCCCGATATTCCCGAAGCCATCAAGAACCGCTTGGGTGCGATCTATCGCCTGCTCGACAACAAGTACTACCTGGACCGGCTCAATGAAGTGGTGTTTGCCGCCGGCGCGCGGGCGCTGGGGCAGGGCCTGTGGAAGCGCGGCGACCAGACGCTCATCGATGGCTTGGCGGTGAACGGCTCAGCGCGTCTGGTGGGCTGGTTTGCTGGGGTGGTGCGTCAGGTACAGACCGGCTACATCTATCACTACGCCTTTGCCATGCTGGTAGGCATTGCCCTGGTGTTGTTCTTTTTCCTGACCCTGCCTTACCTGTGGCCGCAATTTGCGCAGCTCAACGCACGCTGATCGGGCCCACCCGTTAAAAACCGACAATGAACTCAACCCCCTGGCTCAGTCTTGCTCTCTGGATCCCGATATTTTTCGGGTTGCTCGTGCTTGCCCTCGGACGGCGCAACGCGGCGCTGGCCCGTGGCCTGGCCCTGGCGGGCAGTCTGCTGGGGCTGTTGGTCACCCTCCCGCTCATCACGCAGTTTGATGCGGGCCAGGCCGGCCTGCAGTTTGTGGAGCAAGCCAGTTGGGTAGCACGCATCCATGCCAACTACCACCTGGGTGTGGATGGCATGTCCGTGTGGTTTGTGCTGCTTACCGCGTTTACCACCGTCATCGTGGTGCTGGCGGGGTGGGATGTTATTCAGTCGCGCGTGGCGCAATACAACGCGGCATTCCTGATTCTCTCGGGCCTGATGATTGGCGTGTTCGCCGCCGCCGATGCGCTGCTCTTTTACGTGTTCTTTGAAGCCACACTCATTCCCATGTACGTGATCATCGGTGTGTGGGGTGGGGCCAACCGGGTGTATGCAGCCTTCAAGTTTTTTCTCTACACGCTGGCCGGCTCATTGCTGATGTTGGTGGCCTTGGTGTACTTGTACTTTGCTTCGGGCGGCAGTTTTGATCTGTTCGCCTGGCACAAACTGCCCCTGACCTTGCCGGTTCAGATCCTGCTGTTCCTGGCCTTCTTTGCCGCCTTCGCCGTCAAAGTGCCCATGTGGCCCGTGCATACGTGGTTGCCCGACGCACACGTGGAAGCGCCCACCGGCGGCTCCATCGTGCTGGCGGCCATCATGCTCAAGCTGGGTGCTTACGGTTTCCTGCGCTTCTCGCTGCCCATCACCCCTGATGCAGCGCATGAGCTGGACTGGCTGATCATCACGCTGTCACTGATTGCGGTGATCTATGTCGGCTTTGTGGCGCTGGTGCAAACCGACATGAAGAAACTCGTGGCCTACAGCTCCATTGCGCACATGGGTTTTGTCACGCTGGGCTTTTTCATTTTCAACCCCATGGGCGTGCAAGGCGCCATCGTGCAGATGATTTCGCACGGCTTTGTCTCGGGCGCCATGTTCTTCTGTATTGGC
>CAZZAD010000335.1:0-1991 GCA_964652055.1 uncultured Burkholderiaceae bacterium | reverse complement strand
TCCTACACACCATGCTGCGCGTGGGCCACCTGCCCCGCTCGATTGATTTCTATACACACGTCTTGGGCATGCAACTGCTACGCACCACCGACCGGCCTGAGCAAAAGTACTCATTGGCCTTTGTAGGCTATGGCGACGACGCCCACCACGCCGTGCTGGAGCTCACCTATAACTACGGCGTGGAGCGCTACGACTTGGGCAGCGCCTTTGGCCACATTGCCATTGGCGTGCCCGATGTGGCCGCCGTGTGTGAACGCATCCGCGCCGCGGGCGGCACCATCACGCGCGAACCCGGTCCCGTAAAAGGCGGCAGCACCAGCATCCTGAATCCGGCAGTTGATCGTTTGTGCCCTACGCGAAAGCGGATGGATTGAAGGTCTTGCAGCTTTTTGGAATTTCACCCGATGGGCGAGAGCGCTACGCGCGCCACAGCGGGCACGGTGGGCCGTCTGGCGTTGTTGCAAATCCTCGCGATACCCCCGGTATCGCTGCGGTTTGCGCCTAGCCAGCCAACCCACCGCACCCACTGCGCCGCGCGTTCAACTGCCGGATTCAAGATCATTGCCTTTGTGCAAGACCCGGATGGCTACAAGATTGAGTTGATCGAGCAGCACTGAGCCCGCAGTACCCGGCCCGCAGCGTTGCGGTGAATCGCCCCATTATTCACCGCATTTTGTGCGTCGAATAACTTGCGCCTGCGGCGAATACCCCGCACAATCGCCGCATGAAACGCGGCGAATATCTTTACATCTGGCAGCACCCCGACTGGCCTCGCTGGCATTTCAACGCACAGCGGCTGGCCGCGCCGCTGGCGCAGGTACACCGCGCCCAGGGACAACTCAGTGGGCGCATGCATGACCTTGGGTTGCCGCTACGTGATCAAGCCGCGGTGCAGGTGCTGACGCAAGATGTCCTCAAGACCAGCGAGATTGAGGGTGAGCAGCTCAATGCAGATTCGGTGCGTTCTTCGGTGGCGCGGCGGCTGGGCGTTGATATCGGAGCACTTGCCCCCGCCGATCGAAACGTTGAGGGCGTGGTGGACATGGTGCTCGATGCCACGAGCCACTACGCGCTGCCGCTCACCGCCAAGCGCCTGTTCGGTTGGCACGCAGCGCTCTTCCCAACGGGCTACAGCGGACTTTCAACAATCCGTACGGGTCGCTGGCGCAACGATGCCAAGGGGCCCATGCAGGTGGTCTCCGGCCCCATGGGAAGACAAAAGGTGCATTTCGAGGCGCCCCGTGCAGAACTCATCAAGGCGCAGGTCGCTGACTTCCTGAGTTGGTTCAATGATGAAACTGAGGGCGATCCTGTGATCAAGGCAGGACTGGCACACCTTTGGTTTGTCACGCTGCATCCGTTCGATGATGGCAACGGCCGCATTGCCCGCGCTGTGGGTGACATGGCGCTGGCGCGCGCCGACCAATCCGCCACGCGCTTTTACAGCCTGTCGGCGCAGATTCAGCGCGAACGCAAGGCCTACTACGAGCAGCTGGAACGCGCGCAAAAAGGAACCCTCGACGCCACGCCATGGCTGGAATGGTTCCTCGGCTGCCTGCTGCGCGCCCTGCAATCGGCCGAAAGCACACTGACGGCTGTCATGAATAAAGCGCGCTTCTGGCAACACTGGTCCAGCACCCCACTCAACGCGCGGCAACACAAAATGCTCAATCGCCTGCTCGATGGCTTTGAAGGCAAGCTCACCAACCGCAAATGGGCTGCCATCACCAAGTGCTCGGCCGATACGGCGCTGCGTGATCTGGCTGATTTGCTCGACAAAGGTGTGTTGGTCAAATCACAAGCCGCGGGACGCAGTACTAGTTACGAGCTGAGCACTTTGGGTTGAGCCTAAATCCGGCAGATGAACGCACGGCAGAGTGGGTGCGGCGGGTTGGCTGGCTAGGCGCAAACCGCAGCGATACCGGGGGTATCGCGCGTCGGAGTAGGAATGCCAGTCACCCGGCACCCCCTCCACAGATCCGTGCATGCGG
>CAZZAD010000334.1:0-2039 GCA_964652055.1 uncultured Burkholderiaceae bacterium | reverse complement strand
CCAGGCCGGTGATGATTCCTGCGCAGGGCGCCTCGTCGTTGTACAGGCCCAGCGCGGCCAGGGGCGCGAACTCCAGAAAGGGCGTGCCCGGATCGAGCAGCAGTTGCACGCGCTCGCGCGGCAGCAGCTTGCCGCGCGCGCTGTGTTTGGCGCACGCGGCCTCACCGCCCCCGGCAGCGGCTGCTTCGATTTTTGCGTTGAGGTCAGCCACCAGGGCCTGCAGGGCGGCCTGGTTGGCGAGGAAGTCATTGCTGCGCGGGTCCGCGCGGGTGGTCAGTACGGTCATGGTGCGGGCTGTGGGTGGTTGAAGGTTCCCTGGTGCGTAACGCCGCAGACTTCAAGGAAAAAACGCACGTCGCCCCGGCCTGCGCCTGGGCGACAGAATCTCGTTCCGAAAGCTCAACATTGAATCTCTTCCGCAAACACCCACGCCACGTAGTCCACGCGTACCCGTCCCTGCGCCTGCGTGCGATCAAACAGTTGCTGTAGGCGGTCGATCATGGCCTCGTAGTGCGGCGCTCCAGGTTGCGGCATATACGAGGCAGATGCCACCAGGGTGCGCAGTGCTGCTTGATCGAGCATGAGGGCATGGGCGTAGCTGCGTTCATGCAACGGTGCGTCGCCGAAAAAGGTTTGGATGAGCGCGCGATCCGCGTGGCGGCTGCGCACCTGGGTGTAGTCGGTGCCAAAGTCGCGCAGCAGTTGTTCATACCCTTGCGCAAAGATGCTGCCCTCACTGACACGCTCGTTCCAGATCAGCGCAGCCCAGGCGGGTTTGCGCAAGATGCGCAGTGCCTGGACGCGGGCGCGCGTGGCGTCGAACCAATGCGCAGCTTGTGCGGCCACCACCAGGTCCACGCTGTGATCGGGCAGCGTGGCGTTCTCGGCTGTGCCGTTCACGCTGCGAAAACGCGCGTAGGCCGCCAGATGTTTTTCGGCGGCCGCGCGCATGGCGGCGTTGGGCTCAACCCCCATGACGGTCCAGCCGGCGCGCAGAAAAATCTCGCTCGACAAACCGGTGCCACTGCCTAAATCGGCAACCTGAGCGACATCGGGCAACTGCAGGAACTGCTGCAGATCGGTGACGATGGCTTGCGGGCAAGACGGCCGTGCCGCGGCGTAGGCGGCCGCGTGACCTGTGAACCGTTCGGTGACGGCGGTTGTCCCGATCATTCGGGTTTGGCTTGAGCTTTGGACTTAAGAATGATGCGGCCCATCAGGTAACCAGCGATCAGGCCTGAGAGCAGGATGGGGCCACCGCCCAGGAATCCGGTCACTGTCACCACCTTTGAGTAACACGGCAGGTAGTCCACGGGCAAACACCACTGCCGCGTGGCCCAGGCAGAAAACACGATCCAGATCAGCAACACCACCAGCAACGCGCGCGAAATGGATTGACCTATGCGCTCCACTTTGCGACGCGCCTTTAGATACGCAAAGGGCGCAAACACCAGGGCGAGCGCCGGCACCATGAGCACCATCTTCAGCGTGCCTATGCCCGTTTCTGAAGCAAAGCTTGCCAGCACGTTGTCTAGGCCACGGCTGCCCACAATGAACCGCCCCATCAGCGGTGCGACCAACGTGCCCAGGCCGATGCACACCGCAAACATCAGCGCGGCCTGCAGCGGTATAGGCAGCAGGCGCGGATCCAAACTAAAGCTGAAACTCACGCGCCGTTGGGCGTAGTTCATCTCGCGCGTGATGGGGCGGGTGCGGGAGCCCTTGAGCCGCGAGTTCGCACGCGCGCCGGTGTTTTCAGACAGCGCGTCGAGGAAGGGGTCTTTCTTTTTTATGGCCACGATGTGGGTTGACTCAGAGGTAAGGAGAACAGATCAAGATAATTTATTGAGAATTCCGTAATTCATGCCATTGCTCCAACGATGCAGCGTTGCTCCGTCCCTTGCAGGGCGCGTCTGGGCTTGCAAGCCCAGACTGCTCGACGGGCGAACCGCATGCGGCTCGAAACCCCCGTCTCGCCCCTCATTCCCTACCCAGGAACCTCGGGTAAGGCATTGATTTGTAACATCCCCCATTCTTGT
>CAZZAD010000333.1:0-2054 GCA_964652055.1 uncultured Burkholderiaceae bacterium | reverse complement strand
GCCCATCGACCTCATGCCCCTCAATGCACAATCACACTGAAATCAACGAAGAGCCTGAAATCTTTTGCCTGCGGTGGCTCAAGCACACCACGGCCCTCTGCGGGAGGAAGCTTGTCGTAGATTGCTTTGCCGGGGGCCCCGCTAGAGAGGGTGTCTTGCGGCGCCGATAACTTGCCGCCCAGTGGCGTCTGCTTCACTTCAGAGCCATCTGGTTGAACATGGGATTCCGGACGATGAGGGTGCGGGCGGGATCCCTCATTGAGCGGCCACTGATCAGTTGTCTGGAACCGTATCAGCGTTGGGGACTGAGAGGCGGACCACGCTGACAGCACAGAAGCGGCACCCAGCAGCGGCAATCGGTAGGGCGGCGGCGTCACAGCGGCTATCGCGGACAAGGCGCGGCTGACGTTTGCAGCCACGTTGTTTGACGGTGTGTTCAGTTGCAGCTTGGCCGATCTGACCTGCGGCGGATTCTTAAGTTGTGGCGCCTGTGGGTGCGGCAGCGGGGACTGAAGCAGCGCGCCGATTCTGTGCTGCAAGGGTGCAGTCACTGGCAGCGGTTGAAGCAAGGCGCTTGCGACCTCGACTTTGCGCGTTGGAGCCACTTCGGTGGTGGCGCACTTCATGGGAATGGAGCAAATACGAGTTGCCATATCTCGGCCCACAGTGATATTCAGAAGGCCGCGAGTTTGATGCCAAATCTGCCCGCCTCATAGAGCCACAACGCAAAAACTCATGGGGCCACGCAGAAAATCACTGATGCGCCGCCAGCCGCAACCAGGTCTGCACCACGGTGTCGGGGTTGAGCGAGATGGACTCGATGCCCTGATCCATCAGCCAGATGGCAAAGTCGGCATGATCAGACGGCCCCTGACCGCAGATGCCCACATATTTGCCGCGCGCCTTGCAGGCCTTGATGGCTTGCGCCAGCAAGGCTTTGACGGCGGGATCACGTTCATCAAACCCATCAGCCACCAGGCCGGAATCACGATCCAGGCCCAGCGTGAGTTGGGTCAGGTCGTTGGAGCCGATAGAGAAGCCATCGAAGTAATCCAGGAACTGGTCGGCCAGGATGGCGTTGGAGGGCACCTCGCACATCATGATGAGGCGCAGGCCGTTTTCACCGCGCGCCAGGCCATTGGCGGCCAGCAGCTCGACCACGCGTTGCGCTTCCTTGAGCGTGCGCACAAACGGCACCATGACTTCTACGTTGGTCAGGCCCATGGTTTCGCGCACGCGCTTCAAGGCGGCGCATTCCATGCGGAAGCATTCGGCAAAACTCTCGGCGATGTAGCGCGCCGCGCCACGAAAACCCAACATGGGATTTTCTTCATCGGGCTCATAACGCGTGCCGCCGATGAGCTTTTTGTATTCGTTGCTCTTGAAGTCGGACATGCGCACGATGACGGGCTTGGGCCAGAACGCGGCGGCAATGGTGGCAATGCCTTCGGCCAGACGCCCTTCAAAAAATTCACGCGGGCTGGCATAGCCCTGCGACAGACGCTCGACAGCGTTTTTCAATTCGGCGTCGACGTTGGGGTAATCGAGCACGGCCTTGGGATGCACGCCGATGTTGTTGTTGATGATGAATTCCAGGCGCGCCAACCCGACCCCTGCATTGGGCAACGATTGGAAATCAAAGGCCAGCTGCGGGTTGCCCACGTTCATCATGATCTTGACGGGGATGGCGGGCAGAACGCCTTGCTGCACGGTTTCAATTTCCATCTCCAGACGACCGGCGTAGACATGGCCGGTGTCGCCTTCAGAACACGCGACGGTGACCTCAGTGCCCTCCTTCAGTGTCTCGGTGGCGGCCCCACAACCGACTACGGCCGGTATGCCCAGCTCGCGCGCAATGATGGCGGCATGACAGGTGCGCCCGCCGCGGTTGGTGACGATGGCGGCGGCGCGCTTCATGACCGGTTCCCAATTGGGATCCGTCATATCAGTCACCAGGATGTCACCCACCTGCACGCGATCCATCTCGGCCGACGAATGAATCATGCGCACTTTGCCCACGCCAATTTTTTGTCCAATAGCGCGGCCCGTGGCCA
>CAZZAD010000332.1:0-2058 GCA_964652055.1 uncultured Burkholderiaceae bacterium | reverse complement strand
CGCCAAAATTCTCAATCTTGATGACTGGCATCAGCAGCTCCTGTTACTGGCCAGGACTCTCGGTGGGTCTGGACATCAGTTGCGTGGCCGTCAGCTTTCTCTGCGTAGAACGTTCGCTCTCGGCTGCAGACAGCGAGTAGCTCACCGACGGTAGTGGCGTACTCAGCGACGGCGGCGGGGGGAGCGTCAGCGATAAGGCGGGCGGCGTGGGACAGTTGTGTGCGCAAGCTGTCAGATTCAGCACGAGCGCGGTCAGCGTCGCGGCGTAGAAGAACTTCACGGGTGCGGGCAGCATTGAGGGCTCCTTCGTATTGGGTGGTCATGGCGCGGAAGTTCCTCGCGGCTTCCTCACTCGCCAGGGTCGCGGCCTGGGCGTGCGCAGTCTTGATGCCAGCGATTTGCGCGTCGTAGCGCCAGGATTGCACATGCCAGGTGGATGCAGCAGCCACGGCCAGCCCTGCCATAAAAGCGGCCACATGGGTGTAGATCATTGGGCCTCCATGCACTTTCTGTGGCGCTCTTGCGCACGCACCCACACACCCCGGCAGCCGTTGGCCGGGTCTTTGCAGTCCTTGCCAGCCGCGCGGCGCGAGTCCAGATTCAGGTACGCCTCGCACTGCCCCAGGTAGTCGCCACGGTTGATGGCCTGCACCACCTCAGAGCGGCACGCACCGGCAGAACCCCTCCAGTACGCGAAGTCCACCAAGGTGTCCCACTCCTGCTGGTACAGATCACCCTTCACACACCGCTTGAGGTTCAGCTCATCCTTGCTGATGTGGGCCAGGCTCATGCGCAGCGCCTTTTGCGGCGTCGCCGTGTCGCCCAGCTTCACGGGTGTTCCGTCTGGGTTGAACGTGGAGCCGAACCCCACAGTCGGGCGGTCGCCGGGGATGGGCACATACGCCTTTTCTCGGTAGCCCTCATGGGACACCAGCGCGATCAGCCCAGCAGCAGACAAGGCCAGTGCACCAACCGCAGTGCGCTTGCGGCCCATCATGGAAACACCTTGTCCAGAATTCGCGGCACGATAAACCCGGCCAGCAGCGCCAGGCTCCCCCACACAGCGGCCACCACCCACTTGCTGGTCTGCGCCTGAAGTGGCTCGCTTTTCTCCAGCTCCACCACACGGCGGGCCAAATCCGCGCTTTCCTTTTCCAAAGACTGGGCAGCCTCCCGGTTGGCTACGGTGTACTCCTCCAGCTTGGTTTCCACCTTTTCCAGCGCCTTGAAGGCCCGCTCCAGTCCCGCCATGGTGGCCGTTTGCCGCTCCTCGATGACGATCAACTTGGTGAAGTTGGCCGCCATCTCTTTTTGCACGCCTTTGATTTCTTGGATGTCCGAGTTGAAGCCATCCAGGCGCGCAGCAATGAACTGAAGGACAGGATCGACCTGGCTGGCCAGAGATTTGGGGATGGTGGGGAGCTGGGAGGTTGGCATTTTTGATTCAGGTGCTTATCGGTACTCGGGTGGCAGGTGGGCTTTTCGCCGCTCAGCCTCAAAAGCCGTGCGGCAGTGGTCGCGACGCTTCACAGCGTCGCCGCCAATCGAAACAGGTCATCCAGTTCCTCTGGCGTGCCGCCCAATGCGGCCCACATACTCTGCAGAAACGGGTTGCTGCGCTCCCACACATCCGCGCCGTACTCAATCTGCGCGCGGCGCTTGGCTACGGGGTCAGTAATTGCGGCGATTGCAGCCTCTACCGCATCCAACTTCCCAGCTTCTAGTAAGGCCAGCTCGCCTTGTCGCTTGCTGCATCGTTCGGGCGTTACGGCGAACGCTTCAAACGCTTCTGCCAGTTCATCAGGTACTACCAAGCCAAGGTTGACTGCGTGCAAGACGCACTCGCGCTGGGTAGCTGCCTCAAATGCTTGATGCGCGGTGCTAGTGATCCCTGCAAGTTCTGCCAGCATCAGCACGGTGGTGCCATCGTGAATCAAGCGCCAAGAGAGTGCAGGGCCGATTGTTGTAGTCGTCATACTGTGTCCATATCAGTTGTGTGTGACAGTGCAGCCACGCGCAACCAGCGTAGCTTTCGCGGCAAGTCCCGTGCTGGAAGGC
>CAZZAD010000331.1:0-2074 GCA_964652055.1 uncultured Burkholderiaceae bacterium | reverse complement strand
TTCGGCGCCATCACCCTGGTGCTCACAAACCCCGAGTTCTCTGACACCGTGACGGGTGTCATCAAGGGCGGTGCAGGTACAGCCAATATGGCTGCCGTGCTGGTGGCCAAGTCGGTGGGTGGCGACGTGTTCTACGGCTTTATCTCGGCCGTGGCTTTCGCCACCATTCTGGCTGTGGTGGCAGGCCTGACACTGTCGGGCGCATCGGCCGTGTCGCACGACCTGTACGCCACCGTGTTCAAGAAGGGCAAGGCTGACAGCGCCGCAGAACTGCGCGTATCGCGCATCACCACCCTGACGCTGGGCGTGGTGGCCGTGGTGTTGGGCATTGTGTTCGAGAAGCAGAACATTGCCTTCATGGTGTCGCTGGCCTTTGCGATTGCGGCTTCTGCCAACTTCCCGGTGCTGTTCATGAGCGTTTTGTGGAAGGACTGCACCACCAAGGGCGCCGTCATCGGCGGCTTCATGGGCCTGGTGTCGTCGGTGGGCCTCACGGTGGTGTCTCCCTCGGTGTGGGAAGCCGTTCTGGGCAACCCCAAAGGCAGCGCACTGTTCCCGTACACCTCCCCAGCGCTGTTCTCCATGGCCATCGGCTTTGCAGGCATCTGGATCTTCTCCTTGCTCGACCGCAGCGCCAACGCGCAACGTGAACGTGCAGCCTTCCCGGCGCAGCAAGTGCGTTCGGAAACCGGCCTGGGTGCGTCTGGCGCCTCGGGGCACTGAAGCCGAGACTCGGTGGGCGGTGTTATCCATCCTTTGATGGTTCCGCCCACAGCATCCACTCCGCGTGGATACCTCAACGGATAGCCCGGGCCCCATGCGGCCCGGCATTTGCAGCGGCGCAACGCTTCCCCGCGTCAAAACTCGCTTCAGCTACCCGGCTTTTTTCGTCTGCGTTTTGCACTGCATCGAAAAACGGTGCAACGGTACGCTACTAGCCTCCTGTGCATGAGTTCTTTGTAGCGCGGCTGGGAAGGCATGCGCAGAACCCCAGCGATGACGGACTCAGGCCACACCACGCGCAACCACGGCAATTCAGACCATTGCCCCGTGCACCGAAATGTCACGCTCCAAAACCATACGGGCCAGAGGCTTTAGCCAACGGTGGCATGGAACGGGAACGGGAACGGCGGATTCTTATGACAACACCCGGAGTCTTCCAACCTCCAGAGTTCCGCATTACAAGCCAATCTATGGCCTGTAATACAAAAAGCCCCGCATCCCAAAAGGATGCGGGGCTTTCATCTAAAAGACCAATGCTGGCGGCCTAAACCACCAGCAAGAAAGTCCAATTAGAAGTTGTGGCGGACACCAACGGCCACGGAGCTGAAGTCAGCACCAGCCACGCCAGATTGGTAAGCGGCGTTGCGGCTGTTGTTCACGTGGGTGTAGTAACCGTACACCTTGGTGCGCTTGCTCAGGTTGTAGTTGTAGCCCAGTGTGTACTGAGTGGAGTCGCTGTCGTTCAGGTTCTTGTACTCACCTGCACGGCCCACGTTCACGTGGAACTCGGAAGCACCCATGTTGTAAGCACCAGCCAGACGGAAGGTGTTGCGCTTGCCGCCGTTAGCAACAAAAGCGTCTTCGTCACGTTGCACGTAGCCGCCAACGGTGAAAGCACCGAAGGTGTACAGAGCGCGCACTGCGAACTGGTTCACGTCGCCTTGCTTGGAGTAGCCAGCACCCAGGGCCAGGGCGCCCAGGTTGTAGTTGGCAGCCAGGTCATAAGCGTTCTTGCCGCCCACAGCTTGCTCGTGCAGAGCAACAGCAGCGTCAACGGTCAGGCCGCCGAAAGTGGGAGTGCGGTAAGCGATCTTGTTGGCATCGGGCATCACGTATGCGTAGAAAGCATCGGACGACGAACCGGTGTCGTGGTTGTGCATGCTGACGTAGTCAGCAGTTGCGTAGTAGGACTCAGCAGTGAAGCGGCCCAGACGCACGGCACCGAAGCCGCCGGACAGGTTCACTTCGCTTTGGCGACCGAAGAACGCGCCGGAAGAGGCACCGGTGTCAGAGCTAAAACCGCTTTCCAGTTGGAAGCCAGCCTTCAGGCCGCCACCCAGGTCTTCCGTGC
>CAZZAD010000330.1:0-2075 GCA_964652055.1 uncultured Burkholderiaceae bacterium | reverse complement strand
GTTGGGGTGAGGGAAAGCGGTATCGCGAATCAGGGAAAGCTCAATAATTACCAGTCGAACTGCGCGCCGGTGTAGTTAAGAAATTTGCCGTTGTGCGAATCATTGGCCGCGGCGATCACGCGCCGCATGCCGCTCACGCTGGTGGCCACATCCATGGAGGCGCCGGCGCCGCCCAGATCGGTTTTCACCCAGCCCGGATGCAGGGCCATACACACCACGCCACGCGGCCCCAGCTCCAGGCTGGCGGCACGCAGCACGCTGTTGGCGGCGGCTTTGCTGGCACGGTAAAGCCAGCCTGTGCTGTCGTTCATCAAGGCCGTGGACCCCATGCGGCTGGAAATGAGCGCCAGCTTGCCATGGGTGGGCACAAAAAGCGGGGCCAGCACGCAAACAAGTTGCAGGGGACCCCACACATTGGTGTGCATCACGGCATCAAACGTGGCTTGGTCGACGGCTTCCAGATGCGCGGTGCGGGGGCCGTAGATGCCCGCGTTGAGCACCGCCACATCAATGCGCTCCTGCGCCAGTTGCGCGGCCAGGGCCTGGATGGAAGCGGCATCAGTGACATCCAGCGCCATGGGCTGCGCACCCAGTGCGTGCAGCGCTGCGGCGTCTTCCGGTTTGCGGTGGGTGGCCATCACGTGCGCACCGGCCTGCGCATATTGGCGCGCAAATTCAAGACCGATGCCGCGACTGGCACCCACCACAAGCACCGTGCTCACATCAGCGCCACTCATATCAACTCCAGCGCCAGCGCCGTGGCTTCACCGCCACCGATACACAGCGCAGCCACGCCTTTGCGCCCCCCGGTCTTGCGCAGTGCACCCAGCAGCGTGACCACGATGCGCGCACCCGAGGCACCAATGGGATGGCCCAGCGCACAGGCGCCGCCGTGAACATTGACCTGCTCATGCGGCAACTGGAGCTCGTGCATGGCGGCCAGGGTCACGGCGGCGAAGGCTTCGTTGATCTCCCACAAGTCCACGTCATGGGCGCTCCAGCCGGTTTTATTCAGCACTTTGGTGATGGCGCCCACGGGCGCCGTGGTGAACCACTCGGGGGCCTGCGCATGCACGGCATGGGCGCAGATGCGCGCCAGCGGCGTTTGACCCAACGCCTGCGCAGTCGAGGTGCGCATCAGCACCAAGGCCGCGGCCCCATCGGAAATGGACGAGGCATTGGCAGCGGTAATGGTGCCGTCCTTCTGAAACGCGGGCTTGAGGGCCGGAATCTTGTCGAGTCGGGCTTTGAATGGTTGTTCATCTTTGCTGATGCGCACCTCGCCCGCTTTGCCCGTGACGGTGACGGTGACGGGCGCCATTTCCCAGTCAAAGCTGCCGTCCGTATTGGCCTTGAGGGCGCGCTCGGTGGAGGCGATGGCAAATTGGTCTTGCTGTGCACGCGTGAAGCCGTAGTGGGCCACGCAACGCTCGGCGAACACACCCATGGCCTGGCCACGTTCGTAGGCGTCTTCCAGGCCATCCACAGCCATGTGATCGAGCATGGGCGTGGCGCCATAACGCACGCCTTTGCGCGCAAACATCAGGTGCGGCGCGTTGGTCATGCTCTCCATGCCACCGGCCACCAGCACATCGGCGCTGCCCGCCACGAGCATGTCGTGCGCAAACATCAACGCGCGCATGCCCGAGCCGCACATCTTGGACAAGGTGACAGCCCCAACCGAATGTGGCAGCCCGGCCCCCAGGGTGGCCTGCCGCGCCGGGGCCTGGCCCTGACCCGCGAGCAGACAATTGCCGAACAACACTTCGTCAATGCGCGCGCCATCGAGTCCAGCGCGCTCCACCGCAGCGCGTATCGCCACCGCACCCAGTTGTGCTGCGGTCAATGAAGCAAAGTCACCGAGCAGGCCACCGATGGGCGTGCGGGCGGCCGAGCAGATGACAACGGGATCGGGGGGAGCAGAAGACATGGGGGGCAGATTCTCGCGCAAGAGTGACGCAACGATTGAGTTTTCTCTAATTCGTGACACCGCTCGGTTCATTCCCTCCCCTTCAAGGGCTAGGGTGGGGATGGGGTACGTTACGAAGGAAGGTTTCCCCGTACAACCCCATCCC
>CAZZAD010000329.1:0-2104 GCA_964652055.1 uncultured Burkholderiaceae bacterium | reverse complement strand
CCTTGCATCGCGCCTTGGAAAATAGAAACGCTTGACACGCTTAACAGTATCTACAAATATCTCAGGAACCTTCCCATGATCGTCAGCAACCTCGAACTGATTCCCGGCAAGCGCATCACTGCCCACCTGGGCCTTGTGCAAGGCAGCACAGTGCGCGCCAAGCACATCGGGCGCGACATTTTTGCCGGACTGAAGAACATTGTCGGTGGCGAACTCAAGGGCTACACGGAACTGATGCAGGAAGCGCGTGAAGAAGCCACGCAACGCATGGTGGCCGAGGCGCAGTCGATGGGTGCCAACGCCGTGCTCAACGTGCGTTTTGCCACCACCTCCATAGCGGCCGGTGCTGCGGAGATCCTGGCCTACGGCAGCGCGGTTCAGATCCAAGGTCTATGAACTGGTTTGAACTGGGCGTTTTTCTGCTGCTGCTCGCGCTGGGCTTTGGCGTGGGCCGCGTTATTGAGCGTGCGCACTACGCCTCCATTCGCCGGCGCGAGAAAGCGCTGCAAGACGTGCTCATCTTCGCGGCGCGTTTTCCAACTGATCGCGTCACGCCACAGCATGCGTTTCTGGTGACAGGCACTGTTGTGATCAGCGCCGACTATTTCAAAACCTTCGTGGCTGGCTTGCGCAATTTATTTGGTGGCCGTTTTCGCAGTTACGAAACCCTGATGGAACGCGCCCGGCGCGAAGCGCTGCTGCGCCTCAAGTCCGAGGCGCGTCGCCGCGGCGCCAAGCTGGTGGTGTGCGTGCGTTTTGAATCCACCGCACTCACCATGGGAAAAACGCCCTCGATGGAAGTGTTTGCCTATGGCACTGCCTTGGTGCCGCGCCAGCCGGGTGACGGCGAGTTGCCTGCGCCCGCACGCATGTCTCGGCTGGTGGGTGAAGGCAGCACGCGCTACTCAGCAGCACAGTGAAACTCGAAAACCGCCTGCCCGCCGAGGGCATCAACGCTTCGCACGAGCATCCGCTCAAGGAGTTCGCCTGGCTGGTCTTGGGCAGTCTGGCCGCACTGGCCACCTTGGCGGCACTGATCGGTTGGGGTGCGGGCTCGATCGCATCACGTATTCCTTATCGCTACGAGGCGCGGCTGGTGGATGGCCTCCAAGTGGTTGCGCCTCCGAGCACTGAAGCGGCACGCGCTGCACAGCAGGCACTCCAGACGCTTGCTGACCGCCTGGCCGCGCGCATTGAGTGGCCCGAAGGCATGAGCGTGCGGGTGCACTACAGCCCGAGTGACACCGTCAACGCCCTGGCGACTCTGGGTGGGCAGACCATTTTTTTCCGTGGCCTGGTGCGCAGGATTGAGCATGAAGACACCCTGGCCATGGTGTTGGCGCATGAAATGGCGCACCTCAAATACCGCCATCCAGCGCAGGCCTTGGGGCGGGGTATCGGTGTGGGCATTGTGCTGTCGGTGGTTTCAACCGAGCTTGGGCGCAGTGCCGCCGGTGGAGTGCTCAGCAGTGCAGGCCTGACCACACTGCTGGCCTTCAACCGCGAACAAGAGCGCGCTGCCGACGAAGAAGCGTTACGCGTAGTGGCGGCCGAGTACGGTCACATCGCCGGTGCATTGGAGCTGTTTGAACTGATGCAGTCCTTGCCTAATGAGGTGCCAGGGTCGCAGGCGCCGATGCTGGAGTGGTTTCATACCCACCCCCTGACTGAAAACCGTCTCACTCTGGCGCGCGCCTGGGCCAAGCAAAACGGCATTGCGCCGCAGGGGCCACGCCCCTCTTTGCCGCCGGCTTTGGTGGCGGTGCGCTGAACCTAAATCCGGCAGTTGACCGCTTGTGCTCTTGGAGAAGGCGGATCGTTTCAACGTCTTGCAGATTCGCGCGCATTCACCCGATGGGTCAGAGCGCTACGCACGACATAGTGGGCACGGCGGGCTGCCTGGCGTTGTTGCTCGTCCTAGCAAGGGTGCGACTTGCGTCGTCCTCACGCCTAGCCATGCAGCCCGCCGCACCCACTCTGCCGCGCGTTCAACCGCCGGATTTAGGTTGAAAAAGGTGGCTTGGCACCAAGAAGAAAGTCCGGCATGGCTCTAGGGCCTGTCATCAATCGAGCCAGACAATTGCAGCAACCCAATAGATAGCGC
>CAZZAD010000328.1:0-2110 GCA_964652055.1 uncultured Burkholderiaceae bacterium | reverse complement strand
GCGATGCAGATAAAAGCCGATAATTGCTGCGCTGGGAAGCGCGGATTGAAGAGGGCTACTCGGAGCGGTTCGAGCACGACCTTATCTCCTTTATGGATTGAACCTCTTCACCCTCACGCCAGCCCACTGGGCCCCACATCCTTAAGCCCCAGAGGTTAGGGATTAGGCTGGCGTGAAAGTTGAGGGGCCGGAGGTGATCCCGTCTTAGGGTGCAGTCCTGAATCAGGAACCCGTCGTTTCACTGCTCTTTCTCGCGGCCCATCACCACTGGGCATTCCCTCAAGCCTGCCTGCTGGGACTGTCCATCCCCAACGACCTCAGCGTTACCGCTGCGCTCTATCTAGGTTCTGAGCTAAGGCAGGCTTGAAGGCCCCGTCTTTCCGGGGTGTCAGATTGGCCTAGGTCCTCAGTTATTCCCCGGCAGGGAGGACTCCACGGTACTCTTTCGAGTTTCACACCATCTCAGGTGATCGTCAGCCGCTTAAAGGTGCCGGGCCAGATGCTTTCTTGCAACCAATCATGGAAAGCCCACGGAAGTACCGGCATCCACTCGCCGGTTAGGGCCTTGCAATTCTATCCAGTGCTGCACCAGTGTCAAGACTCGCCGGGAGGCGATGCAAGTTGTCGTTTCGCATCCTCAAGGTCGTTAGGATATGGGCCAAGCCCGGCACGATCTAGGTCGTAATTGAACACTGGTCGCGCATCTGGTTTTGGCAAATTCTGCTCCGCCCAAACGCGTGACTTCAGGCGCTTCATGGCTCGCTCTTTTGCTGAGTGCATTGATTCCTTACGGTTCACTGTGCTATCTGTTTCGACAGTTATTCCTGTCGGGACATGAAGCAACTTCACTGACCACTGAACAAATTTACCGTAGATCATCACTCCCCCTTGATGCCGTAGCGGGCGCGGATCGTGTCAGAAATTCCGCCAGCGGTCCACCCTCCGCAATCTGGCGTATCCGCGTTGTCAACGATGTCGGCGCAATCCTCCGCAACAAGAGCGGCGAACTTGGCGAGGTGCTCAGTGTAGGCGCGATGTATGCCGCCGTGCGGGTCTAGGTCAATCCCAGCCTCTTCGGCCATCTGCTTGATTCTGTCTTGCATGTCAGTCCTTTGGGTGGGTGGTGTCAACATAGCGCCAAGCCATGATTGACTTGGGGTCGCAGTAGGCATTCTGCGCAGGGTGCTGGCAGTCATCGAAAAACAGGCTTGCGTAGTCAACGCTAGGCCTGAACGACACGCGGCGCACAACATCGCCGCCAAGCCAAACTTGAAGCGGCTGCGCGGGCTGGAATGGTGGCCTTGCGTGAATCCAGTCCATCACCCCTCCTTGCCCACTGTGGGGCGGTTGCGTTGCTGTGTGGTCATGCGCATGGTACAAAACACCTCACTAAGTTGTTGATGCATATAGTCTTCTGTTGTCGTGCATAGGCGTGCAAAGTACTGTGTTTTTATTCATGAAAAGTGGTCGTAAGTCGTTGAAAACACAGGTGAAATTCCGCGTGCTGTGCGTCTGCATGGGCAGCATTCCATGAGTCTTTGAACAACAAATAGACAGTGGTGATGCGAGCATTTGTCCCAAAACTGCCCCATAAGTTGCCCCATTACGCGCTATTGACTTCGATCCATTCTGCGCCGCGGACATCGGTATAGATGTCGGTTGTCGTGCCTTGTTTGTGGCCTGCCAAGGCCTGGGCAAAGTCCCTGCCGCGGTCATCCTTGTAGAGTCTCAAGGCCAGCGATCGAATCTCATGCAGGGTGGGCGGGTTATCGCTAGAGATGCCAGCGGCTTCCCGGGCCCTCTGGAAGCCCTTGGATGCGGCATTGAGTGCCACCGCGGACCCCGGCGCAGCTAAAGTACGGTTTATGTTGTGGTGAAGCAAATGGCGCGACACGATGCGATCTCGGCAAGACTTGACGCAATCATCAAGATTCCAGCCCAGCCGCGGCACGGTCAGCGACAAAGGGAGCTTGATCCGCGCCCCGGTCTTGCCGCGCTCATTCCAGACAAAACCGTCCCTGATGTCGGAGAACTCCAGAGCAACCAGGCATTCCCGCGGCTGCGCGGTCACGATGGCCAGGCGCATCATGTTTGCAATCCAGCGGTCAGG
>CAZZAD010000327.1:0-2124 GCA_964652055.1 uncultured Burkholderiaceae bacterium | reverse complement strand
ACTGGTTGGTGGTGGTCTTGCGGCGCTCTAGGGTGCCGTTGTGGGTGATGTCGACCTGCACGCTCAGCACATCACCCAGGAGCCGGGCTTTGCCGGTGGTGTCCGCGGTGCCGCCGTAGTAACTGGTGGACGTGGTGATGCTGGGCAGTAGCGCACCGTTCAGGTCCCAACTGTATTCGTAACTCAGGCCCTGGAAGGCGAAGTAGACCTTGCCGGGGGCGGGGCTGGCGCAGGCCGTGGTGGTGTCGGCGGCGTTGGACAGGAAACAGTCGTAACCATAGGTCGTTTGTTTGAGCAGGCCGCCGTTGCCGTAGCCCGCAAGGCGTGTTTCGCTTTTAACCATCTGACCGGTGTAGGGCCAGTCCTGGCGAAACTCGCTGTAGGTCTCAATGCCGGTGATCTGCTCTTTGCTTTTAATCCAGCGGAAACCCAGCAGGCCACGGCCCCGACCCGGGGCAGAGGCGTGCTCCAGCTTGAGGCCGCCGTAGGTGTAGCTGACTTGATTCAGGCCGCCCAGGCCGTTGCTGCGCGCCACAGCGCTGACCGCGGGCAGGGCGAACTGCGCATCAGCCAGCGGATAGCGGGCGGTGGTGTCCTTGGTATGCAGGCCGTCACGGGTGAGCGAACCATAGGTGATCTGGGTGGTGCTGCCGGGGTTGCTGGTAATGGTGGTCAGGCGGTCAGCGGCGGGGCCTTGGCCGAACCAGCGGTTGATTTGTGCGGTAAAGCCAATCAACTCCCCCTCAGAACCATACTGATTTACAGAACCCAGCAAGATGAGGTCTTGTACGCCATCTTGATTGGCATCCAAGACGGTCGGGGTAAATCCATTCAATGTGGCTGATGCTGGGCTAAGCATTTGCCGACCAGAACCAAATGTTCCATCGGCCCTGCCAGCCCAGAAGTACGCTTTGTATGGAGCGCCAGGGGAGACATATACGATGTCGGTCAGGCCGTCTTGGTTAACGTCGTTTACATGCAGTGCGTAGTAGGCCAGATTGCCGA
Organism: uncultured Burkholderiaceae bacterium; assembly: GCA_964652055.1. Classification (GTDB taxonomy): domain Bacteria; phylum Pseudomonadota; class Gammaproteobacteria; order Burkholderiales; family Burkholderiaceae_F; genus CAZZAD01. The sequence continues at coordinate 1,119 of CAZZAD010000327.1, read as the reverse complement.
ATTCGGTGCCCGTGAGCACTTTGCTGCCCGTCTTGAATGTGCCGTCGCCATTGCCTAGCCATACGAAGGCGTGAGCCCCGGCGTACTCGGAATAGGACAACAGCACATCCGGAATGCCGTCGCCATTGACGTCGGTCAGATTGGGTTCAACGCCAAAGAATCCACCCAAGCTGGTGACGGTGAACATGTGGTTTAGCGCACCGTAATTTCCCGAGGAATCACCGAGACTGACGTATGTGGAAACTCCACTGGTATTGAGGTGGAAATCGACGAGATCGACGATCCCATCGCGATTGACGTCGGCTATGCGAACATGGTTGTCTTTGTAGTAACCGGACAGATTTAGTACCTGAATAGCTGCTTGAAATGTGCCATCGCCCTTGCCGAGCCAACGATAGGCCGACAGTCCATTGGGGCCTGCATAGGTGTAGAGCATGTCGACGATGCCATCGCCATTGAGGTCAAGGGTCCGCAGGGAAAAACCATCTGCATGCATCAGGCCGGGCTGACTCATCGCCACGGTGGCAGGCTGGTAAGTGCCATCGGGTTTGCCCAGCCACTGATACGCAAAGGCCCCTGTGGCTAAGGCTTGATGCCCATAACGAATCTCCCAGGGAGGAACGCAAGTGAGTAAGAAATCCGAAATCCCATCACCATTGCTATCAACGGCATTCGCCGTGCAACCTTCCATGCTGCCCGCTCCAGTTTCACGAAGAATCAGGCGGGCGCTTTGATATGAACCATCTGCGTTGCCAATCCAGGCATAGATCCGCGCTTCGGTGTACCCAGAGGTCATGCTCAGTGCATAGATGTCGGCAATGCCATCGCCGTTAATGTCGCCCAACGCAGGGTTGCCAATTTGAGTTCCATCCACAGCGTTGCCGTAATACCCCCACCCTCCCAACACGCCCATCTGGCTGTTGTCGCTCACATCAAACGTCGTGGGCGCCAGACAAGTGTTATCCGCCGCACACTGCGTCACCGACTGCACCCGCGAGCGGCCGGTGGCGGTGCCGGTGGTGTAACTGATCTTGGTTCGCTGCACCGTGGTCGTGCCGATGCGCGTTTCCACTTCTTTGAGGCGCTGGGTGAGGCTGATCTTGGTGCCCAGTTCATAAC
>CAZZAD010000326.1:0-2132 GCA_964652055.1 uncultured Burkholderiaceae bacterium | reverse complement strand
TGATCCCCCTCATGGCCGAAGGCAAGGTGCTGCCTTACTTGGATGTGCCGCTACAGCATTCGCACCCCGACGTACTCAAGCGCATGAAGCGGCCCGCCTCGGGCGAAAAGAACATCGAGCGCATTCGGGCCTGGCGTGCGCTGTGTCCGGACCTGACCATCCGTTCCACGTTCATTGCGGGCTTTCCCGGCGAGACCGAGGCCGAGTTTGGACACCTGCTCGATTTTCTTCAGGAAGCGCAGCTCGATCGCGTGGGCTGTTTTGCCTATTCGCCCATCGAAGGCGCTGCGGCCAACGCGCTGCCGGGTGCTTTGCCCGATGAGGTGCGCGAAGAGCGCCGCGCCCGCTTTATGGCGGTACAGGAAGACATTTCACAACGACGTCTTGCAGCCAAAGTGGGTAGCGTGCAGCAAGTGCTGATTGATGAAGTGGGCAGCACGGTATCTATCGGCCGCAGTCGCGCCGATGCTCCAGAAATTGATGGCATCGTGCGTGTGCGTACCCGGCGCAAGCTGGCGGTGGGGCAGTTTGTGGACGTGAAGATCGAACAAAGCACCGCGCATGACCTCGTCGGTGTGCCGGTGAAACATAACGACTAGCCGGAAAAGTTCATGGACAAAAAGTTTGTAATGACTGCCTTGGGTTACGCCATTGCGGGCCTGGCACTGGGGATATTCATGGCCGCTTCCAAGAACAATGGCCAGCGGGTCACGCATACCCACATTCTGCTGATCGGATTTGTGGTTTCGTTTATCTATGCCTTGTGCCACAAGCTGTGGTTGCACAACGTGTCTTCAGCGCTGGCTACGGTTCAGTATTACGTGCATCAGGTGGGCACCTTCTTTGTGGTGGTGGGCCTGTTTTTGTACTACGGCCACTTTGTTTCACTTGAGACCATTGACCCCGTCCTGGCGCTGGCCTCCATCACAGTGTTTGTGGGCATGGTGTTGATGAAGGTGCTCTTCATCAAGTCCATGAAGGCCGCATGAGCGCCATCACCATCTATCACAACCCAAAATGCGGCACCTCGCGCAACACGCTGGCCCTGATCCGCAACAGCGGCGTCGAGCCGCGTGTGATTCATTACCTGGAGACCCCTCCAGGCCGTGACGAGCTTCTGGCGCTGATTGTTGATCTGGGAATCCCCGTGCGTGAGGTGTTGCGGCAAAAGGGCACGCCATACGACGAACTGGATCTGGGTAACCCCAAGTGGACGGATGCAGAGCTGATCGGCTTCATGCTGCAGCACCCCATCCTCATCAACCGGCCCATCGTGGTCACCCCGCAGGGCACCCGTCTATGTCGTCCATCCGAGGCTGTACTGGACATCCTGCCTCATCCGCAGCGGGGGCCGTTCACCAAAGAAGATGGTGAGGTGGTGATTGACGCCGACGGGCGACGGGTTGTTTGTTGATGGGTGACGCGGGCGTTCAGAGGGTGAGATTCGTCACGCTGCGCCACCGGGCACCTTGCTCCTTTGCTCGATGAGCCAAGCTCTGAGCGCATCGGCCACGGGCTGCGCTTTGAACCCCCGGAGCGGCGCACGGCGCAGCCGCAGGGGCATTGGGGGTGCTCGGGCTCGTGCGCAATGATGTTGCGGGTCAGGCTCTGGGGTAGCCCCTGGTGCCCGGGGCTGCGTTGGGCACGCACGGTGGTTGGGTGGGCGCTTACGCAAGATCCAGGGCAGCAAGGGCCTTTAGATACTTAGGGCTGCGCAGCACCAGCCACAGAGCAAAAACCGCATCAATTAGCCTCAACAGGCTGATCGACGTGCATCGCGCCGCAGGCTTGGGTTGCGCCGCTGGGAGGGCATTGCCGATGTTCGCGAGGGGCTTGTGGTGCCATGGCTCTATAAAAAAACAACCGCATGGCTCTTTACACCCCACGTCCTAGCTGCTCACAATGAGCGCGCAATTCATTTGGCTCTTGTTTGGCCGCAGTTGAGTGGGACGGCGCTGCGTTACTCAAATACCTGTCACGTAGGTGTGAGCGACTTTCCTCTATATGTTTGGGGTGCCCTAGCGGCATCGTGAATCTCAACAATTTTTAAGGGGTATGAAGATGACACCAATTCGGATGGCTCTTCGTTGATTTCAGTGTGATTGTGCATTGAGGGGCATGAGGTCGAGCTT
>CAZZAD010000325.1:0-2137 GCA_964652055.1 uncultured Burkholderiaceae bacterium | reverse complement strand
TCCTTCCCAAGCAGGGTGGGGAAACAGGCATCAGGCGAATCGACAGTTTCACGTGGTCAGCGGGTACGGCATACACAGGCACGGGCGTTATCGCACTTTGTGTCGTTCGCCCGCTTCTGGACATTGCGCTGCCTGTCTCGGGCATGTGGTCCGAGCGTGACCTCGTGAACCAGTTGCCATCCATGCCGCAGGTTAAAGACGGCGCTTGCTTGCAGTGGATGCTGATGTCTACGGGCGCGACCACAAACAACTCGCCGCTGACGTTTGCCATCGATTTCGCGCATAACTGATATGGCTGAACCTTCCGCAAAGCAAAGGGTCGCGATGTGGGAAGGGAAACTGCGCCAGTACATGGACGAAGTCGGGGCCAATGACCTGACGCCGGAGCATGTGGCTTGGCTGATGGACCACTGCGACGGGGACTATTACCACGCCACGCTTGCGGCTCAGGTTGTGTTGAATGACCCGCCGCCGCCAACTGAGGAGCCAGCCTGATGGCACTCATCAGCAACGGCCACAGGCTGGCGTGCAATCCGCATCGCAATCTCTTCGGCCCCGGCACGACATCGACACTGACAAGCGTCCACCGTGGAAGTTTCACGGGAAAGGGCGCGCTCAACAACTTCTACGCAGGCGAAGCGACTGTCGTTAGCGGCGCTAGCATTGCGAACAAGAATGGCTTCCCCACGGGGGCGGCTAATCCGATAGCCTGGATACTGCCCATCAAGGCAGGCGGTCTTGCAGCGCGCAGGACCATCCTCGCAGAAGGTGACCTGACCGCAGCCATTGCAGGCGGCAAGAATGCCGAGTGTACTATTGCTGGCGTCGGGGACCTGACCGCCACGGGCGCGCTAATCATCAGCCTGCAGGCGGCTATTGGTGGCTCTGGCACCATCTCAGGCGCGGACCTCAAGGCGTTTCTGCAACTTGCTGCGGCTCTCAGTGGCTCAGGCGGTGTAGCGGCTCAGTTGACTGCTATCGGCCACCTGCAAAGCGCCTTGGCGGGAACTGGAACGGTAGCCACATCGTCGGTCATCACGGCCTTGGGCACGCTTGCGGCGCAGATCAACGTCACGGGCGATGTGCTGACCACGGGTAACGTGGCAAATGCCATTCTCGACGCAGTGAACGGGGTCGAAGATGGGCTGACGGTGCGTCATGCCTTGAGGCTTATTGCGGCGGCAACTGCAGGCAAGATCAGCGGCGCGGCCACGACTACCATCACAATCAGGAACGCCTTCGTTGATGATAAGGACCGGATCATTGCAACGGTCACGGGCGACGGGGACAGAACGGCCATCACGTACGACCTCACGGACAGTTAAGCCGTGAGCGGGGACTATTTCCCTAACAAGTTCTTCCCCGACAACTACTTTCCGGGGCGGTATTTCCAAGGGGGCGAGCAGAACCCCGGCGCGATGTCGGCCAGCCTTTCCGGCTCTGGCACCATCTCGGCTGACCTAGTCGGCATACAGACCGAAACGCGCAAGCCGAAGGACAACCGCAAGACCCGAACCCCGCTGTTTATCTCAGCGGCAGAGGAAGACGAGCGTAGGCGTCAGATTGCAGCCCTCGAGGCCGCAAAGACAGCAGCCCTCGAGGCTGAGAACGCAAAGAAGGCCAAGGCAAGGCGTGAGGCAGTCCGCAAGGTCTTTGCCCAGCTTCGCGAGGCTGGAGAGATCGAGGCGGCGAACCGCCTTGAAGAAGATACGCAGGCAGCACTTGAGGCCAAACAGGCCCAAGAGCGTGCCAGGCTCTACGCGCTCCACATTGAGCGCATCACGACAGAGATAAACGCCATTCTGGCCGAGCAGGAGAGACTGCTACAGGCCAAACTTGCATACCGCCACGCCTATCAGCAACGGGCTTTGACCCTCCTGCTGGCAGCTTAGGCGGCATACCGCACCGGGCGGAACCCCGGGTCAAATCCGTCCCTCAAGGATGCCCATGTCAGACGTACCTGCAGAACAGGGCGGCCAACCAGCCGCGCCTGAAATTGTGTTGCCTAAGACGCCTGTTGCCGTCGAAGTCCCCCAAGCAACTGCCCCGGTCGAAAATGCTGAGACAGCGACCACCTCAGACACGAATGTCCCGCCTGATGATGCTGGCGCAGAACCTACGGAAGCAAAGAAGCGCC
>CAZZAD010000324.1:0-2143 GCA_964652055.1 uncultured Burkholderiaceae bacterium | reverse complement strand
ACGCTCCGCCATCGAAAGGCCCGAAAGCGCCACGCGCAGTCGGTTGCCCGGGGGTTCGTTCAGCTGACCGAACACCATCGCTACTTTGGATTTGGAGAGGTCTTTCTGGTCGATCACGCCGGCGTCCGACATCTCGTGATAGAAGTCATTGCCCTCACGCGTGCGCTCGCCCACACCGGCAAACACCGACAAACCTGAACGGGCTTTGGCGATGTTGTTGATGAGTTCGAGCATGTTCACGGTCTTGCCCACGCCGGCACCACCGAACAAACCAATCTTGCCGCCCTTGGCAAACGGGCAGATCAAGTCAATCACCTTGATGCCGGTTTCGAGCAGCTCGACGGAGGGCGAGAGCTCGTCGAACTTGGGCGCAGGTTGATGAATGCCGCGGAATTCTTTGGTGTCGATGGGGCCGCGCTCATCAATGGGGCGGCCAAGCACGTCCATCACTCGCCCGAGCGTGCCAGGGCCCACAGGCACCTGAATGTTGGCGCCGGTGGCACGCACTTTCATGCCGCGGCGGATGCCGTCGGATGAGCCCATGGCAATAGTGCGCACGATGCCGTCGCCCAGATGCTGCTGGACTTCAAACGTCAGGCCTTGCTCGACCAGGGTGTTGGTCTCGTCTTTTTCGAGAATCAGCGCGTCGTACACGCTGGGCATGGCTTGCCGTGGGAACTCGACGTCGACGACCGCGCCGATGCACTGAACAATGGTTCCGGTGCTCATGATGTGTCCTTCACTCCGATAACGTAATTCGATTAAGAAACCGCGGCGGCACCGCCGACGATTTCTGAAATTTCTTTGGTAATGCCGGCCTGGCGCGTTTTGTTGTAGATCAGTTGCAACTCTTCGATGAGCTTCTTGGCGTTGTCCGACGCCGACTTCATGGCCACCATGCGCGCGCTTTGCTCGCTGGCCATGTTCTCGGCCACGGCCTGGAATATCAGCGCTTCCACATAACGGGTCATCAGCTCGTCGATTACGCGCTGCGCGTCGGGCTCGTACAAATAATCCCAACTGTAGGCACGCTTTTCTTCTTCAGTCTGCGCCAGACGCTCTGCGGACAACGGCAGCAGCTGTTCGAGCACGGGCTCTTGCTTCATGGTGTTGATGAAGCGCGAATAGCCCAAATACACGGCGTCGAGCTTGCCTTCGGCGTACGCATCCAACTGCAGCTTGATGGCGCCAATCAGTTTTTCCAGATGCGGGCGGTCGCCCATCTGCACCACATGTGACACCAGGTTTGTTCCCAAGCGATGCAAGAAACCATACCCTTTGTTGCCAATGGCGGTGGTCTGCAACTGCGCACCCGCCGCTTCCCACTGCTTGATGCGAGCCAAGGCGGCGCGTTGAATGTTGGTGTTGAGCGCGCCGCACAGGCCCTTGTCGGTGGATATCAAAATCAGGCCCACATTGCGCAGCGTGTCGCGCTTGACCACGAACGGGTGCTTGTACTCGGGGTTGGCGCTGGCCAGGTGCGCCACGATGTTGCGGACTTTGTCGGCGTAGGGGCGGGCCTGACGCATGCGCTCCTGCGCGCGACGCATCTTGCTGGCGGCCACCATTTCCATGGCCTTGGTGATCTTGCGCGTGTTTTGCACGCTCTTGATCTTGACGCGAATTTCTTTTGTGCTGGGCATGACGTTGCGCTTTCGTCGGGCGCGCCGCTTTGGCGACGCGCCTTGAGATTTAGTACGCCCCTACTTTCTTGAACTCAACAATGGCGGCGGTCAGTGCGGTTTCGTCGTCCTTGGTGAGGTCTTTGGTGGATTCAAGGCGATCGACCAAGGCGGCATGTTTGCTCTTGAGGAAGTCGCGCAGGCCTTTTTCAGCAGCCAACGCGCGCTTCACCTCGACGTCGTCGAGGTGCCCGTTATTCACGGCGAACAAAATGACGGCCTGCTCCCACACTTGCAGCGGCTGATATTGCGGCTGCTTCATGAGTTCGGTGACCAGGCGACCACGCTCCAGCTGCTTGCGCGTGGCGTCATCCAGGTCAGAGGCGAACTGTGCAAACGCAGCCAGTTCTCGATACTGGGCCAGCGCCAGACGCACACCGACGCCGAGCTTTTTGATGACTTTGGTCTGCGCCGCGCCACCGACGCGCTGATGCATGGCGATGCGGAAATCCTGCGCGCGC
>CAZZAD010000323.1:0-2146 GCA_964652055.1 uncultured Burkholderiaceae bacterium | reverse complement strand
ACCTGGATGGCGGGCGAAGGCGTGCAAATCTATGGCGGCAACGGGTATATCAACGAGTGCCCGCTGGGGCGTCTGTGGCGGGATGCGAAACTCTACGAAATCGGCGCGGGCCCGAGCGAGATCCGCCGCATGCTCATCGGCCGCGAGCTGTACGCCGAAACCCAGTAAAAAAATTAATTGGGGTCAGATCAACATTATTTTGTGGTCCAAAAATAATGTTGATCTGACCCCAATGACTGACCCCCATTACACCGCCCATGACTCTGCTGCCCCCCTTGGAATTCGATCGCTCCATGCCGCAGCCCGCAAAAATTGCGGAGGCGATTCTCGAAGGCTTCAATCGTCACTACCGCCTGTTTCGCCAGGTGGCGCAGCAGGCCAAGGCCCGGTTTGAAGCGGCCGATTGGCGCGGCATGCGCGAGTCGGCCGCGCAGCGCATTGATTTTTACGACGAACGTGTGCTCGAAGCCACCGCACGCGTGGAGCGCGATTTCGATCTGGGCGCGCTCACCGATGAAGAGCGCGATGCACTGTGGCAGGCCGTGAAGTCCAGTTATGTGGCGCTGCTGGCCGATCATCGCCAGCCCGAATGCGCCGAAACCTTTTTCAACTCGGTGTGCACCAAGCTGCTGCATCGTGCGTATTACCGCAACGCGTTTTTGTTTGTGCGCCCCGGCGTGGCCACCGATTACATGGATGCTGATCCGCCCAGCTACCGCAGCTACTACCCGGCCACGGAGGGCCTGCGGCGCACCCTGCGGCAGATGGCGGCAGACCTGGACCTCAATTGCGCCTGGGTGAATCTGGAACGCGACATACGTTGTGTGATGCGCGCCGTGTGTGAGGCGCACGTGGAGGGCGGTGCCTTCGCGCCTGCGTTCAAGGCCGAGCCCGATTTACAGATTCAGGTGCTCTCGAGCCTGTTCTTTCGCAACAAGGGGGCGTATCTGATTGGCCGCGTCATCAACGGCACGCGCATCACGCCCTTTGCGGTGCCTTTGCTGCGCAACGCGGCGGGTGCGCTCTACATCGATGCGGCGCTCTTCACGGTGGAACAGCTCTCGGTGCTGTTTTCATTTACGCGCGCCTACTTTCTGGTGGACATGGAAGCGCCCTCGGCGTACGTCGATTTTCTGCGCACCCTGCTGCCGCACAAGCCGCCTTCGGAGCTCTACACCATGGTGGGCCTGCAAAAGCAGGGCAAGACCATTTTTTATCGTGACTTTTTGCACCATCTGCGTCACTCGACTGACCGCTTCCAGATTGCGCCGGGTATCCGCGGCATGGTGATGACCGTGTTCACGCTGCCTTCGTTTCCCTACGTGTTCAAGCTCATCAAGGACGTGATTCCGCAGCCCAAGGACACCGACCGCGAACAGATCATGGGCAAGTACCGCCTGGTCAAGCAACACGACCGGGTGGGCCGCATGGCCGACACCTGGGAGTACTCGCAAGTGGCCTTGCCGCGCAACCGCTTTGCGCCGGCACTGCTCCAGGAGCTGCTGAGCCTATGCGCCAGCCAGGTAGAGGTCACGCATGACACGGTGATGATTCACCACGTGTACATCGAGCGGCGCATGACCCCGCTGAACCTTTACCTGCAACACGCCACCGAGTCGCAGATTGACCATGCCATTGAAGAGTGGGGCAATGCCATCAAGGATCTGGCTGCGGCCAATATCTTTCCGGGCGACATGCTCTACAAAAACTTTGGTGTCACGCGCTTGAATCGCGTGGTCTTTTATGACTACGACGAAATCGAATACATGACGGATTGCAATTTCCGCGATCTGCCGCAGGCGCGCAGCGATGAAGATGAAATGGCGTCCGAACCCTGGTTCAGCGTGGACAAGCGCGACATGTTCCCCGAGCAGTGGAAGCCCTTCCTGCTGGGCGACGCGCGCATCCGCGCGGCCGTACTCAAGTACCACGCCGACCTCTTCACCACCGCGTATTGGCAGGAGCGCAAGGCGCGTTTGCTGGAAGGGCAGATGATGAATGTCTACCCCTATCCGAAGAAGATCCGCTTTTGTCAGCACTTTGGGTTTGATGTCAATTTGGGGTAGCGCTTATTGAGCTGTCCGAAATTCATGACAGTGTTCCGCCAATGCGACGTTGCTCCCTCCCCTTCAAGGGGAGGGTTGGG
>CAZZAD010000322.1:334-2226 GCA_964652055.1 uncultured Burkholderiaceae bacterium | reverse complement strand
GGAAATCGAAGGCGAAATGGGCGACAGCCATGTTGGCCTGCAAGCCCGGCTGATGGGCCAGGCGCTGCGCAAGCTGACCGGCAACATCAAGCGCACCAACACCCTGGTGATTTTCATCAACCAGATCCGCATGAAGATCGGCGTCATGTTCGGCAACCCCGAAACCACCACCGGTGGCAATGCGCTCAAGTTTTACGCCTCGGTGCGCCTGGACATCCGCCGCGTGGGTTCCATCAAGAAGGGCGAAGAAGTCATCGGCTCTGAAACCAAGGTCAAGGTGGTCAAAAACAAAGTGGCGCCCCCGTTCAAGCAGGCCTGTTTCGACATCCTTTACGGTGCCGGCATCTCGCGCGAAGGCGAAATCATTGATCTGGGCGCCGAGCACGACATCATCGAAAAATCAGGCGCCTGGTACAGCTACAACGGCGAGCGCATCGGTCAGGGCAAAGACAACTCTCGCGAGTACCTGCGTGAGCGCCCCGAGCTGGCGCGTGAACTCGAAAACCTCATCCGTGAAAAACTGGGTGTTGCCACGCGGGGCAAAGTGGCGGCAGAGGCCTAACCCGGAGATGAGCGCGCTGCTTGCTGTTTGAAGTGGGTCAATCCATGGACCAGCCCGCGTCGCGCTCTTCCAAGCGAACACAGCCCTCCTTGCTTCAGCGCGCCGTGGCTGCGCTCTCGCGGCGCGAGTACAGCCGTGCCGAGTTACAGCGCAAACTGCTGCGCCGTCTTGCGCCAGATGGCGCGCCAGGCAGCGAGCCTGATGCGGTGGCAGAGGTGGCCCGCGTGCTCGATCAACTCGCCGCCAAGGGCATGCTCTCCGACGCGCGCTTTGTGCAGTCCCGCCTGCGCGTGCGCGCGCCGCGCTACGGTGTGGCGCGTATCAAACAGGAATTACAGCAACACGGTCTAGCGCCCGAGTTGTTACGCGAAGCCACCCAGACCCTGGCAGGCACTGAATTTGAGCGTGCCTGGGCCGTGTGGGAGCGCAAATTCGGTCGCACCCCAACCGACCCGGCGCAGCGCGCCAAACAGGCGCGCTTCCTGGCTGCGCGCGGCTTTGGGTCGGACGCGGTTCTCAAGGTTTTGCGACAAGCCGACAGCGTCACGCAGTGATGGCTCAAGCCTGCGTGATAGATTTCGCGCCTTCAATTTTTCAGCGCCAACGGCCGGTCCAACAATGAAAATTCACGAATATCAGGGCAAAGAAATACTTAAACGTTATGGCGTGGCCGTACCACGCTCCATTGCCTGCTTCTCAGTGGCTGAGGCCATCAAAGCTGCCGGTGAGCTCGGCGGCAAAGTGTGGGTGGTCAAAGCGCAGATCCACGCCGGCGGCCGTGGCAAAGGTGGCGGCGTAAAGGTCGCCAAATCGCTCGACGAAGTCAAAACGTATGCCTCCAACATCCTGGGCATGCAACTGAAAACCCACCAGACCGGCCCCGAGGGTCAAAAGGTGCGGCGCCTGCTCATCGAAGAGGGCGCGGACATTAAAAAAGAGTTGTATGTCGGCATGGTGGTCGATCGCGCCACCCAGCGCGTGGTGCTCATGGCCTCCAGCGAAGGCGGCATGGACATTGAAGAAGTTGCCGCGCACACCCCCGAAAAAATTCACAAAGTCTTCATCGACCCCGCCACTGGCCTCAAAGACGCCGAAGCAGATGACGCCGCCCGCAAGATCGGTGTGCCCGAAGCCGCCGTTCCTCAGGCGCGCACCGTGTTGCAAGGTTTGTACAAAGCCTTCTGGGAAACCGACGCCGCGCTCGCCGAAATCAATCCCCTCATTCTCACCGGTGACGGCCGCGTCGTGGCTCTGGATTGCAAACTGAACTTTGACGCCAACGCGCTGTTTCGCCACCCCGACATCGTGGCCCTGCGCGATCTGGACGAAG
>CAZZAD010000322.1:0-279 GCA_964652055.1 uncultured Burkholderiaceae bacterium | reverse complement strand
ATCCAGCTCGACGGCGACATTGGGTGCCTGGTCAACGGTGCGGGCCTGGCCATGGCCACCATGGACACCATCAAGCTCTACGGCGGCAGCCCCGCCAACTTTCTGGACGTCGGCGGTGGCGCCACTGCTGAGAAGGTCACGGAAGCCTTCAAGATCATGTTGCGCAACCCGAACCTCAAGGCCATTTTGGTCAACATCTTCGGCGGCATCATGAAGTGCGACACCATCGCCGAAGGCGTCATCACCGCCTCGCGCGCCGTGCAGCTCAAGGTGCCCCTG
>CAZZAD010000321.1:0-2259 GCA_964652055.1 uncultured Burkholderiaceae bacterium | reverse complement strand
GATGCCCGCCGCATCGGTCAGCGGCATCACCGCCAGCGTCACGCCCGATGCCCAGGTGCCCAGCACGGCCTGCACCTTGTTCACCTCGATAAGCTTCTTGGCGGCCAGCACGGCGGCGTCGGGCTTGGTCTGGTCGTCTTCGGTGAAGAGTTCAAGTTTGCGGCCACCTGCGCCGCCTGCAGCGTTGACCTCGTCCACCGCCAGGCGAATGGCCTGCTGCATGCCGGGACCGTAAGGGCTGCCTGCGCCCGTGATGGGCGTGAGCGAGCCGATGCGGAACACATCGCCCTGCTGGCTGAAGCCGATGGAGGGAAGGCACTGCAGTGCGGCGGCCACGCCGCTGAGCTTGACGAAATTTCTACGTTGCATGGTGATCTCCGGTCAGGTGAGGGTTGGAATTCAGAGGGTGTTCTTGACGAAAGCGCCGTCCTTGACGATGGCGCGAATGCGCTCGCCCTGGTTCAGCAGGCAGGTGATGTCGGCAAGCGGGTCGCCATCCACCAGCAACAGGTCGGCCACAGCACCGGACGTGACTTCGCCCAGCTGGCCTTGCTGGCCCAGAATTTCCGCGCCAATCAGCGTGGCCTGCTGCAGCACCGGGCCGTTGCCCAAAATTTCGGCGCGCAGGCGCAGCTCGTCAGACTGCAGGTAGTGCGTTTCGGCCAGCAGATCGCTGCCCAGGCCCATCTTCACGCCCGCCTTGGCCAGAATCTTGATGGCCTCTTTACCCTGCCCGCGCACGCTGTCAATCTTGGCGACCGAGGCAGCAGGCAAACCATAACGCTCGCCCTCGTTGGCCAGGCCCTCATACGTGATGAGCGTGGGCACCATGAAGGCACCCAGCTCGGCCATCAGTTCGGCCGTCGGCGCATCCACCAGGTTGCCGTGTTCAATGGTGCGCACGCCGCAGCGCACCGCACGGGCAATGGCGCGCGGTGTGTAGGCGTGGGCCATGACGTAGGTGTTGGCGTTGGAGGCCTCTTCCACAATCGCGCGCAACTCGGCTTCGGAGTAGCCCAGGTTACCAATCGGGTCGTTGGGAGACGCCACACCGCCCGATGCCATCACCTTGATCTGCGTGGCACCCTTCAAGATTTCTTCACGCACCGCCAGGCGGCAGGCGTCCACCCCATCCACCACGCGGCCAATGTTGCCCAGCTTGTAGGCGCACGAGCACACATCCAGGTTGTCGTTGCGCTCGCGGAAGTCTGCATGCCCGCCGGTTTGCGACAGCGCCTTGCCCGAAGGGAAGATGCGCGGCCCCTGCACCAAGCCTGTGCGCACCGCTTCGGCCAGCGACCAATCTGCCCCGCCCGCATCGCGCACGGTGGTAAAGCCCCGCTCCAGCATGCCCTTCATGATGGGCAGCGAGCGCATCATGGTGAACACATTGGGCATCTTGGCCACGGCGCCCAGGTTGAACGACGAGGCCACCACGTGCACGTGGCAATCAATCAGGCCGGGCATCAGCGTCATGCCGCGTGCATCCAGCACCGTGGCGCCTTCTGGGGCAACCAAGTCGGCACCCACGGCGGCAATGCGGCCGTCTTGCACCAAAACGGACAAGCCGGTGCGAAATGTCAGGGCATGCACATCCAGAACGCGGCTGTTTTCAATCAACAAAGTGGTCATGAGCTGGGTCAACGTGGTGAACAGGGACTTCAAAAATACTCATGACCTACCCACCGCAGGCCATGCGCGCCAAATTTGCCGGTTTTGTCTCCAAAATGGTGCAACGCAACATTCCTCAGAGGTAAACCCGTGACATGGATGTGTCACAAGACGCATTTATCGGGCCAATCCCACACGACTGCAACGTCTAAAATCTCACCCACCCATGAGCACCACTCATACCAAGGGATAACCCTATGCGCCGCCTCTGCCCCACAATTTCCGAATTGAACGCCTTTCACTCTGCCGCCAAGCACCTCGCTTTCACCATGGCCGCGCGTGAGCTGTGCGTGACGCAAAGCGCCATCAGCCGCCACATTGCGGCGCTGGAGGACTACCTGGGCCAAAAGCTATTCATCCGCAAGGCCACCGGGCTGGAGCTGACCGAGGCGGGCGCCACCTACCTCAACGCCACCCGCCCCGCCATGGCAGCGCTGGAATCGGCCACAGCCCAGCTCATGTCGTACGGAGGCGATGGCGGCTCGCTCAACCTGTCGGTGCCGCCCACATTTGCGGCGCAGTGGCTCTTCCCGCGCCTGGGGCACTTCAAGCGCACGCTGCCGCAGGTGTCGCTGAACTTTGTGCGCT
>CAZZAD010000320.1:1029-2304 GCA_964652055.1 uncultured Burkholderiaceae bacterium | reverse complement strand
CGCCTGTCGAGCGGTCTGGGTCTACAAGCCCAGACGCGCCCTGCAAGGGAGGGAAAGGCGCTGCGCAAAACCGCGCAGCAACACAAAATGGCTACTCAGTAGAGCTACGCAAGCCGTTGCGCGAGATGTGATCAAGAGACAGGGCGCAGGCCGGGGCCCAATTGCCAGCGCCCCAAATTGGGCCTCGGCCTGCGCCGGGGCGACGACGTTCGGGAGTGCATGAGCGTTTTCCATCATTCAACCAGCGTTGAGGCCAACCCGGGCATTTCTTCAGGGCGCACCTGCCCCGACCCCGTTTATCCGTGATATGGTCAGCCGCTCATTGCATGAGCACGGCATGAGCACTTATTGAACCCAGGGAGATTTCCTATGAACGAAACCTTCAATCCATCGATGAATCCGGCTGCGCTGGCCACCACTGAGCGCAACCGTGTACTGCGCAACACCTACGCCCTTCTGGCGCTGTCACTGATACCCACAGTGCTGGGCACCTGGGTGGGCGTAGCCACGGGGTTCAATGCCCTGTTTTCCGGGCGCATCTGGCTGTCGCTGCTGGTCTTTCTTGGGGGCGCTTTTGCCTTCATGTACGGCATAGAGCGCAACAAGAACAGCAGCGTGGGCGTGCTGCTAATGCTGGGCTTCACGTTCTTTATGGGCCTGATGCTCTCGCGCCTAGTGGGCGCCATTCTGGGCCTTAAGAACGGTGGCGAGCTGGTCATGATGGCCTTTGGCGGCACTTCGGTGATCTTCGCGGGTATGGCCACACTGGCCAGCACCATCAAGCGCGATCTGTCGGGGCTGGGCAAATTCCTGTTCGTGGGCGCGCTGATCACCTTTGTGGGCTTCATTGCTGCAGCATTCCTGCAGGTTCCTGCCCTCACGCTTGCACTGCTGGTGATGTGCCTGGGCATTTTTTCTGCCTACATGCTCTATGACATCAACCGGGTAGTCACGGGCGGTGAGACCAACTACATCTCGGCCACGCTGGCGATCTATCTCGACGTCTTCAACGTGTTCCAGAGCCTGTTGTCGCTGCTGGGCATTTTTGGTGGCGAGCGCGACTAAAACGCCGCAAATTGAACTCAGCCGCACGCACGTCGTGCGGCTTTTTTTTGCACACAGCCCATTCACAGAACACCATGCCCACGGATCTGAACCTCTGCCTGCAACAACGCAGCCTGGCGCATGTGTGGCACCCCTGCACACAGATGCAGCGCGCGCATGAGTTGCCGCCGCTGCCCATTGCGCGCGGTGAGGGACCCTGGCTCATCGACC
>CAZZAD010000320.1:0-1019 GCA_964652055.1 uncultured Burkholderiaceae bacterium | reverse complement strand
CCAGTTCGTGGTGGGTCAACCTGTTTGGCCACTCGGATGCGCGCCTGAAGGCGGCACTGAAAGATCAGCTCGATCAACTGCCGCATGTGATGCTGGCCGGCTGCACCCATGCGCCGGCCATTGAACTTGCCGAGCGGCTCTCGGCGCTCACCGGGGGCATGCTCGATCACTGCTTCTTTGCCAGTGACGGCGCGTCGGCCGTTGAGATTGCGTTGAAGATGAGTTTTCACTATTGGCGCAACGTGGGGCAAACGGGCAAACGTGAGTTCGTCTGTTTGCGCCAGAGCTATCACGGCGAGACGCTGGGTGCACTCGCGCTCACCGATGTGGCGGTGTTTCGTGATGCCTATGACCCGCTGCTGCTGCGTCCACACCTGGTGATGTCGCCCGATGCGCGCCAGGCTGTTGCGGGCGAGACCGCCGCCGATGTGGCCACACACGCAGCCGCTGAACTTGAAGCGCTGCTGGAGACGCGTCATGAACACATCGCGGCGCTGATCGTTGAGCCCCTGGTACAAGGCGCCGCGGGCATGGCCATGTACGGCCCCGCCTACCTGCGCGCTGCCCGTGCGCTGTGTGACCGCTTCAACGTGCACCTGATTGCCGACGAGATTGCAGTGGGCTGTGGCCGCACCGGCACCTTCTTTGCGTCTGAGCAAGCCGAAGCGTGGCCCGATCTGATGTGTTTGTCCAAAGGCATCAGCGGCGGCCTGCTGCCGCTGTCGCTGATGATGTGCCGCGAGTCGATCTATCAGGCGTTTCTCGATGACGACACTGCGCGCGGGTTTCTGCATTCACATTCCTACAGCGGCAATGCACTGGCCTGCCGTGCCGCGGTGACGGTGCTCGAACACTTTGAACACGATCACGTATTACAGACCAATACACAGCGCGCACAGTGGCTCACCAGTGCCCTGGCACCGCTGCGTGAAGACCTCCGCGTCGAACACCTGCGCCAGCGCGGCATGGTCTGGGCCTTCGATGTGGGCGAACCGGTCCTAGGCACACGATTTGCCGGA
>CAZZAD010000319.1:0-2314 GCA_964652055.1 uncultured Burkholderiaceae bacterium | reverse complement strand
ACATGCAAAAACCGCTTGACTTGGATCACAGTTGCTCCCCTTGAAGGGGAGGGGATCAAGATGAACCTCCCCTTGAAGGGGGGGGGCAACATGCAAGGGAAAGCGGTTCAACATGAAACCCATCACCTCCGATTCAAACCCACGCTTTCGCCAGTGGTTAAAACTGGCCACGCAACCGCGCGCAGTGCGCCAGATGGGGCAAACGCTGGCCGAGGGCTTTCATCTGGCGCAAGCTGCGTTCGACGCGCAGGTGCAACCCGTAGCGGTGCTGGTGCGTCACGGCGCCAACGTCCAGACCCTGCAGCCCGTGCTGGAGCGCACGTCAGCAACGGTCTATGAGTTGAGCGCAGCCCTCTACGACGCACTGGCCCCAGTAGAGCGCGGCGTGGGTCTGATGCTGGTGCTTCCCGTGACGTCCACCGAGTTGCCGCAGCGCGCCGACTCTGATTTTGTTTATCTGGACGGCGTGCAAGACCCCGGCAATGCCGGTGCGTTACTGCGTGTGGCTGCTGCTGCGGGCATCAAGCACATCTGTGCCAGCCCTGCCACCACCGCACTGTGGGCGCCCAAAGTGTTACGTGGTGCCCAGGGCGCGCACTTTGCGCTTCAGCTGAGCGAGCACGTCACTCCAGAGCAGTTGGGTTCCGTGCAATCCATCGTATGGGTCGCCACCGTGGCGCATCAGGCGCCATCGCTATGGAACGTGCCCCTGCCCGCAACATCCGTGGGATGGATGTTTGGCTCGGAAGGACAGGGCTTGTCCTCCGAGGCCCAAGCGTTATGCACGCTGCGTATTACGGTACCCACCAGCACCGCGGTGGAGTCGCTCAACGTGGCCACTTGCGCGGCGGTGTGTTTGTTTGAACGCAAGCGGCGTTGCGAAACAGCGCCGCGCTGACGCCTACCAGCTGTCTTCCCGCTCCACCTTGGCGGTGATGCGGTGAATGCTCAGATCCGCGCCGTCGAACTCTTCTTCCTGCGACAGGCGCAACCCAATGAATGCGCGGATGGTGCCGTACACCGCAAAGCCGGCCAGCAAGGCCCAGGCAATGCCCATCAGCGTGCCCAGGAGTTGCGCTACCAGACTCACCCCACCCAGGCCGCCCAAGGCTTGTTGCCCGAAGATGCCGGCGGCCACACCACCCCAGGCGCCGCACAGGCCGTGCAGGGGCCACACGCCCAGCACATCGTCTATGCGCCAGCGGTTTTGCGTCAGCGTGAACATCACGACAAACAGACCACCGGCCACGCCACCGACCACCAGTGCGCCCATGGGGTGCATCACATCCGAGCCCGCACACACCGCCACCAAGCCGGCCAGCGGGCCGTTGTAGGCAAAGCCCGGGTCATTGCGGCCCACCAGCACGGCAACGACGGTGGCGCCCGCCATGGCGAGTAGGGAGTTCACCGCCACCAGACCCGAAATTTTTGTGATGGCCTGCGCGCTCATCACGTTGAAGCCAAACCAGCCCACCACCAGAATCCACGAGCCCAGTGCCAAGAACGGAATGCTCGACGGTGGGTGCGCCGACATGCCGCCATCCTTGCGGTAGCGGTTGTGGCGTGCACCCAGCAGCAATACGGCGGGCAGTGCAATCCAGCCGCCCAGCGCGTGCACCACGATGGAGCCCGCGAAGTCATGCAACTCCGCTCCGGTGTTTGCAAGCAGCCAAGCCTGAATGCCAAATTTCTGATTCCAGACCACGCCCTCAAACAGCGGATACACCAGACCCACAATGATGGCGGTGGCCAGCAGCTGCGGATAAAACCGTGCGCGTTCCGCAATGCCGCCCGACACAATGGCGGGAATGGCCGCGGCAAAGGTCAGCAGGAAGAAAAACTTGACCAGCTCATAACCACTTTTCTGCGCCAGCGTTTCAGCGCCCGAAAAAAACTGCACGCCATAGGCCACCGTGTAACCCACAAAGAAGTAGACGATGGTGGATACCGCAAAGTCGACCAGAATTTTGACCAGGGCATTGACCTGATTTTTCCGGCGCACGGTTCCGAGTTCAAGGAAGGCAAAGCCTGAGTGCATGGCCAGCACCATGATGGCGCCCAGCAGAACAAACAGGGTGTCGGCACTTTGTGTGAGAGTTTCCATGGGTGGCGGGGGGGAGGTGAGGTGGAGGGATTAAGACAAAAAGTTAAGACCAATGCTGTTTAGTTGGGTTGGTTATGAACGCGACTCATACATACACACAAACGCACCGAAGAGACGTCGCCCCGGCGCAGGCCGGGGCCCAATTTGAAACGCTGGCAATTGGGCCCCGGCCTGCGCCCTGTCTCTTGATCACATCTTTTACTTCGTTGC
>CAZZAD010000318.1:0-2324 GCA_964652055.1 uncultured Burkholderiaceae bacterium | reverse complement strand
GGTCGTGAACTCGCCCAACCAGGTGACCGCCACGCTGGCCGAAGCGCCGATCTGCGCCATCCACTCACGCAGGGCTGAGACAGTGATCTCGCGCCCGATGATGACCAGCGCCACAAAGGAATCCACCCGTCCGTGATCGAGCAGCACCAGGAGGGCAGCGCACACCATAAGTTTGTCGGCCACAGGATCGAGAAAGGCACCAAGGCGGGTTTCTTGACCATTACGACGCGCCAGCCAGCCGTCAAACCAGTCGGTCAATGCCGCCAGGATGAAGACCGTGCAACCGAAAATGTTTTGCTCGTGCGGAGAGATCCAGGTGTCGGGCACGTAATACACGCCGACAACCAGCGGAATCATGGCAATGCGTGCGTACGTGAGCAGGAGCGGAAGGTTGAACATATTTCAGCTTTGCCCATGCAGCTGGGCGTAAATCTTGAGCGCGAGCTTACGCGACACCCCTTCCACCTGTTCAATATCTTCGACTGAAGCGGCCTTTAAACCACGCAGCCCCCCAAAACGCGCGAGCAGCTTTTGCCGCCGCTTGGGGCCGATACCTTCAATGTCCTCCACTTGCGAGGTGTTGCGCGCCTTGGCGCGCCGTGCGCGCATGCCGGTGATGGCGAAGCGATGCGCTTCATCACGAATCTGCGCAATGAGCATCAGCGCTTGCGAGTCGCGGCCCAGGCGCAGGGGTGCGCGCTCATCAGGAAAGACCAGCGCTTCGAGCCCCACTTTGCGCTCTTCGCCCTTGGCCACGCCCACCAACACCTGCGCATCGAGGCCCAGCTCTTCAAAGACCTGGCGGGCGACTTCGATCTGCCCCTTGCCACCGTCGATGAGCACCAGATGCGGCAGCGCGGCTTCACCACGCGCCACCGCGGCAAAGCGGCGCGACAGCACCTGACGCATAGCGGCGTAGTCGTCTCCCGGCTCGATGCCGTCGATGTTGTAGCGGCGATATTCGGCTGAGCGCATGGCGTGATTGACGTACACCACGCAAGACGCCTGCGTGGCCTCACCGGCGGTATGACTCACGTCGAAACATTCCACGCGCAGTTGTGCAGCGTCGGCTTCGCCCAGGTCGATGTTGAGCGCCTCAATCAACGCACGGGTGCGGGCCTGCTGTGAACCCTCTTCAGCCAAACGCCGCGCCAGCGCAATGCTGGCGTTGGAGGCGGCCATTTCTAACCAGCGACGGCGTTGCGATTGCGGCTGACGCAGGATCTGCACCTTGCGCCCTTCAGCGCTAAGCAGCAGCTCATAGGCCGCCACGTCGATGTCGGCACTGACGATGAGCAGACCCGGACAAGCGTGGTCCAGATAGTGCTGCGATAAAAATGCTTCGAGCACCTCCACCGCATCAACGCCCTCGCCTTTTGCGGTGGGGAAATACGGCTTGTCACCCAGATGGCGGCCGCCACGCACCATGGCGAGGTTCACGCAGCAGTGGCCCTCATGAACAGCGACGGCGATGATGTCGGCATCCACATCGACCGCTGCGGACCCGGTGTTTTCCACGGCTTGCTGATGCAACACGGCGGCGAGCGAACCCAACTGGTCACGCACCACGGCGGCCTGTTCGTACTTGAGCTCATCGGCATAGGCCTGCATGCGCGCCTGCAACTCGCTCATCAGTTCATTGGATTCACCACGCAAAAAACGCATGGCGCGTTCCATGTCTTGCGCGTAGGCGGCTTTATCAATCAGCCCCACACAGGGAGCGGAACAGCGTTGAATCTGATGCAGCAGACACGGACGTGAGCGGTGATTGAACACTGCGTCTTCGCAAGTGCGCAGCTGAAACACTTTTTTCAGTAACTCGATGGTGTCTTTGACCGCGAGGCCGTTGGGATACGGGCCAAAGTAGCGCGCACGCCGATCCGCCGCGCCGCGATAGGACGACACGCGCGCAAACGTGTGGTCGCTGAATTTCAGATACGGATAACTTTTGTCATCCCGAAACAAAATGTTGAAGCGCGGCGCATGCGTCTTGATGAGATTGTTTTCCAGCAGCAGCGCCTCGGCCTCAGAGCGCGTGACCGTGGTTTCTATGGCCGCCACATGGGTGAGCATGAGCGCAGTGCGTGGGGCGACGTTCTTGTTGAAGTACGACCCGACGCGCTTTTTGAGGTCGATGGCCTTGCCCACATAAAGCCCAGCGCCCTGCGCGTCGAGCATGCGATAGACGCCGGGCAGATGCGGCAGGCCATCGATGAGGGGGCGAGGGTCGAAGGGGGGGGCCACAGTAAGTATGTAGAGATTCGTCACGCTGCTTTCCCTCACGCCAACCCCTCTGCCGGCGGGCGAGGGGCTTTACTTCCCTC
>CAZZAD010000317.1:0-2332 GCA_964652055.1 uncultured Burkholderiaceae bacterium | reverse complement strand
AGAGGGGCTTTTAACTTCCCTCTCCCCCCGGGAGAGGGATTGAGGGTGAGGGAAAGGCGTTGCGACAACAGCCATCAGGTCAACATGTCCGCCCAAAGCGTCTGCGCCCAACTCCAGGCGTAGTTGCCTTCCAGTGCCCACGAGGCGCGCTCTTGTGAGGAGATGCCACCCGAGCCCGGTACGGCTTCCATGGTTTTCTTCTCGGCCACCCAACGATGCACGCTGGACACGTGCACGGCATTGCTGCCATCAACGTAGCTGTAGCAGGTGTTGGCCATCATCGGGGCGATGGGTTGCCGTCCATTCATCAGTTCAACAATGGCGGCGGCGGCGGCCTTGCCGTGCTGGTTGGCCATGTGCCCCGACTTGGGCATGGCGGGCGCCGACAACGTGGCGTCACCCAGCACATGCACATGGGGCACCTTCACCGATTCCATGCTCATCCAGTCCACACCGCACCAGCGTTCGTTGGCGGTAATGAGACCCGCATCTCGCGCAATGTTGGCGGCACGCTGCGGGGGGATGAGGTTGAGCACGTCGCCTTGAACCTTGTCGCCGATCTCGGTGATAAAGGTTTTGCTGCGCGCGTCCACTTCAGTGACTGCCATGCCGCTGCGGTAGTCAACGATGTCTTTGTAGTCTTCGGCAAACACGCGGCTGAACAAGGGCTTCTTGCTGACGATATCTGGATTGCCGTCGAGCACGATGAGCTTGCTGCCCGGCTTGGCTTTTTTCAGATAACTGGCGATCACGCAGGCGCGCTCGTAGGGCCCAGGAGGGCAGCGGTACGGCGCTTGCGGAATGCTCATGACCACGGTGCCGCCAGCACGCAAGTCGACGAGCTGCGCACGCAGCGCCAGGGTTTGCGCGCCCGCCTTCCACGCATGCAGCACCGATTGCTGTGCCTGGGCATCCATGCCGGCTACACGCTCGTACATGAACTCAATGCCGGGCGACACCACCACACGATCAAACGGCAACACGCCGCCTGAGGCCAGGCGCACCACTTTTTTCTCGGGGTCGATGGCGGTGACGGTGTCATGCACAACGTTGACGCCGCGCTTTTTGAGGCCTTCATAACTGAGGCTGAGCTCGTCAAGTTTGCGATGGCCGCCCAGCACCATGTTGGAGATGGGGCAGGAGATAAACCCGGGGTTGGCTTCGACCAACGTGACTTCAATACGCCCTTGGGACCACAGGCGCAAATATTTGGCCGCAGTAGCTCCGCCAAAACCTGCACCCACGACCACCACGCGGCCGATGGGCTTGCTGCTACCCCAAGTGCCACATCCAGCCAACAACGTGGCTGCAGCGGCGCCTGCGACTTTCAATACCTCACGACGTGTGTTGCTGTTTTTCATGATGGGCCCCTATTTCTTTTGAGCGGCAAAGTACGCGGCAATGGCGGCGATCTGTTCGTCGCTATAGCCCTTGGAGAGCTGATGCATGATGGTTGCCGTACGTTTGCCATCACGGAACTGACGCATCTGATCGATGATGTAGGCAGCCTCCCGACCCGCCAGGCTGGGCATGGCGCCCTGACTGGTGCCGGTGGTGCCGTGACAGTTGGCGCAGTTGGCGGCCAGATAGGCGCCGGCTTTGGTGTCAGGCGTTTGGGCGGGTGTGGCTTGGGCGAACCCAGCTGGTACCCAACTCACAAAAGCGGCCAGCGCCGCGATACGACTCATCGCATGTTTCATCAATGTCCTCCGGAAATGAAAACGGCCCGCAGAGTAGATCTGCGGGCCGCACTTCAAACGCTTTGCTTTGCGATGTCAAATCGGGGGGACGTGACCTCCAGACAGGTATCGCGATTACGGTAGGTTGGTTGAGGTCGCTTTGGCCTCTACTCCAGCACCACAGGCTCGATGTGCTCTTTGGTCGATGCACCGCCACCGCCATTGCTGTTGTTGCCCTGGGGAAACTCAAGCTTGATCTGGCCCTCGGCATCCACATCCACACTGACCTTGCCACCACTGGCCAACTTGCCAAACAGCAGTTCATCGGCCAACACTTTGCGAATCGCGTCCTGAATCAGCCGGGCCATGGGACGTGCGCCCATCACGGGGTCAAAGCCCTTCTTGGCCAGGTGTTTGCGCAGCTCGTCCGAGAACGTGATGTCCACTTTTTTCTCGTGCAGCTGGTCTTCCAGCGCCATGAGGAACTTGTCGACCACGCGCAGGATGATTTCTTCGTCCAGCGCCTTGAAGCTGATGATGGCGTCTAGCCGGTTGCGGAACTCGGGCGTGAACATGCGTTTGATGTCGGCCATCTCGTCGCCCGCCTGACGGGTATCGGAGAAACCAATGAAGCGCTTTTGCAAGGCTTCGGC
>CAZZAD010000316.1:0-2365 GCA_964652055.1 uncultured Burkholderiaceae bacterium | reverse complement strand
GGGTAAAGAGGGCCGAGCCGTGCGTGCGCGGCAGCACGCCCGTGCGGATTTCAATGGGGCGCACGGTGCGCGTGTCGCGTCCGTCAATGCGCGGCTCACCATTGAGAATCTGGTTGCGCACGATCTTGGCTTCCAGATCAAACAGGATGCCGTTGACCGTGTTGGTGTCGGGCTTGGCGGTACCGGCCGCGGCAGCTTCTTCTTCCAGCTTGGCCCACACCTGCGTGTACACGGCGTTGATTTTTTCCGTGCGCGTTTGCTTGCTGCGCACTTGATAGGCATCACGCAGCCCCGTACCGGCCAACTGCACAATTTTGGTGAGCAGGGTCACATCCTTGACCGGCGGCTGCCAGTCCCAGGCGGGTTTGCCGGCCTCACGAACCAGGGCGTGAATCGCGTCAATGGCGGCCTGCATCTGGGTGTGGCCATAGACCACACCACCCAACATGATTTCTTCAGACAACTGATCAGCTTCCGATTCAACCATCAGCACAGCGCGTTCGGTGCCGGCCACCACCAGATCGAGCTGGCTGGTTTTGAGTTGCGTGACGGTGGGGTTGAGCAGGTACTGGCCGTCGACGTAACCAACACGCGCCGCACCGATGGGGCCCTTGAAAGGCACGCCAGAAATCGAAAGCGCTGCGGAGGCACCGATCATGGCCACGATGTCCGGATCAATTTCCGGGTTCACCGACAACACATGGATGACGATCTGAACTTCGTTATAAAAACCGTCCGGGAAAAGCGGGCGAATGGGGCGATCAATCAGCCGGCTGGTGAGGGTTTCTTTTTCTGAAGGACGCCCTTCGCGTTTGAAAAAGCCCCCGGGGATCTTGCCCGCGGCGTAGGTTTTTTCCACGTAGTCCACGGTCAGCGGGAAGAAATCTTGGCCCGCTTTGGCCTCGCGGCGTGCCACCACGGTGGCCAGCACCACGGTGGCATCCATGGAACACAACACCGCACCTGAAGCTTGGCGTGCGATCTCTCCGGTTTCCAACGTCACGGTGTGCGCACCGTACTGGAATGTCTTAGTCACTTTTTCGAACACTTGGATTTCCTCTCAACGTTATGTGCAAACCAGGACTACACCGCTGCCCTCGTCTGCACCCAATGCACTTAATGCACCCAATACAAACGGGCCCGCAGAGTCGAAACCCGCGAGCCCATGATTTTCATAATTTCACTTTGAGCAAGAACTACTTACGCAGACCGAGGGTCTCGATCAGCCCTTTGTACGAATCAGGGCTCTTGCCTTTGAGGTAATCGAGCAACTTGCGACGGCGGCTGACCATCTTGAGCAAACCCCGGCGTGAATGGTGATCTTTCACGTGGGCTTTGAAGTGGTCGGTCAGCTCATTGATGCGAGCGGTGAGCAAGGCCACTTGAACTTCGGGCGAACCCGTATCGGTCTTTGTGCGTTGAAACTTGGCGACGATGTCGCCCTTCTTGATATCGGCTACTGACATGGTGATCCCTTTCAGATTGAACACGCGAACACGGAAGGAGGGCCGTGCCGTGAGGGGCGCGAGTATAGCCATATCGCCATGGCACTTGCGCCATTTCGACATCCCCGCGCCTTCGCTTCGTCATCCCCGCGCTTTCTCGTCGTTATCCCCGCGCTTTCTCGTCGTCATCCCCGCGCAGGCGGGGATCCAGTACCGGTGGCCAAGGGTGGCTGGATCCCCGCCTGCGCGGAGATGACAAAAAGGATCACGGCGCCAAAGAAGTCTGCGGATTGAGCCGCTCCACCCCACTGTGCAGCTTGTTCAGACCGTTGATGTACGCCTTGGCCGAGGCCGCCACGATGTCCGGGTCGGCCCCCACACCGTTGACGATGCGCCCCCCGCGCGCCAGCCGCACTGTCACTTCGCCCTGCGACTCGGTACCCGTGGTGATGGCATTGACTGAATACAACAGCAGCTCTGCCCCACTCTGGGCTTGGCTTTCAATAGCACGCAGCGTGGCGTCCACCGGTCCATTGCCGTCAGATTCCGCCTTGAGCTCCTGCAGCCCGACGGCGATAACCACCGTGGCATGCGGCCGCTCGCCGGTTTGCGAGTGCTGCGCCAAAGAGAGCAGGCGGTAGTACTCCACGTTGGGCGTGACCGCCTCATCTGAAAACAGCGCCTGAATGTCTTCATCAAAAATTTCGGCCTTGCGGTCGGCCAGTTCCTTGAACTTGGCAAAAGCAGCATTGAGCTCCGTCTCGCTTTCCACCGGAATACTCAGCTCCTGCACCCGCTGCTTAAACGCATTGCGGCCCGAGAGCTTGCCCAGAACGATCTTGTTGGTGGACCAGCCCACGTCCTCAGCACGCATGATTTCGTAGGTATCACGCGCCTTGAGCACGCCATCTTGGTGAATG
>CAZZAD010000315.1:0-2366 GCA_964652055.1 uncultured Burkholderiaceae bacterium | reverse complement strand
AACACCAAAGCCAAAATCACAATACAAGGTTGGGGTGAGCGCAGCGAACCCCAACGCCACCCGTTGTCGTGAGGCCCATGTTGGGGTTCGCTGCGCTCACCTGCAACCTACTTGTTGCCGCCACCCTGCTGCGACAAATATTCTAGCACCCGGGCAGTAGGCGTGTTTATGTGATTCAAGCGTCGAATTCAGGTGTGAACCTGATTGTTGATATAGTGATTCGCCCTCTACAGACTGGGCCATGATCGTCGTCGTGGCTGACCTTGCGTAGCAAAGGTGTAGTCAAAAGGCGAAGTCTTCTATTAATCGTTTACCTCTTTGGAGCGCCTTCGGGCGACAGCTCGGCACGTGGTGTTTTCTTTCTTCAAAAAAGATTCCAAGGACGCCAAAGACCGTGGCACGCGTGACGGGGCCGGTGCACGCCCCCGCCCTGCACCCGAACGCCCGCCCGGCCGGCCCGGTGTCCCGCCTTCAGAAAGCGGCAGCAAGCTCCCGCAAGGTCGGTTTGCCACGACGGAAAACACCGTGTCGAGTCGTGATTTCCATCGAACCTTGGCGATGGAAACCGCCGCAAAGATTGATGCCATCGAATCTGAAATGACGCGCGACTTCCTGCGGCCTGTAGGCTCCACAGGCAACGCGGTCCCGGCCGCCAACAGTGCCTTCGCCCTAAGTGGGGGCAAAGGTACTGCCGCTGCCTCACGCGCAGCGGCAGGGCGAGGCGACACGGACAGCATGTCCGACGATGAGCTAGGCAACATCAACGCCATCGAGATTCATACCTCGGGCGCGGGCTCGGTCATCGACGAAACCGCCATTTTGTTTGCCAACGGCCTGATTGCCGAAGCCCAGACGGGCCTGAGCGCGGCGCTGGCCAACGACACCGCGGGGCAGAACGTGCAGACCGCGTGGCAAATGCTCTTTGAACTGATCAATCAAGGCGGCAATCGCGAGACGTTTGAGAAACTGACCATGGACTACGTGCTGCGCTTTGGCAATTCGCCGCCGTCATGGATGGACTACGAAAAAACGCCCGCCGCAGGGTCGCGCACTGCGGCCGCACCCACCGCGCCCCAGGTCCTGGAAAGCACATTGAACGGCGCGCCCATTGTGCGGCTACCGGCCGAGATCGACGCCAGCGTGGTCAAGTCACTCGAAGAGCTCAAGGCGCATGCCGCGACCAGTCCGGCCCTGGTGTTGGATGCCTCGGCGGTGCGCAACATTGATCTGGTGGGCGCCGAGCTTTTGCTGCGCGTGGTCAGCGCCTTCAAACGCGCTGCGCACGAGCTCACCCTGGTAGGTATTGAACGTCTGTGTGAAGCGCTGCAACGCGCGGTGCAACCGGGTCGGCGCGACACCTCGGACGCCGGCTGGATGCTGCTGCTTGAAATATTGCGCCTACTTGAACGCCAGAATGATTTTGAAGAAACCGGCATTCAGTACTGCATCACTTACGAGGTTTCGCCCCCGTCGTGGGAGCCCATTTCACCCAACATGAAGGTCAAGCCTGCCGGCCCCGTGGCTGAACCCATCATTCCCGCGGTGGTCGATGCCAATGACCCGCTGCAGTGGCGCGGCATCATTGAAGGCGAGGGTGAACCTCATTTTGGACGCGTAGGCGTGGCGGCACAAAACTACAAGGGCGTACTGGCCATTGACTGTCGTCAGTTGCAGCGCATGGCCTTTTCTGCGGGCTCGTCCCTGCTCAATATGGCGCTGCGTCTGCAACAACACGGCGTCACGCTGGAGCTGCGCAATGTCAACGCGTTGATCGGCGCCTTGCTGCATCTGCTGGGCGTCACCGCAGTGGCCTCGGTAAAACTGCGCCGCGACTGACCACGTTTTTTGCGACGCCTTGTGCGTGCAAATTGCGGCAAATCTTTCTCATCGGCCCCTATGGAACCCTTTCACGGCACCACCATTGTTTCCGCACGACGCGGCAACGTCGTTGCACTGGGCGGCGACGGCCAGGTCACGCTGGGCAACATCATCATCAAACACGGCGCGCGCAAGGTGCGCCGACTGTATCACGATCAGATTCTGGCCGGCTTCGCAGGCGCCACGGCCGATGCGTTCACGCTGTTCGAGCGCTTTGAGGCCAAGCTGGAAAACCATCAGGGCAATTTGCTGCGCTCGGCCGTGGAACTGGCCAAAGACTGGCGCACCGATCGCATCTTGCGGCGCCTGGAAGCCATGTTGGCAGTGGCCGACCGCGAGGTCTCGCTCATCATCAGCGGCAACGGCGATGTGCTGGAACCCGAACACGGTCTGGTGGCCATCGGTTCGGGCGGTGCCTACGCCCACGCCGCCGCGCGCGCCCTGCTCGATCACACCACGCAGTCACCGGTCGAGATTGTGAAAAACGC
>CAZZAD010000314.1:0-2395 GCA_964652055.1 uncultured Burkholderiaceae bacterium | reverse complement strand
TGGGCGGGTGTTGACGGCATCACGGGCCGCCTTCAATGCAAACAGCAGGTTGGTCCCGTCCTCGGTCCCCAGCGCGTGCTGCACCTCGTCAATGACGAGCACCACGTCGGTTTTCACCTTGTCCACCAGCTCGGTAAACACGTGGCCCAATGTGGCTCCACCGGGCTTGCCGACGGCATCCAGCTGGAACCCAAAAGACAAGCCCGCCGCGCTGATGTTCAGGCCCTTGAATTGCGCCAACAAGCTGGTGCCGGGTGCCGATAGCGCTGACAGCGTTTCCTTGACGGCTTCATGCACCAGCGAGGCAGGGCTCTTGCTGCGATCTGCCCAGAGGTCCACGTAGATCACCAAAGCGCCCATGGACTCCAGCGCCGGGATCAAGTCCTGCCGAAGAAATGTGGTTTTCCCGATGCGGCGGATGCCAGATAGAAACACACCAGAGCGCACCTGCACTTGCAACGCACTGGGCTTCAACAACTGCTGAGCCATGTCAGCTGCGTACTCGGGGCGATGGAACACGGGCTCAGTCGTCATTGAAGTATCCCATTTTATCTGTGGCCGATAATTATCTGTCTTGGATAATTTTCTGTAAACACAAGATGGTCTGCTCCATGCTCCAACCCAGTCCGGCTCAAGCCTTCTCATTGCGAAACGGGTGGATCAAGATGGTCCGTCCATGCGCGAAGGCAATGGCCTCTCAAAAAGACAGTTTTGAACTGGCTGGTGATGGTGAACTCGTCATCTTTCTCCGGCAAGCGCTTGCCGTTTCTTTCCACTACTTTGCCAATCGAAATCCGGCCAATGACCGGTGGCGTCAATGCCAAACCGTTGTCGTGCGGCAAGGGGTGTGAGTGATTTGCGCTGCATGGTTGATGCAATTGCGGTGCTCGGGCCGATAATCGGCGCACCAAGCTTTGGGGAGACTTTCCATGACGTCATTGACGACTGCGAGCGGTAGCGCATTTGGCACTGCCAACCCCCATGCGCTGGCCACGATTCTGGAAGCTGGCGAAACCCGCCGCATCATCTCGGCCACCGATATCTACGACATTTCCGGCGTGAAGCTGTGGGCGGGCAACCAGCCTGTGTCTGCCGCGTTGCAGCGCAGGTTGTTGGACCGCGAATTGCGCCAGCCGCTGGAGACCAGCCTGATTGCCGAGGATGGCGTGTCGGTGGCGGGCCTGGTGCAGGCCGTGCAGGCAGTGCTGCAGAGTTCGTCGCCGCTGGTGCCTGTGTTGCAGCCCCATGCCCCGCGTTTGCTGGGCTTGGTCGGGGGGCTCACGTTGCACCCCGTGGCCCAGTTGCTGCTGACGGCGGCCCAAACGGCACGGCCTGCGCATTACGCGCATGCCGTGGCGGCCATGGCACTCAACGGGGCGTTGATGGCGGCGGATGGCGGAGACGATGCGGCTGTGCGTTTGGCCTTGATGAGCGGCTTGTTGCACGATGTGGGCGAGATGTACATCGATCCGCTGCATGGTGAGGCCGAAGCGGACCGCGATCTTGACTTTGCGAGTTACCAGCAATTGGTCGTGCACCCCCATGTGGGCTATTTGTTGGTGGCGCAGCTCACCAACTACCCGGCTGAGGTGGCGCGGGCGATTGCCGAGCACCATGAGCGCCTGGACCAGTCCGGCTATCCCAACGCCCTGGGGGGCGGGAAGATGTCTCCACAGGGGCGTTTGCTGGCGGTGACCGAGGCCACGCTCAATGCGTTGCGCAGCCCGTATAGCCACCTGCTGCATGCGAGCGTTGCGTTGCGTGCGGTGCCTGGCGAGTTTGATTTGCATTGGGTGGGCAAGATCACCCAGGCGGCGGGCGCTCAGCCGCCGCAGTCTGCCGTGCTGCAGGCCAGCGAGATTGAGCAGCGCCTGGCTGCTTTGGGTGGCGTGCTGGCGGGCGCAGAGCAGCGTGTGTTGGCACTGGCCCAAGTGGCTCAGCTGCCCGCCATGCAGACCGCGCTGGCCTTGGCGCAGTTCTTGTTGGGCCGCTTGCGCATGGGTTGGAACGAAAGTGGCCTGTGGAACCCCGCGGCCCTGCTCAGTGCAGATGCTGCCGAGGTGGAGGCGCTGGAGGATGAGCTGTACTTCCGTCTGCGTGGTGTGCAGCGTGCAACCTTGCTGCGCGCAGGCCAGTTGCCTGAGCCCGAGGCGGGGCAGCTGCTGGCGCTGTGTGATTCCCTGGCGATGGGGGCGTGATACGGGCCTTGGTATGAGCGGCGGACACAGTGCAGGCGCATAACCCGCCCCGTTGGCCACACGGGCAATCTGAGGCGGAAATGAAAAAGCCCCGTGCTATCGGGTATGTAGCTACGGGGCCAGTGCCTATAAGGCTTGTGAGTGGTGGGTCCTGAGTGACTCGAACACTCGACCTACGGATTAAGAGTCCGCTGCTC
>CAZZAD010000313.1:0-2435 GCA_964652055.1 uncultured Burkholderiaceae bacterium | reverse complement strand
CGGGTAAAGACGACCCGCAGGAAATCATCCGCTCCGTCAAGACAGGCGTGTACGCCACGCAGCTTGGCGGCGGCCAGGTGGACATCACCAACGGCAAGTTCGTGTTCAGCATGTCGGAGGCCTACCTCATTGAAGACGGCAAAGTCACCGCCCCCATCAAAGGCGCCACCCTCATCGGCAACGGCCCCGACGCGCTCACCCGCGTGACCATGATCGGCAACGACCTGGCACTCGATAGCGGCATCGGCACCTGCGGCAAAGAAGGCCAGAGCGTGCCTGTGGGTGTGGGTCAGCCCACGCTGCGCATTGAGGGGTTGACGGTGGGCGGCACGGGCTAGCCGATATCAGCCCATCAAAAACGCTCTCAAGAGCAGATTAACCATAACAAACATCACTTGAGAGCGTTTTTATCTTGACTGTGGGCTCCGGCGCATGGTACTCATGGCGGCCCATGTCTGTTACGCCACGGTGCCCCGCCCATGACCGCCCGCAACCAGCTGCTGACCGCTACGCCCTACCCCGTTGAGCAAACGCTCAAGCGCCTGGGCGCCAACCTGCGCACTGCGCGGCTACGGCGCAACCTGACCATCGCCCAGCTGGCCGAAAGAATCGGTACCGGCGAGCGTGCGGTGGCCAACGCTGAAAAAGGCAAGCCTTCAACCGGCATCGCCGTCTACATAGCGCTGCTCTGGGCGCTGGATCTGCTCGAACACATGGCCGACGTGGCCGCCCCCGAGCGCGATGACGAAGGACAAACCCTGGCCCTGGCCCGCGAGCGCGGACGCGCCCGCCCCAAAGCGGAGCTGGCCAATGACTTCTGAAGCGCCGTCGGAATGCTTCGTCTACATCACGCTGCCTGGCCAGACTGTGCCCGTCACGGCCGGGCGCGTTGCACTGTCCGTTGACCGCCGCGGCACCCCCCAAGGCAGGTTCGTCTACGGACGCAGCTACCTTGAACGAC
This sequence comes from uncultured Burkholderiaceae bacterium, assembly GCA_964652055.1. Taxonomy (GTDB): domain Bacteria; phylum Pseudomonadota; class Gammaproteobacteria; order Burkholderiales; family Burkholderiaceae_F; genus CAZZAD01. The sequence goes on along the minus strand of CAZZAD010000313.1, from coordinate 1,474 downwards.
CCAACGCAGTGGCGCTTGATCCGGTAGAGCTCAAACTCGCTCCGCGCACCTACGCCACTGTGTCCATGGGGGGCCTGTTCGGCGCCTTGCGCGACGCCAGCCCGGACTACTGGGGCCGACGCGTTATTGCACGCCATCTAGGAAAAACTCAGCCCGGCGAGATGGACTACCTGCTCTACTCGCCCGACGACCGCGCCGGCGCGCTGGGCTTTGGACTGAACGCGGCCCCACCCACGCCTAAGCGCAGATTCAACCGCACGCTGGACCTGGCCACACTGCAAGCCACGGCCGATGCCCTCGTTGCGGACGAGGATCAGCCCATCGCCGCCGCGGCCCTTGATACCGATCAGCATCAAATCGAAACGCTGCTGATGATTGGCACCTCCATGGGCGGCGCACGCCCCAAGGCGGTGGTTGAGGATGACGATGGCCTATGGATTGCAAAGTTCAACCGCCCCGACGATACCTGGAACAGCGCGCGGGTGGAGCACGCCATGCTGACCTTGGCCCGCGCCTGCGGTCTGATCACTGCGCAAAGCCGGGTTGTGCACGTGGCCGGACGCGACGTGCTGCTGATCAAACGCTTTGACCGCGAGAAGACCGAGGCAGGCTACCTGCGAGCGCGCATGGCCAGCGCCCTGACCCTGCTGCGCGCCGAAGACACCTACACGTCCCGCGACAAATGGTCTTACGTCCTGCTGGCCGAAGAACTGCGTCGGGTATGCGGCGAGCCCAAACAGAACACCGCTGAACTCTTCCGACGCATGTGCTTTAACGCCCTCATCTCCAACACCGACGATCACCCCCGCAACCATGCCGTCATCGCCCACGACAAGAACTGGAACCTATCCCCAGCCTATGACCTGACACCCACGGTGCCGGTGAGCCTGGAGCGCCGCGATCTGGCCATGGAGTGCGGTGATGCCGGTCGCTATGCCAACGCCACCAACCTGCTCTCGCAATGCGCCCGCTTCCTGTTGAACGCCGATGAGGCACGCCACATCGTCGACACGCTGGAAGCACAAGTGCGCATCGCCTGGTACGCCACTGCGCGCGCGCAGGGCGTCACCGAGCGCGACTGCGAACGGATTGCCTCGGCCTTTGCCTATCCGGGATTTCGTTAGCACTACCCCAGCCACGGTTGCGTTACAGCAGGCTAGTGCAGTGCTTCGTCTATTCCGGCCCTTTTGGGTCAGCGAATTTGCCTCTGTGGCGAGGCGCGAACCACAGCGATACCCGGTGGTATCGCGCGGATTCGCAACGCTGCCACGGGGGCAAAGGCGCGACTCCAAAAGGGCCGGAATGGGCGAAGCACTGCACTAGTGCCTAGTGCCTAGTTGCATAAGTCTGCGTTACATCGAAAAGCGCCTGGGGCCCCCAGGGCAAGGCGCAAACCGCAGACATAGCCCAAGCTATGGTGAGTCGGAGTAGGAATGCCAGTCACCCGGCACCCCCTCCACAGATCCGTGCATGC
>CAZZAD010000312.1:0-2469 GCA_964652055.1 uncultured Burkholderiaceae bacterium | reverse complement strand
GCTGTGACTGGAAGTGGAACTTGACCCAGAAGCGCTCGTTCTGGGCATTGATGAAACTGAAGGTGTGGCTGGCAAAGCCATGCATGTGGCGATAGGTGGCGGGGATGCCGCGATCACTCCTCACGATGGTGATCTGGTGCAGCGCCTCGGGCAGCGAGGTCCAGAAGTCCCAATTGTTTTTGGCGCTGCGCAGGTTGGTGCGCGGGTCGCGCTTGACAGCGTGGTTCAGGTCGGGGAACTCGAGTGGGTCGCGCAAGAAGACAACGGGCGTGTTGTTGCCCACCATGTCCCAGTTGCCCTCTTCCGTATAAAACCTCCCCGCAAACCCACGGATGTCGCGCTCGGCATCGGCCGCACCGCGCTCGCCGGCCACGGTGGTAAAGCGTGCAAAGAGTTCAGTCTTCTTGCCCACTTGCGAAAAAATCTTGGCGCGCGTGTAGCGGGTGATGTCGTGCGTGACTGTGAACGTGCCGTACGCACCAGAACCCTTGGCGTGCATGCGGCGCTCGGGGATGACCTCACGGTCAAAGTGGGCGAGCTTTTCCAGAAACCACACGTCTTGCAGCAATTGCGGTCCACGGCGGCCTGCGGTCATGACGTTTTGGTTGTCCACCACGGGGCAGCCCGCGGCAGTGGTGAGTTTTTTGTTGGTCATGATGTATCTCCTGAATGAAAAAATCTGGGTGTGACTCAAGCCGCGCAGACCGTTAAAAAAACCGACGGCCTGCGCGGATCAACGATTTAGGCGGATCGACGACTTAATCAGCCAGCGTGTCCAACGTCTTCTGGAACTTGTTGGCGTGTGAGCGCTCGGCCTTGGCCAGCGTCTCAAACCAGTCGGCAATTTCTTCAAAGCCTTCTTCGCGTGCAGCTTTGGCCATGCCCGGGTACATGTCGGTGTACTCGTGCGTTTCACCGGCAATGGAGGCTTTCAGGTTCGAGCGGGTGGGCCCAATGGGCAAGCCCGTGGCGGGGTCGCCCACCGCTTCCAGATATTCCAGATGGCCATGCGCGTGGCCGGTTTCACCTTCTGCGGTGGAGCGGAACACGGCAGCCACATCGTTGTAGCCCTCAACGTCCGCTTTGGCAGCGAAGTACAGGTAACGACGGTTGGCTTGAGATTCGCCAGCGAACGCGTCTTTCAGATTCTTTTCAGTCTTGGTGCCTTTGAGTTGCATGAGTTTCTCCTGCAGGAAGTTTCAATTGAACGCGCACAACGGCCGTTGCGCACGCGGCGAAATCTACGCGCGGCGTTCACACGGCTCAAATGAAGCTTTGCAATGAGGCTCATAGCGACATGCAATGAGGCATGCCGCATAGAAGTTATTGAGGGCGCAGGGGTGCACTCATTCAGAACTGTTCGGGTGACAAGGCGAGCACACCTGCGGCGCCATTGACGATGCAGGTGCGCAACCCGGACGATGCCGACAAGATGTGATCCGCATAAAAGCGCGCTGTGCCCACTTTGGCGCGCATGAAATCCACATCGACCCCCGCCGCGATTTGCCGCACAGCGATCTGCGCCGCGCGCGCCATCTGCCAGCCGCCCACCACCAAACCCGCCAAACGCAGATAGGGGACCGACCCCGCCAACACGCCGCGGATGTCCGTCTTGCAATTCGCCAACACGTAGTCCACTGCGGCTTCAAAGTCATCCACCCCGACCGCGAGCGCAGCACGTATCGCCACCAGATCTGCCTGCGTCTCAGTACCCAGCGCTGCCACCGTGGCACGCATCTGCGTTGCGAATGCCTTGGCTACCGCGCCGCCATCGCGCACGGTTTTGCGGCCCACAAAGTCATTGGCCTGAATCGCCGTGGTGCCTTCGTAAATGGTGAGGATGCGCGCATCGCGGAACAACTGCGCCACACCCGTCTCTTCAATGAAGCCCATGCCGCCGTGGACCTGCACACCGGCGCTGGTCACATCGATTGACATCTCGGTGGAACAGCCTTTGACGATGGGCACGAGAAATTCATACGCCGCCTGGGCCTGCTTACGCGCAGCGGCGTCAGCGGGGTCAGCGTGGTGGTGCGCCAGATCGCACTGCGTCGCGGCCACATAGGCCACGGCACGTGCCGCTTCGATCTGCGCGCGCATGCTCATCAACAGACGGCGCACATCGGGATGCCCAATGATGGGCACCGGACCACTGGAGCCTTCCACCGCGCGGCTTTGCACGCGGTCGCGGGCGTAGGCCACGGCTTTTTGATACGCCCGGTCGGCCACGGCAATGCCCTGCAGACCCACCTGAAAGCGCGCCGCGTTCATCATGATGAACATGTATTCGAGGCCACGATTTTTTTCGCCCACCAGCTCACCGATAGCCCCAGGGCCCACCGCGCCTTGGTTGTCGCCATAGAGCAGCACGGCCGTGGGGCTGGCCTTGATGCCCAGCTTGTGTTCGATGGAGGCGCAATGCACATCGTTGCGCGCCCCCAGTGCTCCGTCTTTGCCCACCAGGTATTT
>CAZZAD010000311.1:0-2470 GCA_964652055.1 uncultured Burkholderiaceae bacterium | reverse complement strand
CCGTACAACCCCATCCCCACCCCCGCCCTCCCCTTGAAGGGGAGGGAGCAAACACAGCACCTTGCTGGGTACGGAGATGTGATCAAGAGACGGGGCGACGGTTCTTCGGTGCGTTTGTGCGTATTTCATAACTCGCGCTCATGGCCGACATCAACTCAACCGCATTGGGGTTAACCCGAAGAAATATCTTTCGTGGATAAGATCGGCGTTCTGCTCAATTCCTTCCTCACAACAAGCGCCACTCCATGACAACCCTCCTTGGCCAGTTTCCCTCGGTGCGCATGCGCCGCATGCGGCACGATGATTTTTCGCGGCGCCTGGTGCGCGAGCATCGGCTCAGCACCGATGATCTGATTTACCCGGTGTTTGTTTTGGAGGGGCATGGGCGACGTGAGCCGGTGGCCTCGATGCCGGGCGTAGAGCGTCTGTCGCTGGACCTGGTCCTGGAGATGGCGCAGGAGTGCGTCACGCTGGGCATTCCGGTGATGGCGTTGTTCCCGGTGATCGAAGCGGCAAAAAAAACGGCGGATGGCAAAGAAGCCGTCAACCCCGAGGGCCTGGTGGCGCGCGCCGTGCGCAAGATCAAGAAGGTGTTTCCGGACCTGGGCCTGATGACGGATGTAGCGCTTGATCCGTACACGACGCATGGGCAGGATGGACTCATTGATGCCAAGGGGTATGTGCTGAACGACGAGACCCTGGAGGTGCTCAAGCAGCAAGCGCTGGTGCAGGCGGCCGCGGGCGCGGACATTGTGGCGCCCAGCGACATGATGGATGGGCGCATCGGCGCCATTCGCGGGGCACTGGAAGGCGCGGGGCACATCCACACACGCATCATGGCCTACAGCGCCAAATACGCGAGCGCCTTCTATGGGCCGTTTCGTGATGCGGTGGGTTCGAGCGCGCAACTGGGTCAGAGCAACAAGCTCAGCTATCAGATGGACCCGGCCAACAGTGACGAGGCCTTGCGCGAGGTGGGGCTGGATCTGGCCGAGGGCGCCGACATGGTGATGGTCAAGCCCGGCCTGCCTTATCTGGATGTAGTGCGTCGGGTCAAGGACACCTACGGTGCCCCCACGTTTGCCTATCAGGTCAGTGGCGAGTACGCCATGCTCAAGGCCGCAGCAATGCAGGGCTGGCTGGACGAGAAGAAATGCGTACTGGAGGCCTTGCTGGCCTTCAAGCGCGCCGGGGCCGATGGCGTGCTCACGTACTTTGCGCTGCAGGCTGCGAGCTGGTTGAAGGCGGAGCAGTAGATGGGCATGGAGCGATAGGTCGTGCTCATCCTTCACGTGCAGGCCGGGCGCTGCGAACGCCTTGATGCGGTCACCAGCGCACCGGCGGGCTTCCTTTGGATTGACGCCAATCACAGCGAGCTCGCCGCGGCCCCCGAGGCGTTTCAGACCACGGTGCAGCAGGCCTGCGGCGCACGCATTCATGACCTGCACATGCAGGACGCTGTCAATCTGCAGCACCCTTCGTATTTCGATTCCACATCGGACTACGACATGCTGGTTTTTCGCAAGCTGGTTCCGGGTGAAGGCGCGCCGCTGGCCCATGGCGCAGACGCGCTCGACGACGGCCCTGTGCGGCATGCGCATCAACGCCTGCATACCATCGAAACCCGCCCCATTACGTTTTTTATGTTTGAGCGTGTGCTCATTACGGTGCGCAGCTCACGCAGCAAGACGGTGGAAACGTTGCAGGCGCGCCTGCTCGAGCCGCGCCTGCGCCCCCCTGAAACGGAGAGCTTGCATCTGGACAAGCAGCGCCTGCCCTCTCATCCGACTGAACTGGCGCTACGGCTGCTCAACGGCATGGTGGATCGCTACCTGGAATTGCGGCAGCCCCTGACCGACCGCATTGATCGCTGGCAGCGCGCGCTGCTTGATCCGCGGGTGCCGTTCTTTCGCTGGACCGCTCTGCTCGATACGCGCATTGAACTGCGCAAGCTTGAGAACCTGTGCGAAGAACAGTACGACGCGATTCAGGAACTGCGCGACCATTACCTGGACAACACCGCATCGCCCACGCGCACTGACGCGCTGCTGGTGCGCGTGAATGACGTGATGGAGCATGTGCAGCGCGTGCTCTCACATGCGCGACGTCTGGAGGCCTCGGCCGAATCGGCCGTGCAACTACATTTTTCGGCCACCGCCTACCGTACCAATCAGGTGGTGCGCACGCTCACCGTCATCACGGCGGTGTTTGCGCCGCTTACATTGATTGCTGGTGTCTTCGGCATGAATTTCGTGCACATGCCGCTACTGCGCGACCCCGAGGGTTTTTGGGTCACGCTGGGTGCGATGGGCGCGCTATCGACTGCGCTGTTGCTGTTCTTCGGTCTGAAGCGCTACCTGTCAGATGAACCGCGCTGGTGGCGCTGGTGGCGTCGGCGGTAGCGCCGTGTTTCAGGCTAGGGCCTGTCATCAATCGAGCCAGACAATTGCAGCAACCCAATAGATAGCGC
>CAZZAD010000310.1:0-2510 GCA_964652055.1 uncultured Burkholderiaceae bacterium | reverse complement strand
GCCCGCCCGCCTCCGGCTGACCGACGAGCACCCGATGGAAAAAGTGGGTGACCAGTTGCGCGCGATGATGCCGTGGATCAAAGCCAATCGTTTGGTGGACCGCTCTAAGAACTAACGGCAATCCGAAGCGCCGCCACGTCGGCGCAAGAAAATCGGGGTCAGATCAAATTCATGCGGGCCAGTTTTCCCACGGAGAACCACCTGCAATCGAAATTTGCTCTGACCCCGATTTTCGTTTTTGTGAAGCCACCTCACTCACCTATGAGCCGCCTGTACCCCGACCCCGTACGAGAAAAGCCCACGCCCATGGAAGCGTCGTCGCGTTTCTGGTGTGGCGCTGCGTTGGGGTTACTCGTGGGTCTGGTGGTGAGCCTGAACTTTTTTCTCGACTCTGCAGCGCTGTTCATTCTCGCGGTCACATTCGCTGTGGTGGGGTGTGGCGCGCTGGCGGTGCACTATGGGGACGATTTTTGGGATGGGGTTGGCCGCATTCTGAGCAGGTTTCCTTGGCGATGGTTATGACCGTGATCCGCACAACGCGCTATGGTCCCTATGTGCTCGATCCGCCGCCCTGTGGTGTCCTGGAGTTGCCATGAAATTGAAATTATTCGTTGCTGCGCTCGCGATATTTTTCTGCGGGGCTTCTCTGGCCGAAGACCCGGCCATCCTGCGCATCCGGGCCGAATATCAGGCCATTCAGACAGCGCTCCCTTCCTTCAAAGAGCTGAGCGCTTCGGTTGTGACCTCTGAGGGAGGAGATGCAACAGCCTATATGGACGAGAAGGGCGATATCCGATTGCTGAAGACGCTCCGTTACTTTGAAACGTTGAAGGTCTATGAAAATTATTACTACAAAGATGGCGCGCTCATGTTTGCACTCGTGACATTGCATCGTTACAACGTGCCTCCCTACATCACGCCTGAAGTTGCAAAGGGCGCGGGCATTGAACCCTTCGATCCCAAAAAAACCCGCATCGTTGAAGAGCGGTACTACTTCGACCAGGGAAAAATGATTCGCTGGACTCGGGATAAGGAGAACATGCCGCGGGGGAGTGAAGAATTTCGGGCAGCGCAGGCGCAGGTCGTTGGCGCATCCAACGAAATGCTGGCTCTGTTTAAAAAATAGTTTCATTCAGGCTGAAGATGTCGCAACAGACTCCGACTTCCACCACCGCATTTGATGTCGTCGTCATCGGCAGCGGCCTGGCTGGGCTCACGGTGGCGTTGCGGGTGGCGCAAAGCCGCAAGGTGGCGTTAATCACTAAACGTCGCGTCGGCGAGGGGGCCAGCGCCTGGGCGCAGGGCGGTATTGCGGCGGTCATTGCAGAAGATGATTCCGTGGCCTCGCACGAATCCGATACGCACGATGCAGGCGCTGGGTTATGCGACCCGCTGGCCACGCGTTTTGTGGTGGAACGCGCCGCCACCGCCGTGCAGTGGCTCGCCGACATGGGGGTCAAGTTCACCCGCGAAGAAGTGCAGGGCGTGCAGGGCACGGCATTGCATCTCACGCGCGAAGGCGGGCATTCGCATCGGCGCATTGCGCATGTAGATGACGCCACAGGTGCGGCCATTCAGGCTGCGCTCACCGAGCTGGTGCGCTCTCATCCCAATATCACCGTGCTGGAAAACCGCATGGCGGTAGACCTCATCACGGGGGCCAAGCTCGATGCGGCAGACCCTGCCGAGCGTAACCGCGTGCTGGGCCTGTACGTGCTGGATGAAACCAGTGGCCGCGTCCAAGCCATAGCCGCCACGCACACGGTGCTGGCCACGGGCGGCGCCGGCAAGGTGTACCTCTACACCACCAACCCTGACTCGGCATCCGGGGACGGCGTGGCCATGGCCTGGCGCGCGGGCTGCCGCGTGGCCAACATGGAGTTCATGCAGTTCCATCCCACCTGCCTTTATCACCCGCAAGCCAAATCGTTCTTGATCAGCGAGGTGCTGCGCGGCGAAGGTGGCCTGCTGAAGCTGCCGGGCAGCAGAGGCGAGTTGGGCGAACGCTTCATGCCGCGCCACGATGCGCGCGCCGAGCTGGCGCCGCGCGACGTGGTGGCGCGTTCCATCGACTTTGAAATGAAAAAGCGCGGTCTGGACTGCGTGTATCTGGACATTCGTCACAAGGGCGAGGCCTTTCTGCGCGCGCACTTTCCCACCATCTACGCGCGCTGCCTGGAGCTGGGCATTGATAGCGCCCAGCAGCCCATCCCCGTGGTGCCCGCGGCGCCTTACAGCTGTGGCGGCGTAGTGACCGATCTGGCCGGCCGCACCGATCTGGAGGCGCTCTACGCCGTGGGTGAAACCGCGTACACGGGCCTGCATGGCGCCAATCGTCTGGCGTCGAACTCTTTGCTGGAGTGCGTGGTGTTTGGCTGCGCCGTGGCTGATGACATCAACGCTCAGCCGCCCGCCGTGCAATCCGCGCTGCCGCCCTGGGACGAAACCCGCGTGACCGATGCCGATGAAGAAGTGGTTGTTGCGCACACCTGGGACGAGCTGCGCCGTGC
>CAZZAD010000309.1:0-2567 GCA_964652055.1 uncultured Burkholderiaceae bacterium | reverse complement strand
GCACGCCCATCGGGTCGAGGTTCTCGATCGAGCAGACGATGATGCAGTTGTCCGCACGGTCGCGCACCACTTCCATCTCGTATTCCTTCCACCCGAGCAGCGATTCTTCAATGAGCAGCTCTTTGGTGGGCGACAGATCCAGCCCGCGCGTGCAGATGGTGATGAACTCTTCCATGTTCCAGGCAATGCCGCCGCCCGAGCCGCCCAACGTGAAGCTGGGGCGGATCACCGTGGGGAAACCCAGACTGATCTGTGCCGCCAATGCCTCTTCCAGCGTGTGCGCAATCACCGAACGGGCCGAACCCAGCCCAATGCGCGTCATCGCTTCTTTGAATTTTTGCCGGTCTTCGGCCTTCTCAATGGCCTCGGGCGAAGCGCCAATCAGCTTCACGTTGTATTTGTTGAGCACGCCGTTCTTGTACAGATCCATCGCACAGTTCAGCGCCGTCTGCCCGCCCATAGTGGGCAAGCAGGCATCGGGCCGCTCTTTGGCAATCACCTTCTCAACCACCTGCCACGTGATGGGCTCGATGTAGGTCACATCGGCGGTCTCCGGGTCGGTCATGATCGTGGCCGGATTGCTGTTGACCAGAATCACCCGATAGCCCTCGGCCTTGAGCGCCTTGCACGCCTGCGCGCCGGAGTAATCGAACTCACACGCCTGCCCAATCACGATGGGGCCCGCGCCGATGATCAGAATGCTTTTGATGTCACTACGTTTTGGCATCGCCCGTTACTTCAGTTTCAAAATTTGCTTCGTTTACTTAATAAGGGGGGAAGTTAAAGCCCCTCTCCCGCCGGGAGAGGGGTTGGGGTGAGGGAAAACAGCATCACATCACCGGGAAAACCTCAGCTCCAACACGGCCGGCAAAAAAACTTCCGTCACCAAAATGCCCTGCCCCTGCAACTCAAACGACGAACGCCGCGCCCACAATCCACGCGGCAGCTCACGCTCTGAGGCGCTCTGCGCGCGTTCATACAACGCATGTCCCGCACGCAACCGCTTGAAGCCAAACGCCTGACGCTGCACCTTGGGGTTGGAAAACAGCACCTCCCCCAACGACCGCCGCCCCAACCCCGACAACCCGCGCCACACCCCCCGCAAGTGGCGCCGCGCCACCACCGAATGCGCAAACACCACCGGCGTGTCATCACACCTCAGCACCACCTCACGCACCCAGGCCTGACGACTGCGAGGCAAATTCAACTCACTGCACTCATCCACCCCCGCCGGCGCAAACGCCTGAAACACCGGCTGCACCGCAAACTGATCACACCGCGCCCGCAACAAGCCCGTGAGCGAGGCTGGATGCAACAACCACCAACGCATCGGCGTTGGGGCGAGGGAGGGGAAGGCATTCCAGGTCACAAACTAATGCAATGCGTATTACTTAAAAATCCGTTCATGAAAGTACTGCCTCGACTTATGCATATGTGACCGCGCAAACCAATACGCACCACTTCTCAATTCGTTAATGAACAAAACAAATTCATTGTGTAGAGCGTTACTACAAGACCTGACCCCAAGTTCCACTACCTTCTGCATCGCGTTGAGCACAGATCCAGAGCCAGAGCCACTGGGGGACAGGTCTTGCAATGACACATGCATGTCCATTGGGTTGTCTCTCTGTATTGATGTGTTAAGGCAAGACCTGACACTAATTGGCTAATTGGTCTAAAAAATCACCCCCAGTACTTCAAAACCTAACTCCATTGTTTTGTTGTCTTGCGTTTTGCAAAGAGGCGCTCGATTGATCGCACAGCCACTGCATTAGAAGTGCTCATGCCCAATCCAAGCCATGGGGGGCTGCCACCGCCGACAACTAGCCATAGCGCTAGGTAGAGGGCGCCAGCAATGAACGCATAAGACAAAAATCCATCGTGTTTGCGGTCGTGCAATACGGTCCATAGCGCTCCGCCAACGATACTGGTTACAAGGATGGAAAAAAACCAACCCACACAAAACACTGTCAGCAACGTCGATAAATTGGCAGCGCGAAAATCATGCATTCCCGCCGGAGCGGCGAAGCCGATAAAGATGTAAATCGTCGGCGCTGCCAAAGAACCCAGGAGAATTGACGCTAGGGCACCTGAAAAATCAGAAATTGCATTTTTCATGATCATTTCATCCCTCCCATGGCATCTGAGGCTGCCTTACATGCTGGGGGCACGTTGCCACCAAAATCGCTTCTAATCGCCTCGTACAAATTTCCGCAGGAGGCGTAACAGACGACGTGGGCCTGCCGTCGACAGTTATTTAATTCTTCCCCTGAGGCGTTTGCGCAGTTGGCTTGGTCATACTCAATTAAACATTGCCTCGTGCAACGATTAACCCAACTGTTGCCAAAAGATTCACAACATACTCTTGCTTGGCAGGCGTACTCGTCTCGCCGCCCGCAGTTTTCTTCAGATTTTTTGCATTTTTCCTCGTAGTACACACATTTCTCAGGACCATAGCCGTATCTTGAGCCAGCCGGGCTATTGGCCAGGCCAAGCGGATCAATCTCTGTTACCGGGCTGCCACCTGCATACGCATAAGTATTAACGCCCCCCGCCAACCCAATCGG
>CAZZAD010000308.1:0-2576 GCA_964652055.1 uncultured Burkholderiaceae bacterium | reverse complement strand
CCTCGGCCTTGGCAGTGGCGGCGGCTTGCACTACCTCTTGCAGCGGCATGAGCTTGCCCGCTTCGACGTTGGTATCGAAGTGCGCCGATTGCGGGCAGTAGCCGCAGTCTTCGGCGCAGCCTCCGGTTTTGATGGACAGCAACGTGGAAAGCTGTACTTCGTTGGCGTCAAAGTTTTCGCGGTGTACTTGCTGGGCGCGGTAGAGCAGATCCAGAAAGGGCAGGGCAAAGAGGGCTTCCACTTCAGCCACAGGCCAGCGTGTGTCGGCATCGGCTTCAATGCGGCGCGGGGGTTTGGTGGCGCGCAGGCTGGACAGGGGAATGGAAACAGTGGTCATGTGGATGGATCCTTGAAGAAAACGTGTTGTAGCGCGGCCGTGTTGAAGTATGGGGCGACGGTGGCGGGGTCGGGGAGCTCCAGCCAGGGCACCACGCCCAGGCAGGGGCTCTGGTGCCGCCGCGTCAGTTCATGTGTAAGCGTAGCGAGGTTGTCGTTGTACCAAGGCAGGTTTGCATCCAGAGTGTTGCCCACCCAGCCTGCCAGGCGCAATCCGCGTCGTGTGATGGCCTCGGCACTGAGCAGGGCATGGTTGATGCAGCCCAGGCGCAGGCCGACGACGAGCACCACCGGCAGCGCGAAGTCAACGGCCAGATCAGCGCTATCCCAGTCATCTCCCAGCGGCACACAAAAACCGCCCACACCTTCAATGACCAAAAAATCTGCGTGTGCCGCCAGTGCGTGAGCGGCGGCGTGCAGCTGCTTGCGGTTTATGACGCGACCCTCAAGCGCAGCAGCGATGGTGGGGGCGCAGGGCTCAGCGAGCACGCAGGGGCCGACTTGTGCCGCGGTCAAAGCGATGGCGCTGGCGGATTGGAGTAACTGCACGTCTTCGTTAGTTATTCCCTCCCCTTCAAGGGGAGGTTCATTTTGTATCCCCTCCCCTTGAAGGGGAGGGAGTAAACCTCGCACCTTGCTGGTTGGTGGCTTGAAGGGGGGGGATTTGATGCGCCCGCCGCCACCGGCTTAAACCCCGCTGCCCGCACGCCGTGTTGCACCAGCCAGTGCAAGAGCCCGGCACTGATGCGGGTCTTGCCCACATTCGTATCCGTGCCCGTGACAAAGCAACCGCGCAAGCTCATGCCATGTCGCCGGCGGCACGCGTGAGTGCGTCCAGCAGTTGCGCCAGGTCGGCATGGGTATGCGCGGCGCTGAGCGAGATGCGTAGCCGTGCGCTGCCCACCGGCACGGTGGGTGGGCGTATGGCCGGCACCCAGAGGTTTTGGGCATCGAGTGCCGCGGCCAGAGACAGCGCGGCTTCGTTGCTGCCCACCACCAAGGGCTGAATGGGTGTGATCGACTCAGGCAGCTGCCAACCCAGCTGCGGGTACTCCATCAGCAAGGAACCCAGTTTTTTACGCAGCGTGGCGATCAGGTTTTTCAGATGGGCGCGGCGCCACTGGCCATCGTCGCTTTGTATGAGCGTCAGGCTGGTGAGCAGCGCATGAGCCACCGCGGGCGGTGGGGCGGTGGTGTAGATGTAGGTGCGGGCTGATTGAACCAGCGCATCAATGATGGTGGCGTGTGCGGCAACAAACGCACCGGCAAGCCCCGCGGCCTTGCCTAGCGTGCCCATGTAGATCAGGCGTTCACTGTTCAGGTTGAAGTGCGCAAGCGCGCCGTGGCCGAGCGGGCCCAACACGCCAAAGCCATGGGCATCGTCCACCACCAGCCAGGCATCAAAGCGTTCGGCCAGGGCGAGCAGGGTATCGAGTTCGGCGATGTCGCCATCCATGCTGAACACGGCATCGGTGACGATGAGTTTGATGGGGGTGGTGCACGCGGCGAGCTGGCGCTCCAGCACGTCGAATTGACGGTGCGCATAGCGCTGCAGTTTGGCTTTGGCCAGCAGCGCGCCATCGACGAGCGAGGCGTGGTTGAGTTTGTCGGCAAACAAGGTGGCCTGCGCGTCGCCCAGTGTGGTGAGCAGGGCGAGGTTGGCCATGTAGCCAGTGCTGAAGGTCAGCGCCCGGACCTGCGCAATATGCGGGGCCATCCATGCGGCGAGTGCATCTTCAAGATCAACATGAGCGCGCGTGTGACCGCTGACCAGGTGCGAGGCGCCACTGCCGCCGCCCCAGCGGCGTACACCTTCAATCAGCGCTTCGGAGAGTGCAGGGTGGCTGGCCAGGCCCAGATAGTCATTGCTGCAAAAGCCCAGCATCGGACGAATGTTGTCGTCGGCACGGGCCACGCGCTGATGCGGTGCGCAGCCGCTGTGCGCCACACGCCGTTGCCGCAGCAGGGCTTGCGCTTCGTGTTCAAGCCGTTGCTGGTTCAGGTGTTCGATCAGCATGAGCGTGCGGGTCATTCAAGGTGGTGTTGAGGGTGTCGATCAGGCGCTGCGCCAGCCAGCCGGCCAGGGGTTCGTCGAATACGTAGGGGGGCATCAAATACACGGTGCGACCAATGGGACGGATGAGCAGTTCGTGCTGGCGACCTGCGCGCGCAAAACGTTCGGCAAATCGTGTGCCTAGGAACGGTTCGCGCACATCGAAGGCCCAGATCATGCCGCGCTG
>CAZZAD010000307.1:0-2583 GCA_964652055.1 uncultured Burkholderiaceae bacterium | reverse complement strand
CCCAGCGTATTGACCAGCACGTTCAGGCGTCCACGATGCGCCATGCCAATGACAATTTCTTCCACACCCTTCTGACCCGCGCGCTGGATGAGCTCATCCATGGCCACGATGAAACTCTCGCCGCCTTCGAGCGAGAAACGTTTCTGGCCTACGTACTTGGTGTGCAGGTAACGCTCCAACCCCTCTGATGCGGTCAGACGCTCCAGGATGCGGGTCTTCTTCTCAACACCAAAGCTGGGGGTGGAGCGGATGGACTCCAGCCGCTGCTGCATCCAGCGCTTTTGCGCGGGGTCGGACATGTACATGAACTCGGCGCCCAGCGTGCCGCAGTAGGTCTGACGCAGCGCCCCAACGAGCTCACGCAACGTCATCTGCTCCTGGCCGAAGTAAGTGTTCGAGGCCGAGAACACCGTGTCCATATCGGCTTCGGTCAGGTCATAAAAACCGGGTTCCAGTTCAGGAATAGGCGGCCGCTCATGCCGCTTGAGGGGATCGAGGTCCGCCCAACGCGCACCCAGAAAGCGATACGCCGCAATGATGGACTGCACATGCACCTGCTTGCGGGCAACGGAAAGATCGGTCGCTGCCACGGCGGGCCGCAAGGTTCCGGCCTTGGCGCGCTGCGCGAAAGACTCAACGATGGGGGCATGCGCAACATCCACGGTCTGCGGCGAGCCATCGGCCGCCGGCACCAACTGCATGTTGTCGAAGTAGGCGCGCCAGTTATCGGGCACGCTGCCAGGGTTGTCTAGATACTTTTCGTACAGCTCTTCTACGTACGGCGCGTTGCCGCCGAACAGGTACGAGTTGCCCTGAAACTGACGCATCATTTCGCTCCACCTTCCTCGCGCGTTTCGCGCGTATCGATGTCGGGGGCCCAGAAGTGGACCCGTCCGCTCGCTACCGGGTAACCCGGATCACGACTGGCTTCAAATTGTTGGGATCAACAAAGAGAAACAGAAAACCAAAAACGGGGCGCAGCTTACATCGCCGTTTTTTGGTTAAAGCCAAGAACTGGCGTCTGTTTCGGAGGCAGTGTTGTTTTGGACGCACCCAAAACGTCATGAGCGGGTGAAAGTCAGCTCGATGTTCTGCTTTCCGCTGGCCGTTTTACCTGGGCGCGAAATCATCGATACCTTTCCACCCAGGCCCTCGGCCTGCAGCATCTGACCCAGGAGCGTGTCTTTGAGCGGGCCTGCCTTGATCGGCTTGCCCGCCGCCTTCAGCAAAGCGCGTTTCACGGCGTCATCCACGGGCACCGTGGCCGAAACCATTTTGATATGACCTGCGTTTTCCTTAATCACATGTTGCAGCAGTTCATACGCCATCGGACTCTTGTCTGGGGCAAGCGAAATTTTCAGATCTTTGACATTCAGGGCCAGCTTGGCTCTTACGGTGACATCCCGCTGCAATGAAAGCTCGACCTTGCTGCCCTTGACTCTGTAGAACGTTTTGCTTTGATTGCCCGGAATTTTTTCGATGTCCAGCGCCGCGCCAAGCCCAGGGTTCGGACTAACTTTTTTGGTCATGGCAAACAGGCCCACCCCCAGCAGGCTATCCGCCAACCACGCCGTCATTGCCGGCGTGAACTTTTGTTCGCTCTTGAGCCAGTCGCCCACCTGAGCCGAGCGCGCCTGCAGGTAATCGCCCATAGCGCCGCGCACATCTGCCAGATTGCTGATCACCGGCGATGATGCGGACTCGCCCAGCAAACTTTTGGACAACACGTTGAGCGGATGCAATTCATCAAGAGCACGCAAGCCGGCACGCGTGGTATCGGCCATGCGCGTCAATGTGCGGTGCAGATCCTGGCGCGCCTGCATCAAGGGCTGAGGTAACCAAGGTTCCAGCAACGGCAGCGCGTACGAGACCAGCGCGGCGTTTTCCATCAAGGCCGCCTGCGCCTGGTTCCAGCGGCGCTCCACCACGCTCCCGAGCGCCTGCAAATGGGCATGGAGCGCATGCTGGGGCGCGACCGGGCCCTGGTGCGCCAACGTATAGGAAGCTCCCCCCAAAGCGCCGAAGCCACTGCTTGCGGCAACCGACTGAAAGTTAAGGCCTGCCGGTTTGAAATGCGGTGCCAGGTCCAGATGTGGCCGCACTAGATCAGTTGGCACTGACCAGAAGGCATGAGGCGACGACAAGAATTTCACTGGACTGGACATGGCGAACCTGAATGGTTATGGCGCGTAAGCATTGCGATGGACGGGCTGCGGCCTTCAGCGCTTGAACACAACTTCTGCATAGAGCACCACCTTGCCGTCTGGCCTTCTTATCGGTTCCGCAATACGGCTGATCAGCGACTTGAGGGGTACGCTCATGAGCGACATATTCAGCGCACCGGCCATCAAATCTCGGCCTGCTGCCTTGATGTACCTAGTGCAGTGCTTCGCCCATTCCGACCCTTTTGGAGTCGCGCCTTTGCCCCCGTGGCAGCGTTGCGAATCCGCGCGATACCACTGGGTATCGCTGTGGTTCGCGCCTCGCCACAGA
This sequence comes from uncultured Burkholderiaceae bacterium, assembly GCA_964652055.1. Taxonomy (GTDB): domain Bacteria; phylum Pseudomonadota; class Gammaproteobacteria; order Burkholderiales; family Burkholderiaceae_F; genus CAZZAD01. Next base: position 90 of record CAZZAD010000307.1, on the reverse strand, counting down.
GGCAAATCCACTGACCCAAAAGGGCCGGAATAGACGAAGCACTGCACTAGGGCCTGTCATCAATCGAGCCAGACAATTGCAGCAACCCAA
>CAZZAD010000306.1:0-2617 GCA_964652055.1 uncultured Burkholderiaceae bacterium | reverse complement strand
ATGATTCGGGCACGCTCGATTCGGGCCTGTCGGCGGTGTCCTATGGTCTGATCACGGCGACGAACACCAGCGCGCCGACGACCCTGGCCCGCAGCGGGGCGAATACCGATATCACGTCGCTTGGCGTTGTGGTTCGCGCCTCCTTCGCGGTGCAAAACCCGATGTTTATCAACGGGCAGTTGTCGCATTCACGCGCCGGGAGTGCGGAAACCATCGCAATCAAGACCTTGGCCGGTGGCGACCCAAGCAGCACCGATCCGGTGACGGTGGTGTTTCGCAATGCCACTGCGACCACGGGCGACTATTCGGTCATCACTCTGACGGCTGCAACCTCGATAACGATCAGCAGCGGTTCAACGCTTGGAACGTCGAACAACGTCGCATTCCGCCTGTGGGTGGTTGCGTTCAACGACGCAGGCACGCTGCGAATGGGCGTCATCAAGTGCGCATCATCGACCAGCATCTACCCGCTTGCCGCTTGGGGCATTGCGTCCAGCACGGCAGAGGGCGGGGCCGGTGCGGCTGACAGTTCGCAAGTGTTCTACACGGGCACGGCGGTCACGTCCAAGGCTTACACGGTCCTAGGGTACAGCACCTGGGAGAGCGGAAAGGCGGCGGCGACAACTTGGGACACGGCGCCATCTCGGATTGAGTTGTTCGGCCCGCATGTGAGACTGCCAAATAGCCGGCTGCAATGCGTCATCAATTCGACGGGCGGCGGGATTGCGTCATCAAGCACGTCATATGTGGACATCACGAATGCCACGCTATCGATCACGCTGACCAGTGCGGCCAATGCGGTGCTGGTGAGCGCGCGCGGCTCAGCGTCGGCGCCGGTGACTGGGACATCCAATGTGGGCACCTACGTGCAACTGTTGGAGGGTTCGACCGTCATCGACGGGAACTATCTTCATGCGTCCAGTGCATCGGCCATCAGCGCGGGGTGGGCTGGGCCGATCAACCAGATGGCGCTGCGGTTCCCCAATTCAGCCTCGGCGCTGACCTACAAGATGCAGCAAAAGGCGGCAAACCTTGGGGCCGGGGAAACCTGCACCACCTCGGCATGCAATTTGTATGCAGAGGAACTGATGACATGATTGAAGAAATCAAAGCGGGGGCGCTGTCCAAGGCGTTTCCCGGGCGTCAATTCTCCGTGGCGCTGGACAAAAGCGACGTTGCCGACATTGTGTGGCTGGACGGCCCAGCGCCATCGCGCTCCGAAGTGGCTGCGGCGATTGCAGGGTTTACGCCTGACGCGCCCAAAGCGGACGCTCTTGATGAACTGCGCACTCTGCTGACACCGGCCAACATGGCAAAGCTCAAGACGCTGCTCAAGTAACAGAGGGAAGGCGGCCATGCATGGACAAATGGACAAAGCTAGACGAACTCTGCTTGCGCCTGCATGGGTTGACACGCGAGGAGGTCGAGGCTCTGCGCGAGTGGGTGAAGGCGTGGAGGGTGATTCAGGCGCTTGGGAAGGGCCTCAAGTGGCTGATCGGGGCGCTGGGGCTGGTGGCGGGGATGGTGACGGCTGGGAAAACGCTGGTCGGCTTTTTTCGTTAGGGACACTCATGGGCCGCAAATTCAACCAGATCGCCATGTCCTGGCCGGTGTTCATCCTGTCACTGCTCGGCTTCTTCTCCTATGGTGTGGCGTCGCTTTGGCCCGCTTCGTACTGGCTTGAGGTGCGCTCGATCAAGGTGTCTGACGGCAAGTGGCCCCCGGTGCTTGCAGTGGATCGCACGATCCGGCGCGACTTCTACGGACGGTACAACGTGGCTGTTTACAGGTTCGATGGTGGCGGCTGGGTGGCGGTGTGTACCGCTGAGAAGGCACGGATCTACAGGGCCGGGGCAAGGCTACCCGAGGTGCTGACGCTGGAGTGGTGGACAGAAGGCGGGGACTGTGACGCTGCGAAGCTCGACAAGCCAGGGCGCTACAACATGTCCACGCAATGGACGATTGATGGCGGGACTTGGCTACCTGACAAGGAGGTATCAGTCATCAGCAACATCTGGAGCGTGAGCAATGAATGAGATTGCCGCGCTGCTGCGTGACTTTGGGCAGGGTGCGAGCAATGCGGCTGCTGCTCAGGTGTCGGTGCCCGTGGACCTTCTGGCGGCGCTGCTCAGGAAAGGCGGCGTGACGGTGCCTAGCAACGCGCTGGGCGGCTCGGAGTGGATGCGGCAGGCTGGACTAACCCGAGAGCCTGAAAACCGCATGGCGGGGCTGCTAGGCGAGGGCGCAGGGCTGTCCATGCCGATTGGCGCACATGGCCTGAAAGGTTTGCTAGGAGGCCCGCGATGAAGTTTGACCCCAATGTGACGCAGCGCATCGTTGCCAAGGCGCGGCGGCGGATTGTCCCCAACTGGCGGGCGCGATTGAGCGACTACAGCACCAAGGCACTTGCCCTAGGCACTGCTGCTGCGGCGGCTTGGGTGGCGCTTCCGGGCGACCTCAAGGGGCATCTGCCAAGCGAGGCGGTTGCGTGGGTGATCGGCGCGCTGAACGCCTACGGGCTTGTCGGCAAGTTCGTGATCCAGAACCCGCCGGAGGCTAGCGATGCGAACAAGTGAACGCGGCTTGCAGTTCATCAAAGAGCACGAAGGCTGCGTGC
>CAZZAD010000305.1:1050-2649 GCA_964652055.1 uncultured Burkholderiaceae bacterium | reverse complement strand
GAGAGGGAAGTTAAAAGCCCCTCTCCCTCCGGGAGAGGGGTTGGGGTGAGGGAAACGGTGTGCCGCATAGGAAAAAACTTTATCGCTTCAACGCAATCTGTACGTCGTAAACCAAACCTTTGTCGTCCGTGCAGGTGCCGCCGCCGCTGCGGCCACTGCTCGTGCCTTTGAAATCACAGCGCAGGCCGCTGCCATCAGCCGCCTGCAGCAAAGCCTTGGATTCTCCACCACTGGGGTTGTCCACCACCACCGGGGCGGTGCCAAAGCCGATGCCGCCGTGGCGGGTTCCGAAGCCCACACCGGCAGACACGGTACCGGTGGTGCGCTCGGGTGTGGTGGCAATCCAGGTGCCGGTGTAGGTCTTGTCTTCAATGGTGATGGAGACCTGCGCTTCACCGCCCGCGCGTTGCTCCACCGCCTCGCCGTAATAGAGCTTGCCCGCGGTGCGTGGCATCAGCGTCAGTTGGTACGTGGCTGCGCAGCCGCTAAGGAAGATCGCGCTTAGCAAAAGTAGTCGGGTCAACATGGCAGCCTTCGCTCAAAGAGCCATCAAGTCCACAAATTCATTCACAGGCATGGCGGCGAGCTTTTGTGTGTCCAGGCACAGCGCCAGAATTGCGCTCGCCCGCTTAGGCGCAAACACGCGCGCCAAGTTCGTTTTGAATTTTTCCACCAAGATGGGCATGCCCTCGGCGCGTCGCCGCTGGTGCCCAATAGGGTATTCCACTACCACTTCATCGAGTGTGCTGCCATCGGCGAACTCCACCGTGAGCCCATTGGCGATGGAGCGCTTGGCCGGGTCGTGATAGTCACGCGTGAAGGCCGGGTCTTCAACGCAAACAATTTTTTCGCGTAGCGCGTCGATGCGTGGGTCTTTGGCTACTTCGTCTTCATAGTCGGTGGCGGTCAGGCGCCCAAACAAGAGGGGCACGGCCACCATGTATTGAATGCAGTGATCGCGGTCGGCCGGGTTATTGAGCGCCCCTTGCTTATCGATGATGCGCACGCAGGCCTCGTGGGTACGGATGGTGATCTTTTTAATGTCGCGCCCCATCTTGCCCATCTTGCGTAGCGTGGCGTAGATCTGCATGGCTGCTTCCACCGCGGTTTGTGAATGAAACTCGGCTGGGTAGCTGATTTTGAAAAGCACGTTCTCCATCACGTAGCTGCCGTAGTCGCGCTGAAACTTGAAAGGCTGCCCTTTAAAGAGCACGTCATAAAACCCCCAAGTTTTGGCGGTGAGCACCGAGGGATAACCCATCTCGCCCGTGCGCGCAATAAGCGCCAGGCGCACTGCGCGTGAGGTTGCATCACCGGCCGCCCAACTCTTGCGCGATCCGGTGTTGGGTGCATGCCGATAGGTGCGCAGCGATTGTCCATCCACCCACGCCAGCGACAGGGCGTTGATGATTTCATCGCGCGCCAAGCCCAGCATCTGCGCCACCACAGCGGTGGAGGCCACCTTGACCAGCACCACGTGATCGAGCCCCACTTTGTTAAACGAATTTTCCAGCGCAAGGCAGCCTTGTATCTCATGCGCTTTGATCATGGCGGTGAGCACGTCCTGCACGGTGAGGGGCTTCTTGCCACTGGCCAGTG
>CAZZAD010000305.1:0-1040 GCA_964652055.1 uncultured Burkholderiaceae bacterium | reverse complement strand
CCAGGCCCCGGTGGCGGCGGAGCTGGGGATCAGCCAGCCGGCCGTGGCCAAGATGGCGCCCAGGTTGTCCGAGGGGTGCCCCCACTCGGCGGCAAGCCAGGTGTCGTTGAAGTCCAGCCAGCGAATCATGGTGCCGATGTTGAACGCGGCTTGCACCGGGTCGAGCTGATGCAAGGTGCCGGGCACTTTGGCGCCGTTAGGCACCACGGTGCCCGGCACGATGGGCCCCAGCAGCTTGGTGCAGGCCGGATAGGAAAGTGCCTCAAAGCCGCAACCGAGTGTGTCCATCAGGCAGTAGCGCGCGGTGTCGTAGGCCGACGTGCTTTGCACGGTGTAGTTCAGGACGTAATCGGCGATATCAACCAACACCTTGTCGGGTTGCGAACGCGTGGCGCTGCTGGGGTGGCTCATGGTTTTCGCTCCTGCAAGGGGGTGAACTTTAAATTCTCTGGCCCCACGTAGTTCGCGCTGGGCCGGATGATTTTGTTGTCGATGCGCTGCTCAACGATGTGTGCGCTCCAGCCGCTGGTGCGGGCCATCACAAAGAGCGGCGTGAATAGGGCGGTGGGAATGCCCATCAGGTGATAGGCCACGGCGCTGTACCAATCCAGGTTGGGGAACATTTTTTTGATGTCCCACATTGCGGTTTCTAAACGTTCGGCAATGGCAAAGCGCTTCATGTCGCGCGCATCCGTGGCCAGTTGGTGCGCCACGCGCTTGATGACTTGATTGCGTGGGTCAGCCACCGTGTAAACGGGATGACCAAAGCCGATGATGACTTCTTTGTGAGCCACTCGGGCACGGATATCGGCTTCGGCTTCATCGGGTGTGTCGTAGCGGGTTTGAATTTCAAAGGCCACTTCGTTGGCGCCGCCATGCTTGGGCCCACGCAGCGCGCCGATGGCGCCCGTGAGCGCGGAGTACATATCCGAGCCTGTGCCGGCAATCACGCGTGCCGTGAAGGTGGAGGCATTGAACTCATGCTCGGCGTACAGGATGAGCGAGGTGTGCATGGCGCGCACCCACAGGGCGCTGGGGGC
>CAZZAD010000304.1:0-2664 GCA_964652055.1 uncultured Burkholderiaceae bacterium | reverse complement strand
TGATGGCGAGTTGCATTGCTGCTCCTTTAGTTAGCTGTCGCACAGTCACGGTGCGCACAGACGGGTATGGTTCTGATGGGGGGCGTGTTGGCTGCAATTGGGGCGGTCGTCATGCAGCCTCCAGTTCAAGGCCGGGCGCGGGCATGTTGGGCGACAGCCAAAGGCTTTCGACGCGCTTTGATGCGCCATCGGCGTGTGCAACTTTGTCAACCCTGCGCCAGCCCTTGAAGAGCGTGTCGTAGGCGTCACAGCGGTAGCCACTGACGATCACCATACCTTTCAGCGAGTGCAGGCCGGCCGCCAGCGACTCGTGTTCGGCGTCTGTCATTTCGTGCGGGTAGTCGGCTTTGTCGTCTTTGCGGGTGCTGAATACATACGGTGGATCCGCGTAATGCAGCGTCTCCGGGGTGTCGTGATGCCTCATGCAAGCCAGCGCGTCACGGTTCTCAATGACCACGCCACGCAGCCGCTGGATGGTGATTCGCAGCGCGTCCGGGTAGTTCATCCAGTCATGCGCTGGCGTCGTGCCGCTGCGGTTGCTGTTGGCTCGGAAGCCTGATTTCTGGTGCAGGCTGTTGGATCCAAAGCCCATGAAACTGCGAACCAGGGTGCGCCGGGCCTGCTCGAGCTCGTCTTCTGCGGGTTCGTAGCTTTCCGCGAACTCGGCGCGGGCGAAGGGCGTCAACTCACATAGGCGGGCCAGTTCCTCGCCCCGAGCTCGAGCAACGCGGAACAGGTTGACGATTTCCCCGCCCAAGTCGTTGTAAACCTCTGCATAGGCGCGGGGCTTGCGAAGCAGCACGGATCCACCGCCGCCGAACGGCTCCACGTAGCAGCGATGCGGCGGGAAGTGCGCAATGATCCAAGGGGCAAGGATCCATTTGCCGCCGTGATAGCGAACCAGCGGGCGCGTCTTCATATCGCCGCCTTCCTGAGCTTCGCCGTCTTGTCAGCACACGCCTTCGGATTGCTCGGCAGTGATATGCCGCCCTTGCGCTGCTGGCTGCGGGGGTCGGTCAGGGGGAATTGCTTCCACTGGCGCGGCTTGTTTTTGCTTGTCTGTACGGACTCACGCATAGTCATTCCTTGTTGAATCCCGCCGTATCCGCGAGCAAAGGATTGCCCCGCAACATGCTGTGCAGCAAACTGGCTTCATGAACCCGCTGCTGCACATGCTTTGCCAGAACCTTGTTGACGTACGCCGTCCGGTCTTCGCCGTCAATCAGCGCGAGTGCGTCCAGTGCTCGCACTACGTCTGCGTTACAGAGTCCGCGCAGTTCTTTGGTTTCCATAGGTCAGGCAGCTTTCCGAAATTTGCGGATAGTCAAGTTGCTTCTGCGGAAATCAAGCTGGCATCCGTTCTCGTGCGATACGTACTCACCGGGACCAACGTTCAATATCGCGTGAGACAGAGGGGTGACGACCCCCGCGATGCGGCGAGCAACTTGAGGTGTATTTGTTCCGCTGCACGTCCACACATGAGTGCGCAGCAGGTAAGCGTCATCGTCGTCTACAGTGACAATGACCAAACCCCAATGCTTACTTTTGAGTTTGAAACGCTTCATAGGTCAGTTGGAATAGAAAGGCCCGAAGCCGCGAACGACCTCGGGCAAAGCCACGACCACGCGGGGGAGAAATCCGCGATTGGGGCTGGTCGTGGCGAGGGGGATACGTGGACGCATGTAGCAGATGCCGCTGTTCAGGGGCTGCATTTACGCGGCCTCCTTGACTGCCAGAGCGACAACGGCAGCGGCGGCATCAAAACCAATGCCGTCGAAATACTCAAACACGCCATAGCGGCGCTTTGCTACGTTCCGCAGCGCCAAGATGCAAGCGTGTTCTGCTGCAAATGGATTGCCCTGAGTCTTGAAAACCTGCAACCTGCCGGGCGGCTTTCCGCAAGCCCTGACGCTGTTGCGGTGCAGGCATTCAAGGCGAGAGTCGGGGACGCGCGAGTAACCGACCTTGACGCATCCATCGCCCCATTCCATGAGGTAAACGCAATCGCCGAAGCCTCGATAAGCGCGGTAGCGCTTGTACCGCTCACTGATTCGGCGGCCCATTTATGCGGCCCCCGCATCTGCGCTTGGCTGTCCGAGCAACTCGGGCGGCAAGTGCTTGCGGGCCACGGCAGCGACAACGCGGTCGGCGATGCGGTCAGGGAGTTCGTCGGGCCACTTGTCAACAGCCTGGTACGAGACGCCGATGGCCTCTGCCGCCGCCGCGATGGTGCCGCCGAGCATTTCAATGGCTTTTGTTTTTTGCATATCGCCATTGAACCACGGTTCACAACATTACGCAACCCCGGTTCAAATAATCCCCGGTAGGCTATCAACTATGGTTAATAGCTACTGGGACAGGCTGAAACCCGCGCTGGACGCGGAAGGCTTGTCTGTGCATTTCGAACGACCACCTCAAGGCAACGACAGCGGCAGAAGAACAGAGGAAGCTCAAGCGCAAGAAGGACATCTAGACCCGCCAGAATCAGCCAGTTCCCGCCCTTGAGCGGGATTTTTTTCGTCTTTTTGTTGAACCGTAGTTGACAACCTGATTTAACCGTGGTTCAATTACTCCATCGCCCCACATCACGGCGGCGCATAGGAGAGACAGATGAACCAGCAGCAAGCAAACAAGGCAGCCGCCAAGCAAAGCAAGACGCAGGGC
>CAZZAD010000303.1:0-2682 GCA_964652055.1 uncultured Burkholderiaceae bacterium | reverse complement strand
AATCAGCGGTCACGTTGGGCCGGAATCAGCGGTCACGTTGGGCCGGAATACGCACCATGGCGCTGGGCACCGGTTCGCCCGCCATCAATGCCGGTAGCCCCACGCTGAGCGCCACTCGCGATCGCCTCTCGGTGCTGCGCAGCGCCCCCGACATCGGCGCCTTTGAGTGGACCCCCAACAGTGGCGACAAACTCGCGCCGGCTGCGCCACCAGGGGTCACGGTGGAGTAAGGACGCTGCGCCTTCAGATCACTTGAATGTGAAACAGCCATGCTGACCCTCGTGCTACTGCCGGGCATGGACGGAACGGGGCAATTGTTCGAGCCGTTCATCGCAGCACTGGGCAGTCAGTTCAAAGTGATCGTGGTTAAGTACCCAACCGTCGGCGCCCTGGGGTACGAGCCACTGGAAGCGATTGCTCGATGCTCTTTGCCTACAAGCGGTCCGTTCGTCATTCTGGGTGAGTCCTTCTCGGGACCTATCGCCATCTCATTAGCCGCATCGCAGCCACGAGGGCTCGTTGGTCTTGCTCTTTGCAGCACGTTTGCGCGCAATCCACGCCCTGCCTTAGCTGCGTTGCGCCCCTTCATCGGTGCCCTGCCCGTGCAACTCGCCCCTATGGCGGCGCTGAGTTATCTCTTGCTTGGTCGGTTTACTACTCCTGCACTGCGCTCGGCGCTGGGTGCGTGCCTCGCACAGGTCTGCGCTTCCTCATTGCGTGCGCGGATCAAAGCGGTGTTGTCTGTTGATGTCTCAAGCCAGCTCAAGGCAATCAAGGTTCCCTTGCTGTACCTGTTGGCAACGGAAGATCGAGTGGTGCCTGCAAATGCCGCAAAGGACATCACGCAGGCCGTCCCAACTGCACGGGTAGTGCCCATCGAAGCGCCGCACTTCCTTCTGCAAACCGCCCCGGCCGCTGCAGCGGCCGCGGTCAGCACATTCGTACATCACGTGCACAATTCCGGCCACATCGTCGCGCCGGAGCCAAACACCCATGTCAACCCACCCCATCCGCTTTGAAGACGGCGCGGGCTATGAGCGCTACATGGGAAAGTGGAGCCAGCTCGCTGGCGCAGTGTTCCTCGACTGGCTCGCGCCCCAGCCCGGTTTGCGCTGGCTCGACGTAGGCTGTGGCAACGGCGCGTTCACGGAAATGCTTGTTGAACGATGCGCACCCGCTTCATTACAAGGGATTGACCCCTCGGAAGCGCAACTGGCTTTTGCGCGCACACGGCCCGCATTGCGCGCTGCGCAGTTTCATCAGGGCGACGCCTTGGCGCTGCCCTTCCCCGACCACACGTTTGACGCCGCGGTGATGCCGCTGGTGATCTTCTTTGTGCCCGACCCCGCCAAAGGCGTAGCCGAAATGGCGCGCGTGGTCTGCCCAGGCGGCACCGTAGCGGCGTATTCGTGGAACATGCATGGCGGTGGGTTCCCGTACGAGACATTGCGGGTTGAGATGCGTGAGCTGGGTGTTGCTGTTCCGGCGCCGCCCAGCACCGACGCGTCGCGAATGGAAGTCCTGCATGACTTATGGACGGCAGCAGGTCTGGAGGCCGTGCAAACGCGGGCCATCACCGTGCAGCGCACGTTTGCCGATTTCGATGACTACTGGTCCACCGTTTTCCTTGGGCCCAGCGTCGGCGCCAAACTGGCAGCGATGACACCGGATGACCTTGCGCTACTCAAATCGCGGATGCGCACGCGGCTCCCGGCAGATGCTGCGGGCCGCATCACTTATGGTGCGCAGGCCAATGCCATTGTGGGGCGCGTGCCAAGTTGATGCGGAACACGAACTCGTAGTTAAAGGCGCGCAAATAGCTTGCGGAGCGCGAACCAAGGACAACCCAAATGAGGCTTACCTACTTTTGTCCGAATTGCCAGTCTCCGCTGCCCAAGCGGGCCGTGCTATTTGCAGGACCATTCGGCAGAAAGCAGTGCCCTGTCTGCGGGGAAGAGTACTTCGGTGGCGGTTTGGCCAAGGCCATTTGGATACTGTGCGGCTTTCTCTACGTCGGCGTCTTGCTATTCGCCTTTACAAACAGCGCGAGTGTCTTATTGATATCTGTAGCCGTAGGGACCCTATGTAGCGTGGCATTGACGCTGCGTTCACCGCCGGAACCTCAAGCGCACAAATGGCGCGAAACTTTGTTGGCTATGGCGGCTCCCTTTGCCCTTTGGGCGCTGTTCAAAATAACCACGTTCGCTGCCAAGCAGTACGCGCAGTGGTTGCTACAGCAATGAAACACGTCCGCATTCATGCATCTTGGGAAGTCCACGTAAACAGCAGAACCTTTGAGCAGCCGCCGATATGGCAAATGAACCCAATACAGCCCCCCTTTTTTTTGAGTGACATCTTCCATGCCAATTTCTGAAATTTTCATGACGTCCCTGCCATTGCTGATTGCCTTGGCCGCAGCCACCCTGGTTATTCGCAAAGCCGGCGTATTTGAGCAACGTGCGCACAGAAAGCGTGTTGAGGAATTGCTGGAGCGGATCGCTAACGCCGTGGAAAAAAAAAAATGTGCAAGTATAGCACCCGTTCCGCCGCGCCCTCTAAGAGCCCGTTCATGATCTTCGCTGAATTGTGGACAATGTCGGGATGAGAAAACGATACGGTAGTGACGTTAGGGCCTGTCATCAATTATTGATCCTCAAGCGTTAGCTGCCGATTGCACCAACC
>CAZZAD010000302.1:0-2698 GCA_964652055.1 uncultured Burkholderiaceae bacterium | reverse complement strand
GCCATCGTACTAAGCGCCGTGATTGGCGCTTTTTGCTTTGTGAGCGATGCCGACTACCGCGACGAGTTCGGCCACGCCGATGAACTGGTGAAAGTCCAGCAAGAAGAAGCCGCTCGGGCATCGCGTGAATTCGCAGGCCAGGCGGTTTGCGGTCCGGGTGCGCTGGCTGAGTGGCAGGACGACAAAACGCTGGTGTGCACACCCAAAAGAGGCAAGGCGTACACCGTGGCGGGGGTGCAATGAACCGCCTGAAAGACTTCGCCGCCCTGTATCGCATCTATCGCCAGTGCAACCCACGCTTGGCAGCTATCAAGCTGGCGTGGCTGCTTTCAGGAGAGTGACATGAGCTGCCCCACCGGCAAAGTGCAGCACACGCTGGCAACGGCCAAAGCCGCCAGCAAGCGCGCACGGCAGCGCACTGAAAAGCCACTCGCACCCTACCGCTGCGCCCATTGCGGGTTTTGGCACGTAGGCCAGAACACCGGGCTCAAACAGCCCGTCAAGACCATCCGAAACAACCACCAAATGAGGTTTTTATGAGCAACAACACAGCAATCGCAACGCGCCAGCAATTCGATCTGAGCCCGCGCTGCATCCCATTCGCTGGCAAACGAAGGAAAAACGGCTACGGATACACGCAGTTCATGGGGCGTCAATACCTCGCGCACCGGCTCGCGTACGCGCTCAACGAATTCCGTCACCCAGATGCTGTAAGCGGCCTTGTCATTCGCCACAAATGCGACAACCCGGCGTGCATCAACGTCGAGCACTTGGAGCCTGGCACACAGCAGGACAACGCCGACGACAAGGTTAAGCGCGGACGCAGCCTGCGGGGCGAGGCGGTTGCGAGTGCCAAGCTGACGGCAGACATGGTGGCCTCGATCAAGGCTGCTTATGTTCCGCGAAGCCGCCACGCCAACCAGTACCAGCTCGCCCAGCGCTTCGGGGTGAGCCAGTCCGAGATCAGCCACATCCTGTCCGGCAAACGCTGGTCCTACACCTAACAACAGGAGCCACCGATGACCAACGCACTTACCACCCTCACCCGCACCCTGGCCACCAAGCTCGACATGGGCGACGGCGCAGACCTTATCGGCACGCTCAAGGCTACGGCATTCAAAGGCCAGGTCAGTGATGCCCAGATGACCGCCCTGCTGGTGGTCGCCAACCAGTACGCGCTGAACCCCTGGACCAAGGAAATCTACGCCTTCCCCGACAAGAACAACGGCATCGTGCCAGTTGTGGGCGTGGACGGCTGGAGTCGGATCATCAATTCACACCCGCAGTTCGACGGCATCGAGTTTGAGCAGAACGACGAAAGCTGCACCTGCATCATCTACCGCAAAGACCGCAACCGGCCTATCAAAGTGACGGAGTGGATGGCCGAGTGCAAGCGCAATGGCATGGGGCCTTGGCAATCGCACCCGCGCCGCATGCTGCGCCACAAAGCCATGATCCAGTGTGCACGTTTGGCCTTCGGGTACGGCGGTATCTATGACCAGGACGAGGCCGAGCGCATCGTAGAAGCTGCACCAGTCAAGCACATGGGCACGGTAGAGGATGCCGCCACCCAACCCGCCTACACCCCCGAGCAGTTTGCAGAGTTGCTGCCCAGCTGGCGCAAGGCCATTGCCGCAGGCAAGGCGACGGCAGACGGCGTGCTGGGCAAGATCAAAACCAAGGGCACGGTGACAGCCGAGCAGGAGGCCGCCATTCGCGCGCCCATCGAGCAGCCAGCACCGCAACCCATGCAGCAGCAGGCCGAAGCCGTGACCGATGTGCAGCCCAAGGGTGAACCCGAGCCGCAGCCCATCACCGAGAAGTCAGTGGGCGACAAGCTGCACGCAGCCGCCACGCTGGACGCACTGTACGAGGCGGCCGACCTGATTGGCGAAGTCACCGATGCAGAAGGACGCGCACGCCTGACCGCCTATTTTGAAGAACGCCAGTTCGCGCTGGAATCGGCCTAAACCACTATCAATTTAATAGCTGCTAGCGCTTATTGGCAAAGCGCTGGCAGCGAATTTATAAGGAATTTCCATGATTACCCACAACCTCGTCCAGGGCACGCCCGAGTGGCACGCCTACCGTGCCGCCCACGACAACGCCAGCGATGCGCCCGCCATGATGGGTGTGAGCAGCTACAAGACCCGCGACCAGCTGATTGCCGAGCGCGCCACGGGCATCGTGCCCGAGGTTGACGCGGCCACCCAGCGCCTGTTTGACAGTGGCCACCGTTTTGAAGCCCTGGCCCGCCCGCTGGCCGAAAAGATCATTGGTGAGGAGCTGTACGCTTGCACCGGCTCCGAGAATGAGACTTCGCGCCTCTCTGCCAGCTTTGATGGGCTGACCATGTTGGAGGACGTGGCTTTTGAGCACAAGCGCCTGAACAAACGCCTGCGCGAAGCGTTGGCCGTGCCCGACTGCACTGGCGCTGATCTGCCGATGGAATACCAGATCCAGATGGAGCAGCAATGCGCCGTGTCGGGCTGTGAGCGGGTGCTTTTCATGGCCAGCGACTGGGATGACCAGGACCAGCTGATCGAGGAGATGCACTGCTGGTACACACCGAACCTGGAGCTGCGCGCCCAGATCATTGCCGGGTGGGAGCAGTTCCACAAGGATGTAGCGGCCTACGTTGCTCCCGAGGCCAAGCCCGCGCCCGTGGTTGGCAAGACCCCCGACAACTTGCCCGCGC
>CAZZAD010000301.1:729-2721 GCA_964652055.1 uncultured Burkholderiaceae bacterium | reverse complement strand
GGCATTGAACTCATGCTCGGCGTACAGGATGAGCGGGGTGGGCATGGCGCGCACCCACAGGGCGCTGGGGGCTTCGCCGTGCAGCAGGTGCAGGAAGTGGCCGCCGATGGAGTCATCACTCGTCTCCACTTCAATGCGGCGGCCACTGCGGCTGTAGTGGTGCCAGTAGATCAGGGCGGAGCCCGAGCAGGCCATGAAACGGTCGGCAATATCGCGTGCGCCCGCTTCGGGGTGATCGTCGTTCTCCGGCAACACACAGCCCAGCACGGAGGCGGCCGTGCGCATGACATCCATGGGGTGACTGGACGCTGGCAGGCATTCCAGGGCGGCTTTGACTTGGGCGGGCAGACCACGCAGCGCTTTGAGTTTGGCTTTGTAGGCGGTCAGCTCAGCCAGCGTGGGCAACTTGCCATGGACCAGCAGGTGGGCAATTTCTTCAAACTCACATTGCTCGGCCACGTCAAGAATGTCGTAGCCGCGGTAGTGCAGATCGTTGCCCGTGCGGCCCACCGTACACAGGGCGGTGTTGCCCGCAATGACGCCCGAGAGCGCGACGGATTTTTTGGGTTGATTGAGCTTTTCAATATTCATGACAGTGTTCCGACAATGCGGTGTTGTTCCCTCACCCTCAATCCCTCTCCCGAGGGGAGAGGGAGGTTTAAAGCCCCTCTACCTCCGGGAGAGGGGTTGGGGTGAGGGAAAACGGTGTTCCGAATTAGGTAAAACTCACTCCACTTTGGATTGGGCAAACAGCGCATCGAGTTTGCGCTCGTAGTCGTGATAACCGATCACGTCATAGAGCTGCGCGCGTGTCTGCATGGCGTCGATCACATTTTTCTGACTGCCATCGCGGCGGATGGCGGTGTACACGTTGAGCGCCGCCTGATTCATGGCACGAAAGGCCGACAGCGGATACAGCGCCATCGCCACCCCTGCGCCGCGCAGCTCGTCCACGGTAAATAGCGGCGTGGCACCGAACTCCGTGATATTGGCCAGCACGGGCACCTGCACCGCCTGCGCAAAGCGTTGGTAGGTGGCCAAGTCCAATGCCGCTTCGGCAAAGATGCCGTCGGCCCCTGCAGCCACACAAGCCTGGGCGCGTTCAATGGCGCGCTCCAGGCCTTCGACGGCAATGGCATCGGTGCGGGCCATGACAAAAAATTGTTCATCGGTGCGCGCATCCACGGCGGCCTTCACGCGATCGACCATCTCCTGCGCCGAAACAATTTCTTTACCCGGCCGATGGCCGCAACGTTTGGCGCCTACCTGATCTTCAATATGCAGCGCCGCGGCTCCCGCCTTGATGAGCGCCTTCACGCTGCGCGCAATGTTCAGCGCGCTGGGGCCAAAGCCCGTGTCGGCATCCACCAGCAGCGGCACGTCGCACACATCGGTAATGCGGCGCACGTCGGTGAGCACATCGTCCAGCGTGTTGATGCCCAGATCGGGCATGCCCAGCGAACCGGCCGCCACGCCGCCACCAGATAAGTAAATGGCCCGATAGCCCGCGCGCTGCGCCAGCAAGGCATGCAACGCATTGATGGCGCCCACAATTTGCAGAGGTGACTCAGCGGCCAATCCCGCACGGAACCGCGCGCCTGGAGAAGCGGTGTTCATGCCGGCCCCTGCATCAGTTCCAGCAGGTTGCCTTCCGTATCGGTAATGGCTGCCATGCGGCCCCAGGGGCGATGCGCGGTGGAGACAATCGTTACACCGCTTTTGCGCAGATAAGCCAGATCGGCCTCCAGATCCGTGCTGCGCAAAGTGAGGGTGGCGCCACCTGCAGCAATTGCCGCGCACTTGCGCAACCCCAGCCGCGCCCCAAAGCAATCGAGCGAAGTCCAATCGGGGTTGCTGTCGAGCACCCGCATACCCAACACATCACGATAAAAAGCAACGGCGCGGTCCATGTGGACCACGCCGTAGTGGACGTCCTGGATGCCGACGATCATGCGTCTTGTTCCCTCCCCTTCAAGGGGAGGTTCATTTTCT
>CAZZAD010000301.1:0-719 GCA_964652055.1 uncultured Burkholderiaceae bacterium | reverse complement strand
CTTCAAGGGGAGGGTTAGGGTGGGGATGGGGTAGGAACCGAGGCAGTGCCCCATCCCAACCCCGGCCCTCCCCTTGAAGGGGAGGGGGTTTAAGCGCCTGGCCATAGAGTCACGGGCATTGGAAGGCTGAGGTCACCCCAACAAATGCTTCACACCCTCTTGCTCTTCCGTCAGTTCCTTGAGCGTGGCGTCCATCTTGCCGCGCGAGAACGTATCAATCTCCAGCCCTTTAACCACTTCGTACTTGCCACCCGCACAGGTCACGGGCACACCGTAGATGATTCCTTCCGGCACGCCATAGCTGCCATCCGAAGCCACACCCATCGTGACCCACTTGCCGTTGGTGCCCAGCACCCAGTCGCGGATGTGGTCGATGGCGGCATTGGCGGCCGAGGCGGCAGAAGACAAACCGCGCGCTTCAATGATGGCGGCGCCGCGCTTGCCCACGGTGGGGATGAACGTGTCGCGGTACCAGACATCGTCTTTGACCAGCGCTGGGGCGGCGGTGCCGTCCACCGTGGCAAAGCGGATGTCCGGGTACATCGTCGGGCTGTGATTGCCCCAGACCACCAGCTTCTCAATAGTCGACACCGGCTTGCCGGTGCGTGCAGCCAATTGCGATAGCGCGCGGTTGTGATCGAGCCGCATCATGGCGGTGAAGTTTTGCTTGGGTAGCGAAGGGGCCGAATTCATGGCGATGTAGGCGGTGGTGTTGGCGG
>CAZZAD010000300.1:0-2754 GCA_964652055.1 uncultured Burkholderiaceae bacterium | reverse complement strand
TATGGATATAAAAAAACTCACTGCAACTGCAAAAAACAAGATACAAGGGAGTAAATACCGCACTGAACTCAGTCGCTCGACAGCGCCTGGACGTACCAGGCGATGGCCTCGCGCAAGCCCGGACCCACTTCATGCGTTGGTGCGTAACCCATCAGGGTCTGCGCTTTGCTGATGTCGGCCTGCGAATGGCGCACATCACCCTCACGAAAATCGCGCATCACCACGGGCTTGATTTCGATGTCAGGCCGGACAGAACGCAAGGCATCGGCGGCGGCCACATGCAACTGCTTGAGCGTGGTGCGCCCACCCAGCGCGATGTTGTAGGCCTGACCCGAGGCGTCTTCACGCTCCACCAAGCCGGAGCGCAGGTTGGCCTGCACGACGTTGGCAATAAAACAGAAGTCGCGTGAGGTTTCGCCGTCGCCGTTGATGAGGCACGGCTCGCCTTTGAGCATGGCTTTTATCCACAGCGGAATCACGGCGGCATAGGGGCCTTCGGGATCCTGGCGCGAGCCAAACACGTTGAAGTAACGCAGCCCGATGCAGGCCAGTCCATAGCAGCGGCCAAACACATCGGCGTAAATCTCGTTCATGTGTTTGCCCGCGGCATAGGGCGAGAGCGGGCGGCCGATGCGCGTTTCCACTTTGGGCAGATTGGGCTCGTCGCCATACACAGCGCTCGATGAGGCATACACAAAGCGCTGCACACCCGCGTCGCGCGCAGCGATAAGCATGTTGAGAAAGCCGTCCACGTTGGCGCGGTGTGTAGCCATGGGGTCGGTGATGGAACGCGGCACAGAACCCAATGCGGCCTGATGCAGCACCACGTCCACACCGGCACACGCACGGTGACACGCAGCCAGATCGGTGATGTCGGCTTCCGTGAACTGGTGGCGTTTCCAGTTTTCGTCGCCAACGGCCTTGCGCACTTCTTCGAGGTTGACTTTGTGACCCGTGGCGAAGTTGTCCAGCCCGACGACAAACTGGCCGTGCCGCAACAGGGTTTCAACCAGGTGTGAGCCAATGAATCCGGCACTGCCGGTCACCAACCAACGGCGCGATTTTTCACGCAAGCGGGCAACAAACGCCGGATCGGCCAGGGCTTCGGTTTGCATTACAGGCGCCATACGTGCAGTCCCAGTGCGGTCAGTGCGGCCGCATCGGCCTGACACTTCACATCGATATAAACGCCGTTGGGCTGCAACAGGGCAGCCACGTCTTTGGGCGTATAGCGGCGAAATTGCTCGTGCGCCACGGCCGCAACCACGGCGACCGCGCGGGGCAATTCGCTGGCGGCTTTCAGTTGCACGCCGTATTCATGTTGCGCTTCTTCAGCTTCAGCCACGGGGTCATGCACGTGGACGTGGACGCCGTAGGACTCGAGCTCGCGGATCACGTCAATGACTTTGGAGTTGCGCAGATCGGGGCAATTTTCTTTGAAGGTCAGGCCCAGCACGATGACATCTGCGCCCTTGACTGAGTGGCCGTTCTGAATCATTTTTTTTACGGTCTGCTCGGCAATGTACTTGCCCATGCCGTCATTGATGCGCCGGCCCGCCAAGATCACTTGGGGGTGATAGCCCAGGAGCTCGGCCTTGTGGGTGAGGTAGTAGGGATCAACACCAATGCAGTGGCCGCCCACCAGACCGGGGCGAAACGGCAGGAAGTTCCACTTGGTGCCAGCCGCCTGCAACACTTCCTGTGTGTCAATGCCGATGCGATGGAAGATGAGCGCCAGTTCGTTGATGAGGGCAATGTTCAAGTCACGCTGGGTGTTCTCGATCACCTTGGCGGCTTCAGCCACCTTGATGCTGGAGGCACGGTGCACGCCGGCGGTGATGATGGAACCGTAGATGGTGGCCACACGCTCCAGCGTTTCGGGGGTATCGCCCGCCACCACTTTGACGATGCGCGTCAGGGTGTGGTCTTTGTCACCGGGGTTGATGCGCTCGGGTGAATAGCCCACAAAGAAATCTTCTTTCCAACGTAAGCCAGATTTACTCTCAAGGATGGGTACGCACACTTCTTCGGTAGCGCCGGGATACACGGTGGACTCATACACCACGATGGCGCCGCGCTTGAGGTTTGCACCCACTGCATGGCTCGCACCCACCAGGGGCGAGAAGTCTGGGCTGTGCGCATCGTCCACGGGAGTGGGCACGGCCACGATCACCACATCGGCCTGCGCCAACAGCGTGGCATCGGTGGTGGGCTCCAGGCCCTTGGCGGCGCGCAGATCATCGCCGCTCACCTCGCCCGTCGGATCGACAAATTTCTTATAGGCCTCGACCTTGCGCTCGGATAAATCAAACCCGATGGTTCGGTACTTCTTGCCAAACTCAACGGCCAGCGGCAAACCCACATAACCTAGTCCCACAACGGCAACGACAGTCACTGCGGCTCCTTCAACAAGCAAAAATCAGAAATAAAAAAGGCGCGCTGCGTTATTCGCGCAGCGCGCCGCGGATTGTGGCGCAAATTGCTGGAATCAGCGGGCGCCCTCGCCAAACAGCACCACGCGCACGGTCTCAACCAGAATCAGGCAGTCGAGAAACAACGAGTGGTTTTTGACGTAGTACAGATCAAATTCCAGCTTGCGACGCGAATCATCAATAGAAGCGCCGTAGCTGTAGCGCACCTGCGCCCAGCCGGTCACGCCGGGCTTCACGCTGTGGCGAACGGCGTAATACGGGATCTTGGCAATGAGCTCGTCAACGAAGAACTGACGCTCGGGGCGGGGCCCCACCATGCTCA
>CAZZAD010000299.1:0-2823 GCA_964652055.1 uncultured Burkholderiaceae bacterium | reverse complement strand
GCAAAAACCGCTTGACTTGGATCACAGTTGCTCCCCTTGAAGGGGAGGGAGTAAAACAAAATTGGGGTGACGACGCCTACCGTACCTGTGAAAACTTTCCCTCACTAAACAGGAAGGTTCTCAACCCAGTTTGACCCCGGCGGGTGTGCCCGCTACCTTCGCGCGCATGAGCACGCTGCGCATTGCCACACTGAACTGTCTGAACCTGGCCCTTGCGGGTCGGGCGTTTTATGCGTCGACGGATCCCTACACGCCTGACGAATACCGCGCCAAAACCCGGTGGCTCGCCCAGCTGCTCGACCGCATGGACGCGGACCTGGTGTTGCTGCAGGAAATTTTTCATGAGCAGGCGCTGGTCGATGTGGTGCAACAGACCACGGGACATGCACTGAAATATTTTGTGCCGCTGGCCGATGCGCACAACACCCGCCCGCGGCTGGGCATGGTGTGGCGCGCGGATTTGTCGTTGCAGCTCGAATCCGTTGAGCAGATCCCTGCGCAATGCGTGGTCGATATTCCCGAACTGGGCGCGCATCAGCAGTACTCGCGTCCGCTACTGCAGGCCACGGTGGCTCTGCCCGGATTGCCCGTGCCGCTCACGGTGCTTAACGTGCACCTCAAGTCGCGCCGCCCGCGGCTGCTCGACAGTGAAGACCCCAATGATCCTGCGGCACAGACGCGGGGGTTGCTGCGCTCGCTCATCATGCGCGGGGCTGAGGCTGCGGCCATACGACAACAGGTGATCGAAGCGCGTTTGCAAAACGCCGCGCCGCTCATCGTGGCGGGGGACTTCAACGATGGACCCCATGCAGTATCCACGCAGCTCATTGCGCAGGCCGGTGCGGCACATCCCATGTTTAACGCCATGGACTGGGTGCCACATCAGGCGCTGTCGCATACCCATTTGCACGAGGGCCAGCCCGAGCGCATCGACCATGTGTATCTGTCGGAAGAATTTGCGCCGCAGTCGGACAGCGTCCTGGGGTGCCTGGGGTGCGTATCCTGCGCGCAAGTTTTTAATGAACACCTGAGTGCGTCGTCTGTGACGCAAGCATCCGGGCATGACCTGACACGCCTTCAATCCGATCACGCCGCCGTGTGCATCACCCTCGAATTCAAATCCATTTAGTTCTCTCCCGTTTTTTCATCAGAAAGGAAACACCATGCAGCAGAAGTTGCGCGCATTGCGCTGGTTGGTTGTGGCAAGTTTTTGGGTAACAGCACCTGCCTGGGCAGGGCGCCCATTCAGCACCGAGGACGCCGGTGTGATTGCCAAAGGCAGTTGCGAGATTGAATCGTTTGGTGAACGTGTGCGGCCCTCGGGCGGCCCCACCGAAAACGGTCTGTCACTTCAGTTGGGTTGTGGCGTCATCGGGCGTACGCAAGTGGCATTTGCACTGGAGCAGTCCAAGGCCGCAGGTGAAAAATCGCGCGCCATGACGCTCTCGGGCAAGACTCAGTTGGTGGACGGCGGACAGAACAAGCCGTCCTTTGCCGTGGCCTATTCCACGCAGCGTGTACGTGCGCCCAATGACTCGTGGCATATGGGGGACACGAGCGTGAATGCCGTGGCCAGCGTGCCCGAGGGCGCATGGGTCGCGCATCTGAATCTGGGTGTCACCGCAGAGCGTTCACCCAACCGCAACGTCACCACCTGGGCCGTGGCCTTTGAGCGGCTGGGCGCGGCGCAGGGCGTTGATGCAGGCTTCGAGTTTTACGGCAATGACCGCAACAGCAGCTGGATGGCTGCCGTGGCACGCTGGAACTTCAAGCCCGATCACCTGCTGTTTGATGCCTCGTTGGGCCGCGAAATTGGCGGCGATGACATCACCCGCCTGACGGTGGGCCTGAAGCTGATGTTCTGATTATTGAGATTTTTGCAATTCGTGACACTGCTTTCCCTCACCCTCAATCCCTCTCCCGGAGGGAGAGGGAAGTTTAAAGCCCCTCTCCCTCCGGGAGAGGGGTTGGGGTGAGGGAGCGATGCTGCATGGTCGAAACACTGCAACGAATTACGGAACGCTTAAAAAACGCCGCACCTCAGACGCTCGCCGACGCTGCGCACAATGGTGCGGCGTCGGCGCGCTCCAGCAGCGCACGCCGCAAATAGCGGTACACCGCACTGGCGTCATGACGCCGCCCGTTGTGGCCACGTAGTCGGATACGCATATCGTTGGTGCCCGCGCGCACGCAGACCTCAGTGGGGTCCAATGTTGCGCTGTTCTGCGCTTCGGGCTGGTAGCTGCTCAGTGCCTGCAACACGCGGTGTTGTCGGCCCGCCACGCCAAGCAGTTCAATGTGAACTTCATCACCGCTGGCACGTACTTGCATCCGCATGATTTGCACTCTGTGAGTTGAGTTATTCGGGTTGGGTCTCACTCTAGGCGGAGTTTGTGACGGCGATTTGACGAATAACGCAGCAGAAGTAAAACGATTTACGCGAAGGCCATGGCGTGCATGCGCGGCTTTCGGATTGATCTGCGTCTGCTATTTGTTCGCCATGCAACGCACCCTTCTTGCTTTGGATCAGGGCACCACCAGCTCGCGCGCCATCGTGTTCAACGAGGCGGGCCAGATACGGGCCAGCGCCCAACGCGAGTTCCAACAGATGTTTCCCCAGCCCGGCTGGGTCGAACACGACGCCAACGAAATCTGGGCCACGCAGTTGGCCTGTGCACAGGCAGCGCTGGAGAACGCCGGTATTGCTGCAGGGGAAGTGGCCGCCATCGGCATCACCAACCAGCGCGAAACCACCGTGTTGTGGGATCGCGCCACGGGCCTGCCCGGGGCCCCCGCCGCCGTCTGGCAGGGCCGACGCAGCGC
>CAZZAD010000298.1:0-2826 GCA_964652055.1 uncultured Burkholderiaceae bacterium | reverse complement strand
CGGATAAATCAGCGGCTGACCCACGGTGTACTTGTAGGCCATGGCGGTGAGCGTGGGCAGCTTGCCGATAAGGCGGATGGCCGAGATGCGGCGTTGTTCAGCATCGGCCAGGTTCATGGAGTCTGGGTAGAACGCCGACATGGCGCCCACCAGACCCGTCATGACGGCCATGGGGTGCGCATCGCGCCGGAAGCCGCGCAGGAAAAACTGCATCTGCTCATGCACCATGGTGTGCTGCGTGACCTTATGCACGAACTCACCCTTCTCCTGCATGTTGGGCAGCTCACCATTGAGGATGAGGTAACAGACTTCCAGAAAATCGCACTGCCTGGCCAGTTGATCAATGGGGTAGCCGCGGTAGAGCAGCTCACCCTTGTCGCCATCAATGAAGGTGATGGATGAATTGCACGAGGCCGTGGACATGAAGCCCGGGTCGTAAGTGAACTTGCCCGTAGTGCCGTAAAGCTTGCGAATGTCGATGACGTCGGGACCGATCGTGCCTTTGTAGATGGGCAGATCCATGGCCGGTGTGCCATCAGTAAAAGACAGCGTGGCTTTGTGGTCTGAAGGGGTCAGGGGTTTGGTTTTCATCATCGAGAGTTCCGGGTTAAGGAAGGTACGGTTTATTGATCTTTCCGCAATTCATAGCAGTGTTCCAACGATGCAACGTTGCTCCCTCACCCTCGTTCCCTCTCCCGGAGGGAGAGGGAGGTTTTAAGCCCCTCTCCCTCCGGGAGAGGGGTGGGGGTGAGGGAAAGCGGTGTCGCATGTTCGGTGCTCTTGCATTCAAGCAACAACGTTGAAGTTACACAAACCACAAACTCAGCAGGGCTGAATCAGTGCAAGTAGAGCACGCACGGACGATATGTTGGCAGAACCGGTGGGCTCAGTTCGGGCCAACAGCAGATCCAGCAGTTCATTGTCGGTTTGATCCAACAACACACCCAGTGCGTCGATCTGCTCGGCGTTCAGCCGTGTCTCGTAGCGGTCCAGGAACCGCGTCAACAGCACATCGTTTTCCAGCAGCCCACGGCGCGCACGCCAGCGCAACCGACGTAACTGCGCCTCGTCAGACACGTCGGGCATCGTCACACCGCCCGCCGCACCATCAGCTCTTTGATTTTGCCGATGGCCTTGGTGGGATTCAGCTCCTTGGGGCACACGTCCACGCAGTTCATGATGGTGTGGCAGCGGAACAGGCGGTACGGGTCCATGAGATTGTCTAACCGCTCGCTGGTGGCCTCATCGCGGCTATCCGCAATGAAGCGATAGGCCTGTAACAAACCCGCGGGACCCACAAACTTGTCAGGGTTCCACCAGAAGCTAGGGCAACTGGTGGAGCAGCAGGCGCACAAGATGCACTCATACAAACCATTGAGCTCTTCACGCTGCTCGGGCGACTGCAGCCGCTCTTTTTCGGGCGGCGGGGTGTCGTTGATGAGGTAGGGCTTGATGGATTCGTACTGCTTGAAGAACTGCGTCATGTCGACGATGAGGTCGCGCACCACGGGCAGCCCCGGCAGCGGCCGCAACACGATGGGCTCTTGCAGATCGCGCAGGTTGGTAATGCACGCCAACCCGTTCTTGCCGTTGATGTTCATAGCGTCTGACCCACACACGCCCTCGCGGCACGAGCGGCGGTAGGACACCGAATCATCAAAGTCGCTTTTGATGCGCATGAGCGCATCGAGCAGCATCTTGTCGTTGGGTTGCAGCGTGACCTCGAGCTTTTGCATGTACGGCGCATCGTCGCGGTCAGGGTCGTAGCGATAAATCTCGAACTTCACTACGCGTTTGCCTTGAGCAGTGGCGGCAATGGCGGTGGCTTCGGTAGAGGCGTTTGCGGTCATGGCAACTCTCAAATCAGAACGTGCGTTTCTTGGGTTCAAAGGTATCTACCGTCAGCGGCTTCATGTTCACCGGCTTGTAGGTGAGCCGGCTGCCATCGCTGTACCAGAGGGTGTGCTTGATCCAGTTGGCGTCGTCGCGCTCGCGGAAGTCGTCGCGCGCGTGGGCGCCGCGGCTCTCGGTGCGTGCCTCGGCCGAGACGAGGGTGGCCTTGGCGGTTTCGATCAGGTTGTCCAGCTCCAACGCCTCAATGCGCGCGGTGTTGAAGATTTTGGATTTGTCGGCAATGGCCACCTGTTTGCGCCGCTCGTCGAGCGCCATGATTTGCTGCACGCCTTCTTTGAGCAGGCTGCCGGTGCGGAACACGCCGCAGTGCGCCTGCATGGACTTGCGGATGGCATTGGCCACGTCTTGCGTGCGCTCGCCCCCACTGCGGGCATCCAGTGCCGACACGCGTGCGCGCGTGGCATCGCCGGCGTGCGCGGGCAAGGGCTGGTGTTCTTTGGGTTCGCTCTTGAGTTTTTCCACGATGTGGTTGCCGGCGGCGCGGCCAAACACCACCAGATCCAGCAGCGAGTTGGTGCCCAGGCGGTTGGCGCCGTGCACGCTCACGCAGGCGCACTCGCCGATGGCATACAACCCATTGACCACGGCGTTGGGGTTGCCATTCTTGGGCGCCACCACCTGACCGTGATAGTTGGCCGGGATGCCACCCATCTGATAGTGAATGGTGGGCACCACCGGGATGGGCTCGCGGATGGGGTCCACGTTCGCAAACTTGATGGCGATCTCGCGAATGGAGGGCAAGCGCTTCTGGATGGTCTCGGCCCCCAGGTGATCGAGCTTGAGCAGCACGTAGTCTTTGTTGGGCCCACAGCCGCGCCCTTCTTTGATTTCCTGATCCATGGAGCGCGATACAAAGTCACGCGGCGCCAGGTCTTTGAGCGTGGGTGCGTAGCGCTCCATGAAGCGCTCGCC
>CAZZAD010000297.1:2598-2854 GCA_964652055.1 uncultured Burkholderiaceae bacterium | reverse complement strand
ATTGCCGTGTTTGGCGAGCAAGGCTTTGTTGGCGGTGACCACGTGCTTGCCGTGGGCGATGGCTTCGAGCACCAGCGTGCGCGCGAGGGTGTCACCACCCATGACTTCGACCACGATGTCGATATCGGGGTGGCGCACCACGTCTTCGGGGTTGGCGCTGACTTGAATGGCGGGGCCGACGATGGCGCGTGCTTTGGCTACATCACGCACCGCCACGGCGGTGATCTCGATGCCGCGCCCGGCGCGGCGGCGGCTT
>CAZZAD010000297.1:986-2588 GCA_964652055.1 uncultured Burkholderiaceae bacterium | reverse complement strand
GCAGAACTTCAAAGGTTCCGCGGCCCACGGTGCCTAGGCCCAGGAGGCCGATTTTTATGGGGTTCATGAGTGAGGTGACTTAAGAATTGCCGTTGGTTCCGGCTTGATCTTGGTTGTGTTGGACATGAGGACGAACAGGGGCCAACTGTTCTTGCAACTGCGGCAACGCGGTTTGCACGGTGTCCCACACCACGTCGAGGTTGATATCAAAGTAACCATGCGTGATGCGGTTACGCATGCCGCGCATGCTGCGCCAGGGCACCGCAGAGTGTTGCTGGGCAAATTCCGCAAACCGATCCATCACGCGGGTGGCGGCTTCGCCAATCACGATCAGATTCATGATGACGGCCTGTTGCGTGCGCTTGTCAGCGAGGAATTCTTCCTTGCTCAACCCCCTGACGTAGTTGCAGGCATCCGTGGCGGCTTGCGCCATGTGGTCCAGGTAATCGAGCAACCGGTTTTCACTTTGAGTCATACCGGCTTCGCCTCGGCAAGCACCTGACTGCGAAACTTGGGAGGCAGGTCACCGGGCGTAAGTACGTCCACGGGCACCCCCAGCATGTCTTCCAGCTCCACTTGCAGCCCACCCAAGTCAAACAACGTTGCACCGGGCAATGCATCAACCAGTAGATCCAGATCGCTGCCATCTTGATCGGTGCCATACAGCACAGATCCAAAGATACGGGGATTGGCCACATGGAAACGCCCAGCGGCTTCACGCACTGCGGTGCGCTTGAGGTTGAGTGCAACAGAAGGTCTCATGGTTTTCGTCCTGTGCACGGCCGCTTTACGCCGCCACCTTCGGCATAAACCCATCACGTTTGAACATTTCTTTGATGCCGCGCACGGCCTGGCGGATGCGGTGTTCGTTTTCAATGAGTGCAAAGCGCACGTGACCATCGCCGTACTCACCAAAACCAATGCCGGGCGAGATGGCCACTTTGGCTTCGGCCAATAATTTTTTGGCGAACTCCAATGAGCCCGCTGCCTTGTAGGGCTCGGGGATTTCGGCCCAGATGTACATCGATGCCTTGGGCACTTCCACCATCCAGCCGGCTTCATGCAAACCTTTGACCAGCACATCGCGGCGCTTTTGGTACTGCACGCGAATTTCTTCCACACACTCTTGCGGGCCTTCCAGCGCGGCAATGGAGGCAACCTGGATGGGCGTGAAGGTGCCGTAATCGTGGTAACTCTTGAGGCGCGCCAGCGCGGCCACCAAGTCGCGGTTAACCACCAGGAAGCCCACGCGCCAGCCAGCCATGTTGTAGCTCTTGCTCATGGTGAAGAACTCCACCGCCACGTCACGCGCGCCGGGCACTTGCATGATGGAGGGGGCCTTCCAGCCATCAAACGTGATGTCGGCGTAGGCCAGGTCATGCACAACCCAGATGCCATGCGCTTTGGCCAGCGCAATCACGCGCTCAAAAAATTCCAGCTCCACGCACTGCGCGGTGGGGTTGCTGGGGAAACCCAAAATCATCATCTTGGGTTTGGGCATGGTTTCGCGAATGGTGCGTTCCAGCTCGGCAAAAAAATCCACGCCGGGGGTCATGCGCACAGAGCGGATATCTGCGCCCGCAATGATGGCGCCGGAGATGT
>CAZZAD010000297.1:0-976 GCA_964652055.1 uncultured Burkholderiaceae bacterium | reverse complement strand
AGGGAATGCGGTGCGTGCTCTGGCGCACGGTTTTCAGGTGCGCCAGACCTTCTTTGGAGCCGATGGTGACAATGGCTTCTGAGTCCGGATCAAACTCGACACTAAAGCGCGTCTTGTACCAACTGGTGATGGCGCGGCGCAGACGCGGAATGCCTTTGGACACCGAGTAGCCATGGGTGTCCTGGCGCGTGGCCGCTTCCACCAGTTTGTCCACGATGTGTTTGGGCGTGGGGCCGTCGGGGTTGCCCATGCTCATGTCGATAATGTCTTCGCCACGACGACGCGCGGCCATTTTCAGCTCGGCGGTGATGTTGAAGACATAGGGGGGCAAGCGCTTGATGCGGGGAAAATCATTAGGGGGTGCAGACATACGGCAACCTGTGTTTAAGAGTGGATCCAGTGACGTTGGGCATAATTTACCTGCAACAGAAAACAAATATCCCGGAGCCCCGCCCTTTTGAAGCTACACGTCGACCCACGTTCCCACCTGAACACCGTCACGGCCTACGGCCCAGGCTTCATTGAGATCAACGCCGTGCGCCATACGGGGCACGTGATCGTCACCCCCAGCGCCCCGGTCACCGCATGGAACGTGACGCAATTTGATGCACTGGGCGCGACCGATCTGGAAGCGCTGCTCGCCTATGAATCGGACCTGGTGCTGCTGGGCACAGGCACGCGGCAGCGCTTGCTGCACCCGCGCATCGGCGCCGCTTTGATGAACGCCCGCGTGGGGCTGGAGGTGATGAACACCCCCGCCGCCTGCCGCACGTACAACATTCTTATGGCCGAAGGCCGGCGTGTGTTGGCGGCTTTGTTGCAGGAGGAATAGCCGGATGGCCTCTGGTGTTCACATGCACTGCGCGATCGTCGTCGCCCCGGCCTGCGCCCTGTCTCCTGATGACGTCTCGGCTTTGTTTTGTCCCCTCCCCTTCAAGGGGAGCAACTGTGATCCAAGTCAAGCGGTTTTTGCATG
>CAZZAD010000296.1:0-2855 GCA_964652055.1 uncultured Burkholderiaceae bacterium | reverse complement strand
AGAAGGAGATCCGCACCAACGGTCTGACGGAGCACCGGCATTTCCTGAACGCCGGAGGCATGACCTTTGCGCTGTACGTCCAGCGCACGGGCACGCTGGGCGGCAAACCGGCCACAGCGCTCAATTACTGGCACCACGATCATCTGGGCAGCCTGGCGGTCATCAGTAATGAGTCCGGCGTGTTGGTGGAGCGTCTGGCTTATGACCCGTGGGGTAAGCGCAGAAACATCAACGGCACCGCGGACAAGCTCGATGCGCTGACCAGCCCGAATACGGACCGGGGTTACACCCAGCATGAGCATCTGGATGAGGTGGGGGTGATCCATATGAACGGGCGCATCTATGACCCGCTCATTGGGCGGTTCATGAGTGCGGATCCGTTTATCCAGAGTCCGGAGAATTTGCAGAGTCACAACCGGTATGCGTATGTCTTGAACAACCCGTTGGCGTTTACGGATCCGAGTGGGTATTTAAGGTTGAAGAAAATTATAAAAATTGTGGCGATTGCAGTTATTTCTTACTACACATTCGTAGCTGCCTCGGGTTGGGTTCGGACCGCTATGGAGGCGAGCGCCGGCGCGTGTTTCGCCAGCATGCCGGTTGCGGCTGGCATAGCTGGAGGTGCAGCCGCTGGTTTTACAGCAGGGTTTATAGCTAGTGGCGGCAACTTTAAAGCTGGCATGCAAGGTGCGGTAGCTGGCGGAATTTCAGGAGGAATTGGTGCATATTTTGGAAGTACGTACTCCGTGAGTCGTGTTGCCGCGGAGACCGTGGCAGGCGGCATTAATGCCAAAGCGCAAGGGGGAAACTGGTCTGATGGTCGTAAGAGTGCGTTTGTGTTTTCTGCGTTTACGTATATCGCTTCCGTTGCGCGCGCGTATGAGCTCCAGCATTCGCAACAAATGCCGGGGCAGGTGGGAGACAGTCCAGGCGTGCTGGGGATGCCTGGAAAACTCGGCGGAGAGAGGATTAATGAGGATGAGTGGGCTCGTTTGTTCAATGGAAAACACCCTGACCCGAACGATCCAAACTTTATGGAAAATTTGAAGAAATACTATGCGGAAAAAAATGGCGGGCCATTTGGCGGGCACCAAGGGGGCCCCGGGAAATTGTTTGGGTATAACTATAGTGGCGGGAAGCCAATTGATAGATTAATTGATCGCGTCGTCGAATCATTTTCTGGCATACATGATTCGTTGAACCATACTTGGTTTTACAATGCAAATGGCACGTCACATGATTTTCTGCCAAATCTTGGCGCTTTTGGTAGGGGCCTCGGAGAAAGCATTAACGCCACTAATGTTTTGATTGCGACGCCAATCGCGAGCGCCGCAATAACACCAGAGTATTTGAGATGGATGGCAACAACGCGCCACATGGATCGATAGTCGTAGCATGAGCATCACTGTGGATGCGGCAAACGCATGCGCACTTGGTGTTTTTTGTGCTCGCACAAATTTCTCTTTAGTTTTTCTTGGAGCCAAGTGATGCGTACATGTGCCGTCCTCCCTCTGTTGGCAATTATATTTTGTGGATGTAGCACAACAGTAGTTACCCCTTACCCTAAGGACTGGCCAAGCATCGAAACAATGGCTTTAGTGAACTGTCCAAATATCGAAGGCAGTTATTACTTAAAATCCGAAAACGCCATTCAGGGAGCGAACATTGCGCAGGAGGTATATCTTGATGGATTGCTTTTCGGAAAGTATTTAGATTACGGACAAAGCATCCCAATTGCAGTTCTCGAACAAAACACAGTAGAAAACATGGTGACACTCTCTCTTTTGAAGGTTGCCCCTAGAACAAATCCAGATTACACGGACCTCAAAGGAGAGTTTTCCTGTAAGGACGGATGGATTATCGTGGGCACCAAGAATAACTGGAGCAATGAGGGAAATAGTCATCATGAGTCTTCTGTTGTGCGATTGAAGGTAATGACCGACGGTTCATTGCTTGCTCATAGGCGTCGAATTAATACAAATCGGGCGCTCGTTTTTTTCTATAGAGAGGACATTGAGACTTGGCTGATGTTTAAGCCTTTTTCCAGTGAACCACATGAAAAAGCAAAGGGGTCACCCATTAGCCACCCCCGTCAATAGGGACGCACGTATTCCTGCGATGCATCCCCGCACAAAAAGGGTAGAGTAGAGAACAGATTTTCCATTCTGTAGGTCAGATTTAACTATTTCCGCCCCTTTCGTTTGGCGGTGTCTAAATAACCTGACCGTGGTTTGTTGATCTGCCCTCCCTCATCAAACCGTGCATGCAGTTTTCCCGCACACGGCTTTCCGATGTTCTTCTCACCCAGGCATGCGCCGCTTCCAGCCCGCTGCCGTGGGAACCTTGTATAGCCCATAGCGCCCATACAGATCCACACTGGGGAAGCGGCCTTCGCCGATGCCCCGGTCCTTCACCTTGTGGCGCTTCATCAAGTGTTTGCGCACCCGCTGCTCTGCGTGGGTCTTGAGCTTTTCCATCGCCTGATTCGAGTTTCCGTAGTGGAAGTAGTTCACCCAGCCGCGCATGCTGCGGTTCAGGCTCCCTATGATCTCGTCCATGGCAATGGGCGTGCGCTCCCGCCCCGTCAGCCGCGTCAGCGTCGCCTTGATTTTCTTCAGCGACTTATCTGCCGGACTCACATGGACGTAGCGCTTGCCGGTGCGCCGTCCTCGACTCACCCGAAGTGCAAACCCCAGGAAGTTGAAGCTCTTCTCGGTGGCATCCACCACCCGCGTCTTGGTCTCGTTCAAGCTCAGACCCAGCCGCCGCAGTACGTGGCGCACGACCTCAAACGGCGCTTCAACGTAACCGTCCACCCAACCCCCGCCTTGCCGTCACGGGCAATTCGCTCTACT
>CAZZAD010000295.1:0-2884 GCA_964652055.1 uncultured Burkholderiaceae bacterium | reverse complement strand
TTTCGGCGTCAATCTGATACTGCTCAAAGAGCGGCCGCTCGCCGTTGTAGTGCTGGCCGAACTGAACAAGGCCCTGGCGCGCGATCGCACCCGCATCAGCGTCAATGGCTTCACGCAACTGGGCCTGGTGGAAATGACGCGCAAACGCACGCGCGAATCGCTGGCCCATGTGTTGTGCGAAACCTGCCCCACCTGCCAGGGCCGCAGCGAAATCAAAACCGCGCGCACCATTTGCTACGACATCCTGCGCGAGATCCTGCGTGAGTCGCGCCAGTTTGGTGTTGAAGGCGCCACGGCCCCCGTGCGCGAATTTCGCATCCTGGCCGCGCAGTCGGTGATCGATCTCTTTCTCGAAGAAGAAGCCCAGTCTCTGGCCGCCCTGTCCGATTTCATCGGCAAGCCCATCTCCATGCAGGTGGAGACCGTCTACAGCCAAGAGCGCTACGACGTTGTGTTGTTGTAGCCCGCGCCGCCAGAGCATCCTGATCGACGCGCACCACGGGAGAGCAAGATGAACCGCGCCCAGGTTTTAGAGCACCTTGCCCTTAGCAAACCCACCCTGATCGCCCGCTACGGCGTTACTGACCTCGCACTTTTTGGATCGACCGTGCGTGACACCGCCCGAGCCGATAGCGACATCAACATCCTGTTGTCCTTTGATGGTAAGCGTCCGTCCAACCTCCCTCTCCCTCCGGGAGAGTCAGATA
Source organism: uncultured Burkholderiaceae bacterium (assembly GCA_964652055.1). GTDB lineage: Bacteria > Pseudomonadota > Gammaproteobacteria > Burkholderiales > Burkholderiaceae_F > CAZZAD01. Next base: position 2,177 of record CAZZAD010000295.1, on the reverse strand, counting down.
CAGCGGCATGCGCTGTCGGCTTGCGCCCCGGAACTGAAGGACGATGCCGCTGTGTTTATTCCCTCCCCTTCAAGGGGAGGGTTAGGGTGGGGATGGGGGTAGGTTGCGAAGAAAGGTTTCCCCGTACAACCCCATCCCCACCCCCGCCCTCCCCTTGAAGGGGAGGGAGTTTCAAACCTGGCCCCACACCGAGGTTCCTGGGTAGGGACCGAGGGGCGAGATGGGGAATTCGAGCCGCATGCGGCTCGCCCATCGAGCGGTGTCGGCATGTATGCCGACACGCGCCCTGCAAGGGAGGGAACGGCGCTGCGCAAAACCGCGCAGCAACGCAAATGGGTACTCAGTAGAGCTACGCAAGCCGTTGTGCGAGATGTGATCAAGAGACAGGGCCTGCGCCGGGGCGACGAGAATTCTTTCTCGGCCATGTGACCAACACACTCCACACAAAGGTCAGCGTGTTGGGCATCGCTGCGCTCAGCCCAACGGTTATGGTCATAGAGAGGACTCCGTTTGCGCCACAGCTTCAACAAACGCACGGCTACGTTCTTCCAACTGTGCGCGCGCCGAGAGCAACCCACCACCAATGAGCAACATTGAGTCACGCCCGTAGTCGCGCACCATGTCGGGGACGCGCTCCACGCTCATGCCGCCCGCCGGTGTGGGCAAGGCCGGTTTGAGGCCATGCCACGGCTGCGTGTTGTAGGTGGCGATGCGGCGGCACGTGTCGTAGGCAAAAGCAAAGCGGCCGCCGTGGTTGGGGAACACCACGACGTCGGCGCCGAATAGGCGATAGAGCTTGCCCAGCAGCGCATCGGGGGCAATGCGGCCGCCACTGAGTGAGGGGTGCGCCATGAACAGCACCTCATTGAACTCGCGCTTGATCGCCACGAAGGTGGCCACGCCGCACACCATGGGGGCGATGAGCACGGCCTGCACACCGGCGCGACGCGCCAGTTCTAGTTGCTCGCGCATCTGGCCGTAATGGCCGTAGAGGCTGGGGGCGTAGAGCGTGTGGCTGCCGCCGATTTCTCGCACCGCCCCTTGACACGCCTGCACCCGCTGTACAAACGAAGCACTGGCCTGATTGGCCCAGCCGTGATCGTCTTTGATGAAGTCGATGCCCGCTGCCGCAAAACTGCGGCACAGCGTGGCGAGCGCTTCAGGCGTGGAACCTATCGGCTTGATGGCGGTGCACGTCAGGGGCCGACCGTGTGCCCCGGTGCGCGCACGTACGCCGGCGATGCCGTAGTGGGGGCCACCCAGGGCATGGGCCAGCGGGGCGGGGATATCCACATCAATCAGTTCCACGTCAGGCTGCAACGAACAATTGCCGAAGAGCATGTTCATGAGCTGGCCCGGCTCGTCGTTAACGGTTTCGCTGGCCAGTGCTAGGCGGGCGTAATGGCTGCCGTCGGGCTGTTCAGTGACCGACTCCACGCGCGCCACCACTTCGGCCAACACACGGGCGTCGGTGACGGCCGCCAGGGGCATTTCGATGCTTTGCTCCAGGGCCAGTTGTTGCGCACGTTCCTGCGCCGCAGGGGCAGCGACGTCCAACCGATATGTTGCATAGATGCATGAATCACTCATGCCCGGCATCTTAAAGATCTGACTTTATGAGGAGACGTGCCACAATCGCCGGCCCATTTTCACTGTGCCCGCCCCTTGAGTTCCGACGCCTTTATCACCGTCAGCAACGTCACGTTTGGTTACGACGCCAGTCGCACCATTCTCAATGACGTGTCGCTGAGCTTTCCGCGCGGCAAGGTCACCGCCATCATGGGCGGCTCGGGCTGCGGCAAAACCACCCTGTTGCGCCTGATTGGCGGCGTGTATGGGCCCAACAGCGGCACCATCACCTTTGATGGCGAGACGGTGAACTGGCGCGATGCCGCGCTCATGTTCAAGTTGCGCCGTCGGTTGGGCATGTTGTTTCAGTTTGGCGCGCTGTTCACTGACCTGACGGTGTTCGACAACGTGGCCTTTCCGTTGCGCGAGCACACCAATCTGTCCGAAGCCATGATCCGCGACATCGTGCTCATGAAGCTCAACGCGGTGGGGCTGCGCGGCGCGGCGCCGCTGCGTATTTCGCGGGTCGCGGGCGGCATGGCGCGGCGCTGTGACGGCGAAATGCAGCACTTCCACGGTATGGAGTTGTGCTGGGGCGGAGACATGAC
>CAZZAD010000294.1:0-2909 GCA_964652055.1 uncultured Burkholderiaceae bacterium | reverse complement strand
CAGGGCGGCGGCGTTGAACCAGGCATGAAGCAAAAGCCCAGGAAAGATGCCATTGAGAACGAAGCCAACAATGGCCTGAAGAATGACCTTTACACCATTGCCATGGCGCGCACCTCGGATCCGCATTCGGCCTCGGCGCAGTTCTTCATCAACGTGGGCAATAACGACTTCCTGAACTACACCGCTCCCAGCACTCAGGGCTGGGGCTACTGCGTGTTTGGCAAAGTGGTGGAAGGCAAAGACGTGGTGGACAAGATCAAAGCCGTAGCCACCACCCGCCAGGGCATGCATCAGGACGTGCCGCAGCAGGATGTGGTTATTGAGAAGGCGGAAGAGGCCTAAGGTCGAGCGGTTTTGAACTTGATCGAAGTTCCCGCCACATTGGCCAACACACACCGGATCGCGCTCACCGATCCGGTGTTCATTTCTGATCTGCACCTGTCTTCAAACACGCCGCGCACACTCGCGGCGTTTACCGACTTTGTACGCAACGTCGCCTCGCGACACGCCGAACTGGTGATCCTGGGTGATCTGTTCGAGTACTGGTTGGGCGATGACACGGACGACGCCACCGCGCAGCACGTCACTGAAACCCTGGCGGCCCTACACACGGCCGGACACGCGCTGTTTGTCATGCACGGCAACCGCGATCTGCTGCTGGGCGCAGAGTTTTGTGCGGCCACCGGCGCCACCTTGCTGCATGACCCCACGGTGGCCACGATCGCCGGCCAGAACGTACTGCTCGCGCATGGCGATGCCTGGTGTACCGCGGATGTGGCCTATCAGGCCTTCCGCGCACAGGTGCGCAACCCTCAGTGGCAGCGCAGTTTTCTTGCGCAGGATCTGAGTGCACGCAAGGCATTTGTGGAACGCGCACGCGCCGGAAGCGAATCCGCCAAACAGGACAAATCCATGGACATCATGGATGTGACGCCGGACGAGATCAGCGCGGCCTTCATCACCCACCAGGTCACACGCATGGTGCACGGCCACACACACCGCAGCGCCGTACACCGCACGCAGGTGCAGGGCATTGAACGCGAACGCTGGGTGTTGCCCGATTGGGACTTTGATCACGCGGCGCCGCCGCGCGGCGGTTACTTACGCATGCTTGATGGGGCTTGGGTGCTGGAGTCGGTGCCCGATGCATCGGGTTCGCACTGATCCACCCAGCGGTTGAGCTCCTGCGCATTGACCTGGGGTGCGGGGGCCTGCCCCTGACCGTCCAGCGATATACCCGCACGCGCCAGAGCAGCAGACATTTTTTCCAGCTCTTTGCTTTGCGCCGCCGCGGTATCGATGAGTGCATGCAGCGCTTTGGTGAGCGGATCATCGCCCTCGGCGGTAATGCCGTAAGCCGAGAAACCCATCTGATTGGCCACGTGTTCACGCGCTGCATCGGCTTCCTTGAGCAACGTGCGTGCGGGGTTACCCACGGCCGTGGCCCCGGCGGGGACCTCACGCACCACCACCGCATTCGATCCAATACGCGCGCCCTCGCCCACCGTGAACGCACCCAGCACTTTGGCCCCTGCACCCACGATCACGCCACGACCCAGCGTGGGGTGACGCTTGGCGCCGCGCGTCATTGACGTGCCGCCCAACGTGACCCCTTGATAGATCGTGCAGTCATCACCAATTTCGGCGGTTTCGCCAATCACGATGCCCATGCCGTGATCCATGAACACACGCCGCCCGAAGGTGGCGCCGGGATGGATTTCAATGCCCGTGAGCCAGCGCGCGCCGTGCGAGATGAAACGCCCCAGCCAGCGCAGACCACTGCCCCAGCAGGCATGGGCGATGCGATGCAGCCACAGCGCATGCAGCCCCGGGTAGCAGGTCAGCACTTCCAGCGTGGAACGCGCCGCAGGATCACGGTCGCGGATACAGGCAATGTCTTCTTGGATGCGGGCAAACATGCGCGGATTCTATCGACGCACCGCGTCTTTTTTTCCGATGCGATCAGTTTTGCGTTCAATGATGGCCGCCGCAATGCCGCGCAGGATGTCGATCTCACTGGCCGTGGGCCGTGCACGGCCAAATAAACGGCGCAGACGCGCACTCAGGCGCTTAGGGTCGTCGGGGTTCAGATAACCCAGAGCAAGCAAGGCCCGCTCCAGATGCGCCACCATGCCATCAACCTGCTCCACCGCCGCAGCGGGCTCGCTTTCAAACGGCTGCATCGCGGCATCAACGCCCGATGCACCCAGCGCCTCACGCAGCGCCAGTTGCACCTCATAGGCCACCACCTGTACCGCCTGCGACAGATTCAGCGACGCGCACGCCGGGTCGGCCGGAATGGCGCAGCAGTCCGTGCAGCGCTCCACATCCTCATTCGATAGGCCCGAGCGCTCCGTGCCAAAAACAAATGCCACCTCGCCCCCGGCTGCAATCACCTCACGCACCCGCGAGGCCGCCGTGCGCACATCCGCGAGCGGCGGCCCGAACTCACGCGCATAACCCGTCATGGCAAACGCCACCTGGCTGCCTTGCAGGGCGTGGACCAGATCCGCACTCACCGTGGCCGCCTGCAACACCTCCACCCCATGCGTGGCCAGCGCCACCGCATCGGGGTCCGATGCAAAGTCCGCAACGCGCGGCGCCACCACACTCAACCGCTCAAAGCCCATCGTGCGCACGGCGCGCGCCGACGAGCCAATGTTGCCCGGATGACTGGGCTGCACCAGCACAAACCGCACGCGCTGCGCCAGCGTTGCAAAGGCGGCGCCGAAAGTAGTGATTGCAGGAGCGTGGGTGGGGTCCATGGGTTCGGGTCGTTGTGGAAGTGGCGTCGCGCCGATGCAGGCCCTGTCTATTCATCACATCTTGGCCTGAGTTCAGTGCAATGTTTATTCCCTCCCCTTCAAGGGGAGGGTTAGGGTGGGGATGGGCTTGTACAGGGCGAACTT
>CAZZAD010000293.1:0-2960 GCA_964652055.1 uncultured Burkholderiaceae bacterium | reverse complement strand
TGTCCGATACGCCGCCAGCACAAAATCACGCACTATTTGATGGACTCCTCAGTAATTGCGGCCGCGGGCCTGGGTTTTGTCTTGGTGGCGCTGGTATTGGGGTTCGATACGGCGCGTCGGCAGTTTGTTTATCACCATCTATTTGAGCTGGCTTGGCGCAACGGCATTCTGGTTGTGATTGCAGGTGCTCTGACCGGAGTGTTCTGGATTCTTTTGTCGGCCGGTGCGTTGCTGATGCAAAGCATCGGCATCGATGCGCTGAAAACACTGATTGGCTTGCCGATTTTTTCAATCACCGTGACTTGCGCAGTGTTTGGGCTTGCCGCCGGGTTGGTGTTGGAGCGCGCCGGCATGCTCAAGGCGTTTCGGCGCTTCTGGCTGTCGCTCAACACCTGGTTTCTTCCGCTGGCCCTTGGGTTTGCGCTCTTGTGGGTTGCGGCATTGCCCTTCACGGGCGTTGAACCCTTGTTCAGCACGCGCAGCGCGGCCTCTTATCTGTTCTGGTTTAGCGCGATCACCGTGACGTTCGCCAACGCCGCATTTCAAGACGGCGAGAAACCACCTGCGTATCCCGTTTGGCTGAGTCGTTTACTCAGTTGGGCCTGGCTTGCCATGCCCGTGCTGGCGTTGTTGGCCGACTGGGCGCTGTGGCGACGCGTGGCCCAACACGGCTGGACGCCTGACCGCATCTGGGCTGCGGTCGTTGCATTGCTGGTCACGCTGTATGCGCTGGGTTATGCCCTTTCGTTCGTTAGGCGCGGTGCGTGGATGCGCAGCATTGCGGCGACCAACATCGTGAGCGCGCTGTTGATGGTCATCGTCGTGGTGGTGTTAATCAGCCCCGTCGCTGATGTGCGACGGCTCGCGGTTGCGGATCAAGTGGCCCGGTTGCAAGCGGGCAAGGTGACGCTTGAGAACTTTGATTGGCAGTTTTTGCGGCGTGAGGGTGGTCCCTATGGTGAGGCGGCATTAAAGGCACTCGCGTCGGCACAGGGAACCGACGAGGCCACACGTCGCCTGTCGCAGCGAGCAACCGAAGTGCTGCGCTCCGAAGATTGCGGCCGCGGTTGCCAAAGCGCCAACCGGCAAGACTCCGCTGCGGCCACTGCCGCGCTGCGTGAGCAGGTGCTGGTCATGCCGCAAGGTAGGGCGCTTGAGCAATCTTTGATAGAGCGGCTGGCACGCCCCGATGCAGATTGGGACGAGCGAAGCTGTTTGGAAAGACCGAGTCACTGCGCAATATGGCTCGTCGATCTAAATCGCGATGGCCAGGAGGATGCGGTGCTGTTGCGAGAAGACAGGTGGTCTGTGGATGCAACGCTTTACGGGCATGAATCTGCAGGTTGGCGCAAGCAGGGCAAGCTCGTCGGCGGGCCCGAAAAAATTGCCCAATGGGCCGAGGCGGTTAACGAAAAGCGCGTTCAGATGGTCCCGACGCCATGGCCTGACGTGATGGTCAATGGTGAACGGCTGCGGGTTCGTTAATCCTGGCCTGCTAAGCGATGGTCGCGGCGGTTTTTCTGTTGCACGCGCACGGCCGTCTGGCCCGAATCAAAAAAACTCCTCATGTGAGATAGACTGCGCGCCCTCGCAAATTCGACCTTGCGAGCGTGACCAAAAAACGCAGCGGAGAGGTGGCAGAGTGGTCGAATGCGCCGGATTCGAAATCCGGTGTACCGGTCTCCGGTACCGTGGGTTCGAATCCCACCCTCTCCGCCAGCATCCGTGTTGTCCACCCATTCCCTATTACCGGTTGCCGCACTCAAAGTAAGGCACCAGTAAGTGCCTCTGCCTACCGTCCCGCAACTTTTCAAAGGGCGGTGTCTGTGAGCAATATCGAATCTGTACTGCACGAAACACGCGTATTTGTTCCTGATGAAGAGCTGGTGGCCCGAGCCAGTGTGCCGAGCATGGCGGTCTACAAGACGCTGTGCATTGAAGCCGAACGTGATTTCACCGGGTTCTGGGGGCGGCTTGCACGTGAGAACCTGCACTGGAAAAAGCCCTTCACCCAGGTGCTGGATGAATCCAACGCGCCGTTTTATCGCTGGTATGCCGATGGGCAGCTCAACGCGTCTTATGACTGCCTCGATAAAAATCTCGCCAATGGCAATGCCTTCAAGACCGCCATCATCTTCGAGGCCGATGACGGCAAGGTCACGCGCATTACCTACAAGGAACTGCACGCCAAGGTGTGCCAGCTGGCCAATGGCCTCAAGGCGCTGGAGTACCAAAAGGGCGAGCGCGCCATCATTTACATGCCCATGTCCATCGAGGCCGTTACGGCCATGCTGGCCTGCGCGCGTTTAGGGATTACGCATTCGGTGGTGTTTGGCGGGTTCTCCGCCAAGAGCGTGCAGGACCGCACGGTGGATGTAGGTGCGTCGCTCATCCTGACTGCCGATGAGCAGATGCGCGGCGGCAAAGCCATTGCGCTCAAAGCCGTGGTCGATGAAGCACTGGCCATGGGCGGGTGTGAGGCGGTGCGCAAGGTCATCGTCTACCAGCGCACCAAGGCGCAGATCCAGTGGGTCGAAGGACGTGACCTGTGGCTGCATGAGGTGATGGCCGGACAGGACACCACCTGTGAGCCCGAGTGGGTGGATGCCGAGCATCCGCTCTTTGTGCTCTACACCTCGGGCTCCACCGGCAAACCCAAGGGTGTGCAGCACTCCACCGGCGGTTACCTGCTGTGGGCGGTGCTCACCATGAAGTGGGTATTCGACATCAAGCCCTCTGACGTGTACTGGTGCACGGCCGACGTGGGTTGGGTCACGGGGCATACCTACGTGTGCTACGGGCCGCTCGCTTGTGGGGCCACCGAGGGGATCTTTGAAGGTATTCCGGTGCACCCGGATGCCGGGCGTTTCTGGAGAATGTGCCAGGACCACAAGGTCCGCCTCTTTTACACCGCACCTACCGCCATCCGCTCGCTCATCAAAGCCAACGAGGCCAACCGT
>CAZZAD010000292.1:0-2967 GCA_964652055.1 uncultured Burkholderiaceae bacterium | reverse complement strand
TCCCCACCCTAACCCTCCCCTTGAAGGGGAGGGGACTCAATATCAACCTCCCCTTCAAGGGGAGGAGAAAAAACAGAGGGCACCACTCACCGGCACACCATCACCGCGGGTGGGCGAGGTGTTACAGGAACATCAACCATGGGGAGCGGTCCCCTGAGCTCATCTTCATGCTGGGCATAAAGCGCGGCCAGACGCTCTGCGGTCAGTTGCTCACCGGGGCAATCAAATGCCAGCTCGCCATCGCGCAGTCCGATCACCCGCGAAAAACTCGCAGCCACATCGACCTGATGCAGTGCCGTCACCAGCGTGACGCCTTGCGACTGCGCGGTGCGCCTGAGGACATCCATGGCCTGGCGCGCGCGCGTGGGGTCGAGGGCCGAGAGCGGCTCATCGATCAGCCACAACGCCGCGGGCGCGAGCAGCGCACGTGCAAGGGCCACGCGCTGGCGCTCTCCACCCGAGAGGCGATCCACGCGATCCCACAACTTGTCGGCCAGATCAAATTCCACCAGCGCTGCGTGCGCCGAGGCGATGTCGTCGGGATAAAAAAGCGCACGCAGGCTCTGCCACAACGACAGGCGCGGCAGACGCGCCGCAAGCAAGGTGGTGATCACGCGCTGGCGCGGCGGCAGCGGCGGTGTTTGTGGCGCCAGAAAAAGTTGCCCACGCTGTTTTTGCAACGCGTGCATGGACAAGACCCAGGGGTCCACACCGTCGAGTTGCAACACACCGGCCGCCGGCTTGAGCGCGCAGGCGAGCAGATGCAGCAGCGTGGTTTTGCCTGCGCCCGAAGGACCAATGACCGCCACCTGCTCACCGGACGCAACCGTCAGCGTGAGCGCCTTGAGCGCGGGCGGCACATCGGGCTGTGCGGCCGGATGACGGCCCACCGCGCCTTGCAGTTGTAGCGCTAGCCCCATGCGCTTACTTGATGAGCCCGGCATGCCGTGCAGCCGCTTCAATGCCTTTGTAGTTGGCCACGTGGGTGGGCACAAAGCGCGTAGCGCGTTGCAGGTCGAGGATCTCTTTGCCCTCGGGCGTGTCACTGGAGAGCGCCAGCAAAGCGCCGGTTAATGCCTCACGTTGTGCAGCAGGCATATCGGCATGCACGGTCCAGTTGTAGTCGTAGTAGGGCGGCGTGGTGAAGAACACGAGCACTTTGCTGGTGTCTACTTTTTTCTCGGCCACAAATTTTTCCCACACGGAAATATTCAGTGCGCCGGCCGCCACCTTGCCCGAACTCACGGCAGCGATGGTGGCGTCATGCGCGCCGCTATAGGCCACGCGACGAAAATCCTTGTCCGGATCAACGTTGGCCTGCAGCAAGTTGTGGCGCGGCATCAGGTGCCCACTAGTGGAGCTTTGCGAACCAAAGCTCACGTCCTTGCCCTTCAGATCCGCCAGCGTTTTGATGGCGGGGTCGGTGGTGATGAACACAGAACGAAATTTTTCGTCTTCCACGCGCTGCACCAAAGGAATCATCTTGCCGCCACTGCGCACATGGGCTTGCACAAAGGTAAAGCCGCCAAACCAGGCCATATCGACTTGCTTGTTCACCAGCGCTTCCACGGCGGCGGCGTAGTCCGTCACCGGGGTGAATTCAACTTTGACACCGAGCTTTTTCTCCAGGTACTTCACCAGGGGCGCGGCCTTGCGCGCGAGTTCGGTGGGCGACTCATCGGGGATGGCCGTGATTTTGAACACAGCTTGAGCCCACACGGGGGAGACCAGCGCGGCACAAGCCAGCACACACAAAACACGACGGGACGAGGACAACAGTTTCATTCGTAGTAACTCCAGGGTTGAAAAAAGGCACAGCTCCGTAGGTTGGCGGTGAGCGCAGCGAACCCCAACACGGTCGTTGCAATTGTTTATGACACCACAATGCCGCTGCCGGCGTGCAGCGTGCCAATCACCGCAGCATGTTCAAAACCTTCAGCGCGAAACGTTTCCAACACCGCAGGCACGGTGGCTGCATCACACGCCACCAGCAAACCCCCGCTGGTTTGCGGATCGGTAAGCAGCGCCTTGTGCGCTTCATCCACTTCAGTGAGCGTGATGTCCTTGCCGTAACCGGCCCAGTTGCGACCTGAAGCGCCGGTCACACAACCGTGCTGCGCCAGTTCGAGTGCACCGGGCAAGAGCGGTATCGATTTCATATCGAGCCGCGCAGCCAATGCGCTGCCCTTGGCAATTTCATTCAGATGCCCCAGCAGACCAAAGCCGGTGACATCGGTCAGTGCATGCACGCCCTCAAGGTTGGAGAGGTGACGTCCCGGGGTGTTCAGCTTGGTGGTGCTGGCAATCATTTGCGCGTAGCCCGCTGCATCAAGCTCGCCCTTCTTCAGCGCGGCCGAATACACGCCGACGCCTAAAGGCTTGCCCAGAATCAGCACATCGCCCGCGCGCGCGCCGGAGTTTTTCTTCACCTTGCTCGGATGCACCAGACCCAGCACCACCAGCCCGTAGATGGGCTCGACGGAATCTATGGTGTGGCCGCCTGCAATGGGAATGCCCGCCTGCGTGCACACCGACTGGCCGCCTTCGACGATGCTGCGGATCACCTGCACCGGCAGCTTGTCGATGGGCATGCCCAGCAACGCCAGCGCAAGGATGGGTGTGCCGCCCATGGCGTACACATCGGAGATGGCGTTGGTGGCCGCAATGCGACCGAAGTCATAGGGGTCATCCACGATGGGCATGAAGAAGTCGGTGGTGGCAATCAGCGCCTGCTCATCGTTGAGCTGATACACCGCGGCATCGTCTGCCGTCTCGATGCCTACCAGCAGTTGCGGTGGAATCAGCCCCTGACTGCCTTTAAGGATCTCGCCCAGCACGCCCGGCGCGATTTTGCAGCCGCAGCCGCCGCCGTGGGAGAAGGAGGTGAGTCGAATCGAGTTGGCGTGTGGCGTGTGGAGCATGGGGTCTACCTATGGAGTTTTATGGCGCAGGGCGCGTTGTACCAAC
>CAZZAD010000291.1:0-2991 GCA_964652055.1 uncultured Burkholderiaceae bacterium | reverse complement strand
GCGCGTGCGTCTTTCCCGTTCCGGGGCGCAAGCCGACAGCGCATGTCGCTGTATCGGACTCTCCCGGAGGCAGAGGGATTGAGGGTGAGGAAAAAATCTCGCGCTCTTGGATCGCATTCACAAATTACGGAAAGATCGATATGCGATCCCCGCGTTTTTGGCCCACGTCGTTGCGGACACCTTTCTATTTGTGTGATGTACTCGCGGCATCGTTCGTTATCGTTTTCTTGCCATGGACAACCGCGCGCCGTTACGCACTGAGCTCTACCCCCCCATTGAACCCTTCGATGTGGGCATGTTGCCACTCGATGATGTGCACACCATGTACTGGGAGGTGAGCGGCAATCCGCATGGGGTGCCGGTAATTTTTCTGCATGGGGGCCCGGGGGGCGGGTGCGCGCCGGAGCATCGGCGGTTTTTTGATCCCTCCGTTTTCAGGATCGTGGGGTTCGATCAGCGGGGGGCGGGCAACTCCACGCCCACCGCCGAAACGCGCGCCAACACCACGCCCCATCTGGTGCAGGACATCGAACTGCTGCGTGCCTACCTTGGGATTTCGCGTTGGCTGATATTTGGGGGGTCCTGGGGCGCCACGTTGGGGCTGGCCTACGGGCAGGCGCATCCCGATCGCTGTCTGGGCTTTGTGCTGCGCGGAATTTTTTTGGGACGCCGCAGCGAGATTGACTGGTTTTTGCACGGCATGCGCAATGTTTTTCCCGAGGCGTGGCGCAAGTTCATTGAGATGCTGCCGCCCGCTGAGCGCGCCGACCCCCTCAAGGGGTACTGCAAACGGCTGTTTCATCACGATCCGAAGGTGCACATGCCCTTTGCGCGCGCCTGGAGTGAGTACGAGGGCTCGTGCTCGACGTTGCTGCCCAACCCCGATCTGGTGCGTCATTTCTCAGACGAAGCGCTCAGCCTGGCGCGGCTGGAGGCGCATTACTTTGCGCATGAGTGCTTCCTGGCGCCCAACCAGCTCATCGACAACCTCTACCGTATGACACATCTACCTGCCTGCGTCGTGCAGGCGCGTTACGACATGGTGTGCCCTATGGTCAATGCTGAGGAACTGGCGCGGGCCTGGACCACGGCGCGTTTTAGCGTGGTGGCTGAAGGCGGGCACTCAGTGTGGGAGTCCAATGTGCGCACGGTGGTGATGCGTGAACTTGAATGGATGAAGCGGCAGCTGCTTTGAGGTGTATTTGGGCTAGCATCGCCACAGTACGCCCGAATGTTTCCCATGGTTCGTCAACCGGTCAAGGAGCAATGATGAAGGTCAGCGACATCCTGCGCGTTAAAGGCGGCACCTTGTTTACGGTGACGGCCGACAGCACTTTATGGAATGCTGTGCAGACCATGGCAGAGCGTGATATTGGCTCGGTGGTGGTCATGGAGTACGGCGAACTGGTGGGCATGCTCACCTTCCGCGAGGTCATCAACACCTTGCAGGCCAACGGCGGCAAATTGGGGGAGACCGTGGTGCGCAAGGTCATGGACGATGCGCCGCTCACCGTCACGCCGCAAACCGAAGTCAACGAAGTGCGCCGCCTGATGTTGGAGCGCCATGCGCGTTATCTGCCCGTCATGGAGGGCAAAACGCTGCTCGGCGTCATCTCGTTTTATGACGTGGCCCGGGCGGTGCTCGATGAACAAAGCTTCGAGAACAAGATGCTCAAGGCCTACATCCGCGACTGGCCCGGGGCACAAGACGAAGTCGTTAATGGTTGAGTTTTGGTGTGAGCGCGTTGTTTCGCCCCGTTTCCTTTTTGTTTGTGTAGCGCGTGACCAGTCCATCGACCTCTCCATTACGTATTGCTGTCATTGGCGCAGGTGTGGCCGGGCTGGCCTGCGCCAGTGAACTGACCCGTCTGGGTGCGAGCGTGACGGTTTTTGATGAAGGCTCGGCCCCGGGTGGGCGCGCGGCCACGCTCATTTCGCCGCATGGCAACTTTGACCATGGTGCGCAGTACTTCACGGTCATTAATTCCCGCTTTGCCAATGCGGCGACGCACTGGGCCGAGCGCGGGCTGGTGCAGCCGTGGTCAGGCCGGGTGATTGCGTTTTCTGAAGGGCGCGTGTTTGAGCGGCCCATGAATGCCGAACGCCATGTGGCGTTGCCGGGCATGAACGCGCTGGGGCGCGAGCTGGCTACCGGCCTGGATCTGTGCCTGTCCACGCGCATTGAATGCGTAGATCGCAAAGCCAGCCTCTGGCAGCTTTACTCGGCTGAGGGGCGAGCGCTTTCCGTGCGTGGCTTTGATGCTCTGGCCGTTGCGGTGCCCTCACCTCAGGCGGTGCAGCTGCTCAAAGGGCATACCGAACTGGTGCACGCGGCTGCTGCTGTGCAGTGGTTGCCGTGCTGGGCCGTCATGGTGGCACTGTCGCAAAAGAGCGGCGCTGATTTTGACGGTGCCTTCATCAATGACGATCCCATTCTGGGATGGGTTTCGCGCGACAGCTGCAAGCCGGGCCGACCGATCATTGAAGGCGTAGCTGAACGCTGGGTGCTGCATGCTAAGTCGCGTTGGTCACTCGATCATGGGGACATTGATTCCGAGCAGGCGGCCCAGTGGTTGCTGCGTGCTTTTTGTGCGCGTATGGGTCGGGTGATCAAACCGCGCTGGCTGGCTGCGTATCGCTGGCCTTTTGCCACGGCAATCAATCCGCTGTCGCAGTCGTGTCTGTGGGACTCCAAGCGTCGCGTTGGCATGGCCGGCGATTGGTGCGGCGGGCCGCGAGTGGAGGATGCCTACCTGTCAGGCATGGCCCTGGCTGACACCATGTCGCGCCAGTTGTGGTGAGGCTGGAAGCGATTAACAAGGTCCATCAACATGGGCCCGTCGCCGCGGCGACGGGCCCGTCTCGTGGTCACATCTCCGTACCCTGCGAGGTGCGGGGTTTACTCCCTCCCCTTCAAGGGGGCGAAGGGGGGAATTCGCAAAGCACCGCTTTGCGCCACCGCAGCGACACGCGCTTGCAAGCGCGTGGCTG
>CAZZAD010000290.1:0-2992 GCA_964652055.1 uncultured Burkholderiaceae bacterium | reverse complement strand
CAGGCCGCGGCGGCGCAGGGCGTGGCGGTGGGTCAGTGCCCCATTCGCAATGAACACTTACCCGGTGGGCTGACACTGGGCAGTGACCGCGCCGGAAACCAGAGCGCGGCCATCGGCGAGCGGCACCACAAACTCGCCCGGCTGCAAGGCGGGAGCGGCCTGTACCACGGGCTGCACCGCAGGCTGCGTCCCCTGGCCCTGCAGCGGACCACTGGCCGCGGCCAGGGCAAAGAAGGTCAGGAGCAGCGGTCGAATATGGCAGGGCAGTTTGAGCTTGGGCGCAGTCATGGCTGGGCTATAGAAAACCACTGGACGCATTTAATGCAATGCGAAACAACCTGAAATAACTAAAAATTCTCTTTTTGCTAAATGCGGTTGAAGCTGACCTTTTTGTTGCACTTCAGATTTGAGACCGCCCGCTTGCTTCATTTGTGGCAAGGAATCAATGCTGGCCTTGCTCAGCCCACTTCAAAAAAGACAGTAAAAGTTCCTTCAGATTCGCTGGGCCTCCAAAGCCCTCGAACTTGCCGTCTCGCACTCGACACCTCACCCAGTCAGTGGCCGTGCGTTCAGCGGTCAACTCGGCATAGTCAACGAGAAGCAGTGGCGTTCCGGCAAGGTCAACTTCAAGCCGCCAACCGGGGTTATCAAGTGTCTCAATGCGGATGCCGTGTTGATGCTCCCATGAATCATCACAGTGCCGCGAATACCATTGTTCAAGCCGTGTCAGTAAATCGCCCATCATTCGCGCTCCGCAAGCTTCCGCGCAGTGCGGACATCGGTCATAGTGGCTTCCCGAGTAGTGGTGTTGCTCGCACTCACCTTCCCATTCGGACCGACGTGTAGATCGGATGTGTGAACGTGTGGCGTCTCGACCACCTTGCCTGTCGCCTTGTCGAAGTGTCCCTTGCCGACAAGGTCAATATCAACCTGCTTGCCCCCTGCCGTTCGACCAGACACACGGTTGCGGCCAAGATCTTTCGCAAGTTCGCCAGCGGCTTCTGTAGTGGTCTTTGCCCCCTTTGCGGCCTCCCCCGCCTGCACCGATCTCTTCGCCTCGGTTGCGGCGTCGGCGGCTCGGTTGGCGTTTTTGATGATGCCAAAACCCCCAGGCATGAAGGGGACGGCCACGGCGAGGCCGTCATAGGCCACGCCCAGACCATTGAGCAAACCAGGCTCTTTGCGAAACTCATTGAGGCTCAGCCCCAGGCTGACCACATCAAGGATGGTCTCGACCGCACGCCCATCAGGATCCGTGAACCTGAGCGGATTGTTATTGGCAAAGGCATAGCGGTTGAATGAATGCAGATTGGCTTCATTCCAGGGCGCAGGATCGAAGCCCGTAAAGCGGCCCAGCAGCGGGTCGTAGTAGCGGGCCCCGAAGTAAGTCAGGCCCGATTCATCGTCCAGCGCCTTGCCGTGGAAGAACTGACGGGTACCCGAGTACAGACCGCGGGAGTCCGTGATCGAGCCACTGGTGCTAGCCAGTTCACCCAAAGGCTCATAGCCACGCGACCAAAGGGTCTGACCCAGCGCATTGGTGGCGGCAATGGCCGAACCCGAGGCATCGTGATGCAGCCAGCTCACCTGCACCTCACTGACATCGATGCCCTGATTGGTGACTGCGATACGGATGGGCGTGGTAGCGACGGAGCGGCCGTTATCCAGATCGGCGCTGAAGGACAGCTGATAGATCCCCTCGGTGGGTACCGTCCAGAGATAGGAGTAAGTGCTTTGAGCGGGCCCCGGGGCGAACTCATGCACCAGATTGCCGTTGGCCCAGAGGGCAGCGCGGCGCACGGTGGCGCAGCCGGTGTCGGGCCGGGTGAGGGTGACGGTCAGGGTGCGACGAGTGCGCGTGCCCTGCGGATAGGACGAGGGTTCGTGGGGCGCAGAGGCGAAATCAGAGGCTGCGGCCGATGGAACGGAAAGTGCGGGGCGGGGCGCGTCTTGCAGCAACGCGCTGGCGGCGAAGGGGGCCGACAGTAGGAGGGCGAGTAGGGGGCGCAAGAGCATGGGGGTGGAGAGGTTCTATGCGAGTGCGGAAAAAACAGTCCGGCGTTGCCTCTGCGCTGGGGATGTAGGGGTACGAAAGATTGTGATGCCTATTGATCCGGCCAGATGAAGTTTGAAGTTTTGCGTCGCATCCTCGACTTGAAAATCTTGATGGCACTTCAAACGTTATCGTTCCGAATCAATAGGTGCGTCGAGGTGCTTCGCC
Organism: uncultured Burkholderiaceae bacterium; assembly: GCA_964652055.1. Lineage (GTDB taxonomy): Bacteria > Pseudomonadota > Gammaproteobacteria > Burkholderiales > Burkholderiaceae_F > CAZZAD01. The sequence continues at coordinate 771 of CAZZAD010000290.1, read as the reverse complement.
GCAGCCAATTTAGGCGATCAATTTGCGTCCCCCAATCTGGGTCATCCTTGATGTGCGGCTGTTATGACAAGCGTAGCCGCTGACGAACAACATCTTGCAGTCTTTGCAAGGCCGTGCTTTCCATATCGCCCCACACCCCTTGCCGCCAATAATCGGTGAATTGTTTCGCTGTGGCAGGCGCCAAAATTTCGGCGGCAACTGTGGTAGGCGGTTCTCCGCTGCGTAGTCTTGTTAGCCACCCCTCCGCCGCTGCAATGTCATCAGAATACAAACGACGATCCTCAGGAAAAGTTGTTTCAGACAGGCAGCGCTCCAGAATATCCACAAACGCGCGGATTGCTGAAGATAGCCAGTCAGCTGTGATGTTCATAGTCATTTGTTCAGAGAATCTATTCGCAAAATTTCAATTTGAGTTGGCCCGTTAGTGGAAAACTCTCGGCCACCACCGGACGTGCCGCTGCGTCCAGCCGGAGCCGACCGTGGGCCGCTCACAGCAACGTCATTTGTGATGCGGAATTCGATTCTGTGGTCGCGCAGCGGCCCGTCAAGCCCCAAACGTTGCTGCGCACGCTTAGCGTCGAGGGAGGCTGCATCCGTGAAAAAGTTTTCCCCAGATCGCCCTCCTCTAAGCAAGCCAGTTTCTTGGGTTGCCTTTAGCTCTGTGTCCGACATAACTCGCTGGAAGACTTTCCCGCTCGCCCCCTCCCCCGCCTTCCCCGCTCCCCCCATCCCCCTCAAGAAATTGAAGAGCCTAGGCAGATGCCCCAGTCC
>CAZZAD010000289.1:0-3013 GCA_964652055.1 uncultured Burkholderiaceae bacterium | reverse complement strand
CGCCGCAACGAAGTAAAAGATGTGATCAAGAGACAGGGCCTGCGCCGGGGCGACGTCTCTTCGATGGGTTGCACTTGTTTCATGAACTGCGCTCTTGCTTGTATTAACAAAACAGCATCGAGGCAGATCAATTCGGCGCGATGCTACGCGTTGCGGTTTGTGTCGGCACAATGCAGCCCATGCATCACCTCACACAATTACGCAGCAGATACCGCATCGGCATCGTGGTCACGGGGCTGGCGATCGCCATCACGGTCGTGGTGTCGGGCTGCAGCACCCTGGGTTACTTCGGTCAGGCGGCGGCCGGGCACCTGTCGCTGCTTTCAGCCGCGCAGCCTGTTGAGGTACTGCTTGATGATCCCCAGACACCCGCGCCACTCAAGCGCAAGCTGGAACAAGCGCAGCAGATGCGCGCGTTTGCGTCCAGTGAACTGGGTTTGCCACAGAACCGCAGTTACACCGCTTATGCCGATCTGGGCCGGCCCGCTGTCGTGTGGAACGTGTTTGCTACGCCCGAGCTCAGCCTGCAACTGAAGACCTGGTGCTACCCCCTTTTTGGCTGCGCCGGTTATCGCGGTTACTTCGATAAAGCGCGTGCCGAAGCTTTTGCGGCCGAACTGCGCGCGCAGGGCGACGATGTGTATGTGGCCCCTGTAACCGCGTATTCCACGCTGGGGTGGATGAACTGGGCCGGTGGCGATCCGCTGCTCAACACTTTCATTCACTGGCCTGAGCCCGAACTGGCGCGGCTCATCTTCCATGAGCTGGCGCACCAGGTGGTTTACGTGAAGGACGACACCGCCTTTAACGAAAGTTTTGCTACGGCGGTGGAGCGTGCCGGTGTGCAGCACTGGCTGGCGCGGCACGGCGATGAGGCCCTGCGTGGCCAGTGGCTCGCCTACGAGCAACGTCATGCAGATTTTCTGCATCTGCTGCAGCAGTACCGCCAGCAACTGCAAGCCGTGTATGACGCGGATCTGCCTGACGCCGTCAAGCGCGAACGCAAGCGTGCAGTGTTTGATGCACTCAAAGCCGCTTCAGCGTCCCTGATACAAAAACACGGTCCGCGCATGGCGGGGTATTTCTCCGCACCCCTGGGCGGCGCCCATCTGGCCGCGGTGGCGGCCTACAACGATTGGGTGTCCGCCTTTGAAGTGTTGCGGGTGCGCGAGCAGGGCGATTGGCCGCGTTTTTATGCGCAGGTGCAGCGTTTGGCACAGCGGGCACCGGACGAGCGCACTGCTGCGTTGCGTGCGTTGCAGGCTCAGGCGGCCATGGCCCCCGCCGCCCCCGCCGCAGCCGAGGGGCCCGCACCGCTATGATGGCCGCCGTTTTGCGTTTGCCTTGCGGTCAATAGGGTTGGCGCCAAACTCCCTCTATTGAGAATTGCCCAAGTTGGTGACACCGTTGTCCCTCACCCCAACCCCTCTTCCGGAGGGAGAGGGGCTTTAAACCTCCCTCTCCCTCCGGGAGAGGGATTGAGGGTGAGGGAAAAGTGCTGCATCACCGAGTCACTGTCACGGAGTTTGGTCAGGCCCAGTAGTTACCCACCCTATGGCAAGTGACTGCGTTGCCCGTGCGCCGCAGGAACAATTGCCTGATTTCCCCCGGAGAATGTTCGTGAAAAAACCCACCTCGACGCCGCGGCGCGTCCGCTCTGATGTCGCTCAAGCCGACCCCGATCCCTACAAACCCGCACGCCGACCGGCCCGCGCCGTGGGTGCGCGCTCCGATGCGCCCCGTAGCGCACCGCGCAGTGCGCCCCGCGCCGCGCCGCGTGGTGATCGTCCTACACGCAATTTTGACCGTAGTGACCGCCCCGCACGCAGTTTTGATCGCAGCGACCGCCCGGTGCGTTCACCGCGCCCCCCTCGTGATGGTGACTCTGCCCCCCGCTACGGTGCGCGCCCTTTTGGCGGTGGTGAAGACCGCGGCGGGTTTGCTGACCGTGGTGACCGCGCAAGTGGCTTTACGGTGAACCTGGATTCCGACGTGGCACGCGTGTTTCGTGGCGACGCATCGGTGAACAAAGCCTTGCGCCTGGTGATGCAACTCATGCAGGTCGTGCAGGGCCCGCCCCCGCGCGAAGGTGGTCGTTTTGGCAGCGGTGAGCGCACCGAGCGTCCGCGCAGCCCAGGCGGCTATCGCGGTACAGCCGAAGCGCGTGGCTTTGAGCGCAAACCGCGCTTTGAAGAGTCTGACGATGGCGAGGAGTAAGCACTTCCCCAGGTGTGCTCCCAGGTGTGCTAAGAGCCAGCGCGTGTCAGCGTGTTTCTGACATCACCACGAGCGTTCGCCGCGCTTCAGTTCCCCGCCGTTTGAACCGATCACCCAAGGAGACCCAGTCCGGGTCACCTTGTGGATGGCGGCGATCGGCACATGCTAAAAAAAATTGCAGCGGGAATGATGGGCATCCTGGGCATTGCGCTGTGCCCTTTGAGCGAGGCACAGGCCGAGGAGGCTAAAACCAGTTGGGAATTGCAGCTGCCCGGCGTCTCACACCACTTTGGTTCGCCGAGCAAGGCTGGCAAATCTTGGAGCGAATTTCATGATGGCCTGGGCTTGCAGTACAGCCAGGTCAACGACGGCTGGGTGCGGCGCTATACCGCAGGCTTCATGCGTGACAGTTTCGGCAAACAGGGCGGGTATGTGGGTGCCGCCTTCGGGCTGCGCCTGTTCGACAGCAGCTACTCCGTCGATGTGGCCGCTGCGCCCATGTTGCTGTATCGCACCGTCAGATTTGATACCAGTGACCGTGTGCTCATCCCCATTGTCATGCCCATCCTGTCCATCGAACACAAGGCCACAGGTATCGGCGGCAACATCACCGTGCTGCCGGGTGGCAACTTCGGCAAAAACCTACGCTTTCCCGGGCTGATCTATCTGCAGTTCAGCTACCGGCTGTAGTTCCAATTCATCGTCGTCCCGGCCCCCGCCCTGTCCATTGAACACATCTCGTCCCTATCTCTATCCCTTCCCCTCCAAGGGGAGGGCTAGGGTGGGGATGCGCTTG
>CAZZAD010000288.1:0-3022 GCA_964652055.1 uncultured Burkholderiaceae bacterium | reverse complement strand
CCCATCCCCACCCTAACCCTCCCCTTGAAGGGGAGGGGATCAAGATGAACCTCCCCTTGAAGGGGAGGGGATCAAGATGAACCTCCCCTTGAAGGGGAGGGAACAAGAACTAACCTTCCTCCGAGGGGGAGGGAATAAAACATCAATCAAAACGCAATAGCCACCGAGAAGTGCAGTCGCCAGCGCCCACCGGAGCCATCGGTGCGGCGTTCGCCCCAGGCCAGGTCCAGGGCAATGGGGCCGGCCAGTGTTTTCCAGCGTGCGCCCAGTCCGGTGGCGCGTGCGGGTTTGCGCATCTGGTCAAAGTTGTCTGCCGCATCACCCATATCAAAAAAGATCGCGCCACCCCATTGCGGGCTGAACCAGTGCACGCCTTCGGCCGACACCACCGCCAAGGTGGTGCTGCCCGCGCGTGTCGAGCCCGGCGGGCGACCGATGCTCTGGTACGCATAACCGCGCACGCTGCCGGCCCCGCCCGTGCGAAACAGAAACTCGCTGGGTACAAAGGTGGGGTCATCGGTGAACACGCGGCCCAATTCGCCGCGCACCACGAGCCCATTGCTTTTGGAATCGAGCCCGGGCACGGGCAGATACAGCGTCAGACGCCCATAGGCGCGGGTGAAGGTGTTGTCGGCCAGACTTTGCGCCAGCTCGCGGCCGACACCACCGGCCAGCGTGACGGACATCACCGTGCCACGACGCGGGTCGGTGATCTCGTCTACCGCGCGGCGCGTCCACGTCCAGGTGCTGGAGAGCACGTCGTTGGTTTCGCTGGGGGTGTTGGGTGCATCGGTAAAGCGGCGCAGTTCGCGCTGCAGGTTGAGCGTGGCCTTGGTTTCAATGGAGGCGCCATTGCTTTCGCGCAGTTGCGTGCGTGCCGCACCCGTGCCCCAGCGGTGCGTGAGTACGTTCTCAATGTCGGTGCGCTCAAACAGCACGCCCAGACTGTCGAGCGCGCCGTTGGGTTTGGGGGGCAACAGCAAGTCGCTATAGACAATCGAGCGGGTGCGATCCACACCGATGCCGGTGTGCAAGGTGTACGGGTAACCGAAGACTTGTGTCTGACGGTACGTGGCCTCGGCGCGTGGCCCGGTGTTGGTGGAGTAACCCAAACCAAACTGCACACGCTTGCGACGCGCCTCGGTGAGTTCCAGTCCAATGGATAAGGCATCCGCCTGATCGGGGTTGGGGTCTACAGAAAGCACCGCGGTGGCAAAGTAGGGTGACGATTGCAGTCGTCGCGCAAATTCAATGAGCTGTGCCGCGTCGTAACGTGAGCCCGGTACAGGGGGGGTGAAGCGCTCCACCAGGTCGCGGTCGTAGTGCGCCAGTCCGCTGACTTCGAGCGCGCCAAAAAGAAACGCCGGACCGCTGTCCAGCTCAATGTTCAGCACCACGCGTGCGTTGGAGGCATCCACCTGGGCCGAGGCGCTGACCAGTTGCGCCGCTGCATAGTCTTTGTCCTGCACCAGCGTGAGCAATCGGGCCTTGGCGCGGTTCCAGTCGCCATCACGAAACGCAGCGCCCACGGGCAGGGCCCATTGCGCCAGCAGCGCATCACGACGCGATGGGTCGTCCTGAAGGGCGCCACGCACGACGATATTTAACTCGGCGATGGTGGCGCGTGGCCCCAGTTCGATTTTCATCAGGTAGCGCGCCGCGTTTTCATCTGGGTCGGGGTTGGGCGCGGCGTTGACCTTGGGGCTGAAATAACCCTCGGTGGCCAGCGCCGCGATCACCTGCTCACGCAGGCGGCGCAGGCGGCGTTCGTCATCTTCGGGGTCGATGGCCAGCTCCACCCCTTCGGTGCTGGATAAGGTGTCGAGCACTTGCGCCAGGGTGGTGCGCACTTCGCCTGGTGCTTGAGCTAGATCAAATCGGGCCAACATGCGCTCGTCGGCGTGCGCCTGCGCAGACACCGCCCCGCAGGGCAGGGAAAGCGTCAGGGCCAGAGCGAGACAGTAGGTGAGGGCGGTGCGCACAGTAAAACCAGGAAGACGGCGATTCTATGTGCCACGCCACCGCATCGCGCCCCTTCGGGGTTGAAATCTGCGGGGAGGGGCCCCACCCTTGCGGCACCCTTAACAAGAAACCCACACCACACCATGCGCCTTGACAAACTCACCACCAAATTCCAGGAAGCCCTGTCCGATGCACAAAGCATTGCCAACGGCAATGACAATGCCTACATCGAGCCCGTGCATCTGCTGGCCGCCATGCTGCGGCAAAGTGATGCGGCGGCGCGTTCGCTGCTGTCGCGGGCCGGAGTGAATGTCAACGCTTTGGTGACAGCCGCTGAGGCGGCCATCAAGCGGTTGCCCTCGGTCACGGGGGGCGATGGGCAGACTCAGATCGGGCGCGATCTATCTACGCTGCTTAACCAGGCCGAAAAGGAAGCCACCAAGCGGGGCGACAGTTATCTGGCCAGTGAAATGTTTTTACTGGCGTTGGCTGATGACAAATCCGAAGCGGGCCGCCTGGCGCGCGAACATGGCCTCACGCGCAAAGCGCTGGAATCCGCCGTTGATTCCGTGCGTGGGGGCCACAACGTCGAGAACCCCGAGGCCGAAGGCAGCCGTGAGTCGCTCAAGAAATACACCATTGACCTCACCGAACGCGCTCGCCTGGGCAAGCTTGACCCCGTCATTGGGCGTGACGATGAAATTCGTCGCACCATACAAATCCTGCAGCGACGCACCAAGTACAACCCGGTGTTGATTGGTGAACCCGGCGTGGGCAAGACCGCCATCGTGGAAGGCCTGGCCCAGCGCATCGTCAACGGCGAAGTGCCCGAGACCCTCAAAGACAAACGCGTGCTCACGCTCGACATGGCGTCCTTGTTGGCGGGCGCCAAATTCCGCGGTGAATTTGAAGAGCGCCTCAAAGCTGTGCTCAAAGAAATTGCTGCCGATGAAGGCAAGACCATTGTGTTCATCGACGAGATCCACACCATGGTGGGCGCGGGCAAGGCCGAAGGCGCCATTGATGCTGGCAACATGCTCAAGCCCGCGCTGGCGCGTGG
>CAZZAD010000287.1:0-3036 GCA_964652055.1 uncultured Burkholderiaceae bacterium | reverse complement strand
GCTTCGTTCTCAATGGCATCTTTCGTGGGCTTTTGCTGCATGCCCGGCTCAAAGCCGCCGCCCTGAATCATGAAGCCGTTGATCACGCGGTGAAACACCGTGTTGTCGTAGTGGCCAGCGCGCACGTACGCCAGAAAATTTGCGACGGTCTTGGGGGCTTTTTCAGCATCAAGTTCCAGGCCAATCACGCCGTGGTTGGTATGCAAACGAATCATGTGAACTCCAGAAGGAAAAAACTTATTGAACGAGGGTGGCGCTGCGAATCAGGATGGGATTGACGGGCACGTTCTGATGAAAGCCCCGGTTGCCCACGGCCACGGCCCGGATCTTGTCCACCACATCCATGCCCTCAACCACGCGGCCAAACACGGCATAACCATGGCCGTCACGACTGGGGTAATCAAGGTTGGCATTGTCCACCACGTTGATGAAGAACTGCGCAGTGGCCGAATCCGGCACGTTGGTGCGCGCCATCGCCACCGTGCCGCGCAGGTTCTTCAGGCCATTTTGTGATTCGAGCTTGATGGGTGCGCGCACGGGCTTTTCTTTCATGTCCGCATCCATACCGCCGCCCTGGATCATGAAGGTGCTCATCACACGATGAAAAACAGTGCCGCTGTAGTGACCGGCCTTCACATAGGTCAGAAAGTTCTCCACCGTAATGGGGGCTTTGGCGGCATCCAGTTCCAGTGTGATGTCACCCATCGAGGTGGCCAGCTTGACGCGGGGTGCCTTGGCTGCGGCTGGGGTGGCCGCTTTTTCCATGGTGGCGGCTTTGTCTTTGGCCGCTTGTGCATTGACATGCGGCGCGAGCAAGGTCATCGCAGCGCAAAGAAACAGTCCAGTCATGCGGGTCCACATGCGTGAGGTCCTTTCAGCAGGGTTATTTAGTGGGAAGGGCAGGGAGGGTACGCAGCTGCGCCTGAAAATCGCGCGTCTGTTTGAGTTTTTTGTTCAGGCCCGCATTTTTGGGGTCGAGCTCAATGGCTTGTTGATACGTCTGCGCTGCCATGGCGATGTACAGGTCACCGAGGTTCTCATGCGCGGTCAAATAGTTGGGTTCAGCGGTCAGGGCCCGCAGCAGTGCAGCGCGGGCCTGCTCATAGCGGCCTTGACTGGCCAGCAGCACCCCGAGGTTGTTATGCGGCTCAGGCAGTTCAGGAAACTCTTGCGTCAGTGTTTCCAGCGCGGCCATGGCTTCAGCAGTTTTGCCCAGATCAGCCAGCACCACCGCACGGACAAAGCGCGCCTGCGCATCGCGGGGCGACTTCACCAGCAAAGCGTCCGTGCGCTCCAGCGCTTGTTGCAGCTTGCCGGTCTTGATGAGCGTGTTGATTTCTTCGTGCGGCGTGGGCGGCGGTGTGAAGGGCACGCGTGTTTGCGCCCAGGCGCCCGAGGACAGCAAGGTGAGAACGAGGAGTGCAGCAGCGAGTGGGTTCATGCGGAGCAGGGTCAAAAAGTGCGCGGCATCTTAACCAACCGTGGGTTGGATCTGCTTGATCCCTTAGCATCGCCCCCCTTTGAGTGCCTTGCTGATCCGCTGATCCGCTGACCCAATGACCCAATGACCCTTTCCATCTACAACACCCTGACGCGGCAACAACAGCCGTTTGCGCCCATCGAGCCCGGTCACGTGCGCATGTATGTGTGCGGCGTGACGGTGTACGACTACTGCCACATTGGCCACGGCCGCACCTTTGTGGCCTTTGATGTGATTCGGCGCTGGCTGCGCGCGCGCGATTTGCGCGTGACCTTTGTGCGCAACATCACTGACATTGACAACAAAATCATTCGCCGCGCCGCCGAGCGGGGCGTGGACATGGCGCAGCTCACCGCCGAGTTCATTACGGCCATGCAGGACGATTTGGCCGCACTGGGTTGCGAAGCCCCCGATCAAGAGCCGCGCGCCACGCAGTTTGTGCCGCAGATGCTGGGCCTGATTGATTTGCTGCAAAAAAATGAGCTGGCCTATCAGGCCGAAGACGGCGACGTGAACTTTGCCGTGCGCAAGCTGCCTGCCTACGGCAAGTTGTCGGGCCGCACGTTGGACGAACTGCGCGCCGGCGAGCGCGTGGCGGTGGACAGCACCAAGCGCGACCCGCTCGACTTTGTGTTGTGGAAGCACGCCAAGCCGGGCGAGCCCGCGTGGGATTCCCAGTGGGGCCCCGGCCGCCCCGGCTGGCATATCGAATGTTCGGCCATGGCGCACGAGCTGCTGGGCCAGCCCTTCGATATTCACGGCGGTGGCCCTGATCTTTTGTTCCCGCACCACGAAAACGAAATCGCGCAAAGCGAAGGCGCGCACGGCACCGCCTTTGCCAAGGTGTGGATGCACACCGGCGCCTTGCGGGTGGGCGACGAAAAAATGTCCAAGTCGCTCAATAACTTTTGGACCATCCGCGATGCGCTGGCCAAGTACGACGGCGAAGTGTTGCGCTTTTTCCTGCTGCGCTCGCACTACCGCAGCCAGGTGGCGTTTGATGAAGGGCAGGTGGCCGAGTCACGCACCGCGCTGCTGCGCCTGTACACGGCCTTGCGCACTGTGGCCGCAGATGCGGCACCGCTGGATTGGAACGAAGCACACGCCGCACGCTTTGCCGCCGCCATGGATGACGACTTCAACACCGCACTCGCTGTATCCGTGCTCTTTGAACTGGCCAGTGAAGTCAACCGCAGCCGATCGCCCGCCGTGGCGCGTCAGCTCAAGGGCCTGGGTGCAGTGCTGGGCATCTTGCAGCAAGAGGCTGAAAAGTTTGTTCAGGGGCCCGTGAGTGCGGGCGTGGACGTGGAACAACAAATCGAAGCGCGCCGTGCCGCCAAAGCGCGCAAAGACTTTGCCGAGGCCGACCGTATACGTGCCGAGTTGTTGGCGCAGGGCATTGTGTTGGAGGACAAGGCGACGGGTACGGTTTGGCGGCGGCAGTAGGGGTGATTGGGAGACCGTCGCCCCTGCGCAGGCCGGGGCCCAATTTGGGGCGCTTGCAATTGGGCCCCGGCCTGCGCCCTGTCTCTTGATCACATCTTTTACTTCGTTGC
>CAZZAD010000286.1:0-3060 GCA_964652055.1 uncultured Burkholderiaceae bacterium | reverse complement strand
CAACCCCAACCCCAACCCCAACCCCAACCCCAACCCCAACCCCAACCCCAACCCCGACCCCACCGCCCATCGGTGCTGAAGCCTGCCCGGCAGCCACGGGCCGCGTGCTTGAGGTGGGTCCAGGCAAGACCTACGCTAAGCCCAGTGCTGCCGCGGCGGTGGCGGCCAGTGGCGACACGATTCACATTGCCGCAGGCGACTATCGCGGCGATGCAGCCACGTGGAGCACACCCAACATCACTCTGTGTGGCATCGGCGGTCGGGCGCGCCTGTTTGCCGATGGCGCACAGTCGCAAGGCAAAGGGCTGTGGGTGTTGTCTATGCCCTCATCGGCCACCACCACCATCGTCAACGTGGAGTTTCACAACACCAAGGTGCCCGACCAAAACGGCGCGGGTATTCGACTCGATGGCGGCAACCTGGTGTTGCGCAACACGGGCTTCTACGACAACGAAAACGGCATCCTCGGCGGCGAAGGCCCCACGACAGTCACGATTGAAAACTCCGAGTTCGCACGCAACGGTTATGGCGATGGCTACACGCACAACATCTACATCGGCAACATCAACCGTCTCAATGTGCGTTCGAGTTTTTTCCATGAAGCCAAAATCGGCCACAACTTGAAGAGCCGCGCCAAAGAGAACTACATCGAGACCAGTTACTTCATGGACGGGCCCACGGGCACGTCGAGCTATCTGCTCGATTTTCCTGATGGCGGCGTGGTGATCATGCGTGGCAACCTGTTGCACAAAGGGCCCAATGCGGACAACAGCGTCTCGGTAGCCTATGGCTTTGAACGCAACATGTGGACTGGCAACACCGTCACGCTCATCCACAACACCCTGACCACCACGCGCGGGGCGGGCACCTTCATCAGCGTGGCGGGTTACACGCAAAGCCTGCGCTTGAGCGCCAACCTCTTTGCCGGAACCTCGACTCGTGCCGCCGGGGTGAGTGGCGCCAAGCTCGTGGAGCAAAACAGTGTGTCCACTGCCATCACAAATATGCCGGGCGCCGACAACATTGCGGCGCCCAACTTCTGGCCGGTAGCCGCTGCGTTGCCCAGTGTGCAACTGAGCACCGTGCCCGATGTGAACTACCTCTACGACGCGCCGCAGCCTTACGTGTTGCGTTCATTGGGCGCTATCACTGGGCGCAAGGTGGGGGCGTTGCAAGCGCAGCCGTAACTGGGGTGTTTCTGTAGGTTGGCGGTGAGCGCAGCGAACCCCAACACCAACTGTTGTAGCGGCACCGTGTTGGGGGTTCGCTGCGCTCACCGCCAACCTACGCGGTGTTGCATAACGCTCGATTCACTCCGCAATCGTGACGAGTTTCATCCGTGAACTGGCGCCACTTTTAATTGACACCTGAGCTTTGCGCACACCCCAGTGTTTGGCCACGAGTTCAATTAATGCTTCATTGGCTTTGCCATCGACGGGCGGTGCTTTGAGCTGCGCGAGCCACGAGCCGTCGCCTTGCTCTGTCAGCGCCGAGTTGCGGGCGTTGGGTTTGACTTTGATGCGGAGCACAAGCATGAGTGAAGTTGATGCGCAGGGGTCAGCTTTTTTGAGGCGAACGTCCCAAAACGTCCCATAAGCAGGTGCGTGGCACCATGAAATTTCTTTCCTATGGCTCTTGACCTCGGTGCCTATGACTGGGAAAGTTCGCCCCGTCTTTTACCCCTTCCCAATTTTTTAGACTGATCTCGTAGGAGCTGCTGATATGGTAAAGCTGTACGCCACTGATATACAAAAAAACACAGGTCTGAATAATCATTACATACATCCCATACAACCACATCATCAGGCGAGTGGTAGTCCTAGCCTTAAAGAACAAGGGGCTGGCGAACGAGTGTGGGACGAGATCAGCTACGTCAGCCGAATAAACATGGGTGGGAACATTGCTCCCGCTAAAGAAAAGGGGGCGACGCTGGGGGCCAGGCTGACAAATGCAATACCACTTGCAGCGCCACCTGCATTACTCCTACCGAGCCTTGCTTACAATCTGCTCAGCCGTGAAGCGTCAACATCTCAAGGGCAATTCACCGGAATTGAGCTGCTAACTCATTCGTATGTTAAAGACGCGAAAGATACTGGCAAGACGCTATTAGATTTTGCGGGTTTCGATGCCTCTGCAAATGAGTATTCTGCCTCAATAAAATCAGGACATGAGTTACTTCCAAAAACAGGTGAAGAGTCCAGGGCAATTGCATAAAGGTTTTTCCTCCCACCCAAGCCGCATGTTCAGCGCTTGAAAAGCGATCAATTTCCCACTTTGATGGGAAAATTTGGCAAAAGATTGATGCTTTCCAACGTTTTTTCTCTTGCCATTGGCTTCATGCGATTGCCCTGGTGAAGAGTCGGCTCATTTGGGATTGGGTTTGATCGCAGGCAGGATACTTAGTAAGACGAAAGCGGCAGCGAGGTTGGGTGATGCAGTCTTAAAACAAATTGGCGAGCTCAACCACGCATTAAGCAGCTTGAGACGTCAATTCCATAAGGCTTCGGAACCTTTGCCCGCTGTACAAAGCAAGCATGCCGCTGCGGAAGAGCGGGCTGAAACTCTCCATGATGAGCGGATACATCTAATTTTTCAACGGCGCGATCTTCCAGGCAACGGACCAGTGCAGCCTGAAACGCTGGAGGCCGCTGATGATGCGATAAAGAAAAATTTGAGTCTTCTGAATGACGCGAGGGCGATGGAGCGTGCTGCGAAGAGCGAATTGCATGCTGTGCAAAGGTCCGTGGATGAGTTAAAGGTGGCAATCAAAGGCACGGTGGAAGCTCGCAATGAGTTGACACATGGTTTTTCTGCGCCAAAAGCTAAAGCTTCGGAGTTGGAGCAACAGGCTCTCAAAGCCTCGAAAAAAACAGTCGCGAGCTGGTATTCGGGTGGGGAATGAAGAGGTTTGCGCGCGGGGCACCCCCCCAGGTATGCCTGTTTACGGGCAGGTGTTTCGTGAAAATTGCGGCAAATGATTGCTAGGGCCTGTCATCAATTATTGATCCTCAAGCGTTAGCTGCCGATTGCAACAATTGTTACAGCAGAGATGACACGCAG
>CAZZAD010000285.1:0-3083 GCA_964652055.1 uncultured Burkholderiaceae bacterium | reverse complement strand
TCGTAACGCACCCCATCCCCACCCTAGCCCTCCCCTTGAAGGGGAGGGAATGAACAGGGCGGTGTCGCAAATTACGAAAAGCCCAATAGTCCACCCACAAACAACACCCTCTAAGGAGACTCAATCATGCGCAGGACCGCAATTGCCGCCGCACTGGCAGCCCTCTTTCCAGTTTGTTCTCTGGCTCAAACCGCCGCAGGCCCCAGCTCCATCGAGATGTACGGCCTGGTCGACCTGGGGCTGGAGCGTCAGGACGTAGGCGCAGCCAGCGTCACGCGCCTGTCTAGCGGCGTTGCATCCGGCTCACGTTTGGGCATCCGCGGCCGCGAAGCCCTGACCCCGGGTTACGCCGCGCTGTTCACCCTGGAAAACCGGATCGAAGCCGACAGCGGTGCCATGGGTGGGCGCAACCCGCTTTATTTTTGCGGCACAGGCCTGTGCCCCGGAATTGCCAACCCCACCAGTAGCGCCCTCAACGCGGCCCTGCTGCAAGCCGTCTTTACGGTCAACAGCGTGAACGCCCTCTTTGACCGCCAGTCCTATGTCGGTGTGGTGACACCCATCGGCGCCTTCCTGCTGGGCCGTCAGTACACGCCAGGGTATGAAATCCTGAACAAGTACAACTCGTTTCAAGATTCCCTGTCAGGCCAATTTACACAGGGTTACACCACCCTGGCCATCCGCGCCAACAACGCCGTGCACTACCGCATTGAAACTGGAGGCTTTGCTGCCAGCCTGATGTATGGCTTTGGTGGCACGGACGCCATCCGTTCTGAGCGCAGCACCAGCCCAGGCAGCGGTGACGACTTCATGGGTGTGAATGCGCAGTACGTGGCCCCCAATTTCTCGGTGGGCGTTGCGCACAACCGCAACAAGACCGTGACCTTCGCCGCGCCGACGGAAGCACGCACCGGACAGGTCACCACCAACGTAGGCGCCACCAGCACCTTCGGTGCGGTCAAACTGTTTGTCCAATACATGGAGCGCGAAAACAAAAACCCCGTGGTGCGTCCCGAAGACATTACGGCCTCCCCCGCCGCCGTCAGCACGCAGGCAAACAATGGCACGCTGTACATCAACCCCTGGGATGCGGACCTGATGCGCGGCCTGGTTGGCGCCACCGACACCAAGGCCTACCACCTGGGTGCGCAGTGGAAGGTCGGGAGCGGCACCTTGCACTTCTCGTACAACTGGGCCAAAGACACTGCACGCACCGCCTGGGCCCTGGATGACGCCAAGATCAAGCACTACGGCCTGGGCTACTTCCATAACCTGTCACGCCGCACACAACTGTATGGCGCCTACTCCATCGTCAAGAACGACGGCGAGGCCCGCATGGCCCTGGGTGCTGCCGGTTATGGCGGCGGCTTTACCACCGCGCGCAATGAATCGGCCAGCGCCATGCAATTGGGCGTGCGGCACTACTTCTAAACCAGCGTTTGCATGGCTTTGATGACTCCGGGGCGCTCAGGCGCCCCGGAGCTTTTTCAGGGCCCGCACTGAAACATGTTGCGCATTTGCCTCGGAGAACCAACTCCGTGTTGCACAAACCCGACACAACAGCCTCAATCACTCACCTCAATGGGGGAAGTTTTTGCTGCGTGGGGTGAATCCTGAAAAAATGCCCTCGGCTTCCAACGGAAGTTCAGTTTCCTCGGGTTTGTTCTGCGCAACGTGTGGAATGAAGCTGGGGCTCCCTAAACAATTTGGAGATACGCATGAAAAAAAGTCTTGTCGCCTTAGCCGTTCTGGGCGCCTTTGCTGGCGTTGCCAGTGCACAGTCGAACGTCACGCTGTTCGGTATTGCTGATATCAACGTCCAGCGCATATCTGGAACGAACAACGGTTCGATCACCCGCATGCACGAAGGTGGCGTGCAGACGTCGCGTTTTGGTTTCAAGGGTGAAGAAGATCTGGGTGGCGGCCTGAAAGCCAGCTTCCATCTGGAAGGTCAGTTCGCTCCTGACACCGGCGCATTGGCTGGCCCCGCTTCGGCCGATAACGTCACCACAACAACTTCAACCGCCATCTTCGGCCGTCGTTCGACCATCAGCCTGTCTGGCGCCAACTGGGGTGAAGTGCGTCTGGGCCGTGACTACCTGCCTGACTACCTGTTGCTCTCGGGCTTCAGCGCCTTTGGCATCAACGGTTCCGCTGGAACCGTAGCGCAGACCTGCGTAGGCTTGGGTCTTCCGACCACGACCAGTGCCGGTGCATGCTTGACGGGCACCCGTGCCTCCAACGCGGTTCAGTATTTCCTGCCCAGCAATCTGGGTGGGTTCTACGGATCGTTGATGTACGCCTTTGGTGAGCAAGCTTCTAGCACCGCTGGCGTCTCCAACCCCAGCAAAAATGACGGTCGTGTGGTAGCTGGCCGCGTCGGCATCAAAGTTGCCGCTCTGGATGCCACCGTGGCCACCAGCAAGACCACCTACCTCGCAAGCGCCACCAACGGCGATCTCAAGCGCACGAACATTGGCGCGAGCTACACCATCGGCGCATTCAAGCCGATGTTGTTCTGGAACAGCCTCAAAGTGGACACCACGCCTACCGCTGTTGAGCGTAAAGATTGGGGTCTGGGTCTAGTCGCCACGTTTGGCCAAAACGTGGTGCGTGCCACGTACCACAACTACGACGTCAAAAACTCTGAAAATGACGCCAAGCTGCTGGGCGTGGGTTACCTGTACAACATGTCCAAGCGCACCTCGCTGTACGCCAACTATGGCCGTATGGACAACGACGGCGCGGGCGTGGCCTTCACGACCGCTGGCGGCGGACGTTTAGCTTCGACGGGCGGTGGCACCTCCACCGGCTACGAGTTCGGCGTAATGCACTCGTTCTAATTGGCTGCCTGCGCAAGCAGGTGTTTAGCCAGATAAAAGGCCGCCTTCGGGCGGCCTTTTTTTATGCGAGGCCGCATCCAGATGGCACAAATTCGGGATGTACGTCTACGGCAAGCGCTGCAGATAATGCGCCCCGTTGTAGGAGGGTCGATTCAGCACGCAATGGGCTGAGTCGATGGATGAACAAACCAATAGAAAGAACAAACCATGGCTATCGCTACGCCAAGTCGTTTCCTATCG
>CAZZAD010000284.1:0-3085 GCA_964652055.1 uncultured Burkholderiaceae bacterium | reverse complement strand
GCATGCACGGATCTGTGGAGGGGGTGCCGGGTGACTGGCATTCCTACTCCGACTCGCGATGCCGCCAGGCATCGCTGTGGTTCGCACCTCGCCACAGAGGCAGATTCGCTGACCCAAAAAGGGCCGGAATAGACGAAGCACTGCACTAGTGTCTAGTTGCAGGCGCCCCTCACGGAAGAAGATCTGGCGGGGCCGCCGATGCAGGATCGGATGGTGTGAGGGCAGGGTCGGCGGTGAGGGGCGAGTGAGCGCGATCTTCTCAACCAGTGCGTGGATCCGGCGCAGGCTATCCCTGACTATTGATCACATCTCGGCTTGTTTTGTCCTCTCCCCTTCAAGGGGAGGGAGTAAACACCGCGCTTCGCAAGATACAAAGATGTGATCAAGCCACAGGACGCAGCCCGGGACAATGCGCGCTGTTGTCCCGGGTAGTGAACCCCCCATCACTGCCCCTGCGGCGCGTGGGGCACATGGGCGCTCACCTCGATGCCCGAGGTGGGATCAAAGCGGCGCGAGAGCCGCACGCGCGGGGCGCGCGAGGTGCTTTCTTTGGGTGTTACTGGAGCAAAGTCATCCACTTGAATCACTTTGTCTGCCGCGCGCAGATAGTTCAAAGCGCTATGCGGGGTAACGCCAGCGCGGGCCGCGGCGTCGATGGAGCCGGTTCTGCGCAAGGCCTGGTTCAGACGCGTGACTTCTTCAGCGCCCAGTTGTTCGTACAGCGCCAGGGCGTGCTGCAGGTCTCGCAGGCCGCCGCACTTGGGTGTGCTCACGTCTTGTGTGAGACGCGCCATGACTTTGTTGTCGGTGCGCAGCAGCTCAGCAATGGCCAGCCACTGGGTGTCGCGCACGGGATTCAGGTGCCACACGCCGCGCATCATGAGCCAGCTCAGAATGCGGCGCGCACCCAGGGGCATGTTCTCGTGCAGGTCACGCAAGGTGACGGTGGCCTGGCGCAACTGCACGCGCAGGGCGGCGCGCGCAATGGGCAGCATGGCGGGGTCGCGTTCAGTCTCATATCGCCAGCACACGGCGCTGGCGATATACAGCGCGCTGAGTACATCACCCAGGCGTTGGCTAAGCAACTCAAGCCGTTTGAGCCGGCCGCCCAGTGATCCCATGGCCAGATCACAGGTGAGCGCAAATTTGGCCGACAGGCGTGTGAGCAGGCGTGCTTCCTTGCGCAATGCGGCCGGCGCATCAGGGGCGAGGGGTAGGGCGAGCAGGCTCACATACAGATTGCGCAGCGCATGCCCGATGTGCCCTAGCAGGGCTTTGCCCAGACGCGCGGGATCTTGCGCAGCCACGGCGTGCATTTCTTCGAGCACATAGGGGTGACAGCGAACGGCGCCTTGGCCAAAGATGATGAGGGCGCGCGTGAGGATGTTGGCGCCTTCCACGGTGATGGCGATGGGGGCCTGGCGGTACGCGCTGGACAACAAATTTGAGGGACCGTTCTGAATGGCTTTGCCGCCCAAGATGTCCATGCCACGGTTCACCGCGCGTCGACCTGCTTCAGTCAGATGCAACTTCAGAATGGCGCTGGCCACACTGGGTCGCTCGCCAGCATCGAGTTCCGCGGCCGTCAGGCGGCGTGCGGCGTCGGTGGCATACAGCTCCACGGCGCTCTCGGCCAGCTGCGCAGCAATGGCCTGAAACTTGCCGATGGGCACACCAAACTGTTCGCGAATTTTTCCGTAACCGTTAGCCACATACAGCGATACCTGCTGCATAGAGCTGCCCAGCGCCGGCAGTGAGACGGCGCGGCCCGCGGCCAGGCATTCCATCAACATGCGCCAACCCTGGCCCACAAAAGACTCGCCACCGATGACCCAGTCCATGGGCACAAAAACATCGCGCCCGCGGATGGGGCCATTCATAAAGGCGGCATCCATGGGCATGTGGCGCTGACCGATGTCTACGCCTTGCAATGGCACGGGCAACAAGGCGCAGGTAATGCCCATGTCTTGCTGGCCTTCAGGGGCCTGCGGATTGATGGCGCGAAATGCCAACCCCACCACGGTAGCCACCGGGGCCAGCGTGATGTAGCGCTTGTCGAAGGTGACCAGAAAGCCGCGCACGCGCTGGCCATTGACCTCGCGCTCAACCAGCACACCGCGATCGGGAATAGATGCGGCATCGGAACCCGCATAGGGGTTGGTCAAACCAAAGCAGGGAATGTCCGTGCCCACCGCCAGGCGTGGCAACCAGTAATGCTTTTGCGCTTCGGTGCCGTAGTGCGCCAGCAGTTCGGCCGGGCCGATGGAGTTGGGCACCATGACCGTGACGGCCGCGGCCACATTGACCGAGGCAATGCGCGTGACCACCGCGGCCTGGGCGCTGGCCGAAAAGCCCAGCCCGCCAAATTCCTTCGGCACCCCCATGCCAAAGAAGCGCTTTTCCTTCAGGTACGCCCACACCTCGGGCGGCAGATCATGGGCACTGTCGATGGCGTAGTCATCGAGCATGGCGCACAGGGTTTTGACTTCACGCTCCAGAAAAGCCTGCTCAGCAGGCGCCAGCTTGGGCGCCCCCAGCCGGGTCAGGCGGCGAAAGTCGGGGGCCCCCGCGAAGAGGCTGCCCTCAAAACCCACGGTGCCCGCTTCCAGTGCGGCACGTTCGGTCTCGCTCATGGCGGGCAGCGCGCGCGCAAGAGGGGCAAGTGCGAATTTTCCGATCAGCTTGGCGAGCGACATAGCAACCTTTCCGTTGAGCGTGCGCAGCCGCTAGGGCGCGCGGTCACGGCATACCTTGACATGCAGTGCTGACGCGCAATGCGGCAAGCTCAGCCGTGCCTGTGCCTGTGCTCGACCGTTGATATGAGGTGAGCGCGCGGGGTTGGTCCTCAAGTCTGGGAACACCGTGCCGATAGGGGCTGCCGGATAACATCGCGTTCCCGCATCAAGTTCCCTGCCCTTGTAGGGGAGGTTGATATTGAGTTCCCTCCCCTTCAAGGGGAGGGTTAGGGTGGGGATGGGTCACTCGGGCTGGGCCAAGCGCACTCCGATTCACATCCCATCCCCACCCCAGCCCTCCCCTTGAAGGGGAGCAACTGTGATCCAAGTCAAGCGGTTTTTGCATGTTT
>CAZZAD010000283.1:0-3096 GCA_964652055.1 uncultured Burkholderiaceae bacterium | reverse complement strand
CGGCGATCTGTACTACACCAAGGACATGCTGCTTGCGGTGGGGGACCGCTACGAAAAAGACATCGCCGCAGCGCGAGCCGAGGATGCGCGTTACCGCTGATCCGTCGTCGCCCCGGCGCAGGCCGGGGCCCAATTGCAGCGTTGGAAAATTAGACCCCGGCCTGCGCCGGGGTGACGACGGTTTGGTGTACTCGCTTTTATTGGCGCAGCTCACATCCTGGGTTTCGTTAACGGAGCCGCATTGGGGTGGTCACGTAGCCGTAGCCATTGAGCACCAATTATTCAATCTCAATCCATAGATCCCCCCATGCAACTGTCTGAATCCTGGCTACGCCACTACGCAAATCCCCCATCGTTGTCGAGCGAGGCGCTGGCGCATGCCTTGACCATGGCCGGGCTTGAGGTCGAGTCCGTGGAGCCGGTGGCCCCGCCCTTTACCGGGGTGGTGGTGGCGCGGGTGGTGTCGGTGGCCAAACATCCCAATGCCGACAAGCTCTCGGTGTGTGAGGTGGACGTAGGAGCCGCAGCACCGCTCACCATTGTGTGTGGCGCACCCAATGTGGCCGCAGGCCTTCGCGTGCCGTGCGCGCGTGTGGGGGCGGTGCTGCCGGGTGACTTCCGTATCAAGGAAGCCAAGATGCGCGGCGTGGAGTCGCACGGCATGTTGTGCTCGGCGCGCGAGCTGGGTTTGTCTGAGGAAAGCAGTGGACTGCTGGTGCTGGCGCCCGATGCGCCGGTGGGCGAGGACATTCGCCGCGCGCTCTCGCTCGACGATCAGCGTTTCACCATCAAGCTCACACCCAATCGCGGTGATTGCCTGAGCGTGGTGGGGCTGGCGCGCGAAGTGGCGGCCATTACCGGCGTGCCCTTGTCATTGCCGCGCTGGACACCGGTGGCCGTGAACTCCAAAGAGACCTTGCCGGTGCGCGTGCTGAACACCGATCTGTGCGGACGTTTTTCCGGCCGCGTGCTGCGTGGCCTGAATGCGCGCGCGGCCACGCCGGGGTGGATGCGCGAACGCCTGGAGCGCTGTGGGCAGCGTTCGATTTCTGCGCTGGTCGATATCTCCAACTACGTGATGCTGGAGCTGGGCCGCCCCTCGCATGTGTTTGATCTGGACAAAGTGCACGGTGGCCTTGAAGTGCGCTGGGCGCGGGGGGGTGAAAAACTCACGCTGCTCAATGGCCAGACGGTGGAGCTTGAAGGCGATGTGGGCGTGATTGCCGATGGCCGCGGCGTGGAAGCGTTGGCCGGTGTCATGGGGGGCGACGCCACCGCGGTGTCGCTTGACACGACAAATGTGTATCTCGAAGCCGCCTTCTGGTGGCCCGAAGCCATCCAGGGCAGGGCGCGGCGTTTCAATTTCTCGACCGATGCCGCGCACCGCTTTGAGCGCGGCACGGATTACGCCACCACAGCCGAACACCTCGAATACCTGACGCGCCTCATCGTCGATATCTGCGGCACGGCGCACACCCAGGTCGGTCCAGTGGATGACCAGGTGCTGCAGCTGCCCGAGCGCAAACCACTGGCGTTGCGTGTGCAGCGCTGCCGCAAGATCATGGGTGTGCCGCTCACTGCCGAAGACATGGGCGCAGCGTTTGCGCGTCTGGGTCTGGAGCATCGGCGTGATGGAGAGGGCGCCAGTGAACGCTGGATCGTCACTCCACCTTCGTACCGCTTTGATCTGGAGATTGAAGAAGATCTCATCGAAGAGGTGGCGCGTCTGTGGGGCTTTGATCGCATCCCCGCGCATCCCCCCGTGGCGCCAGCGCTGATGCGTGCGCCCTCTGAAGCCCGCCGCCCCTTGCATGCAGTGCGGCGCCTGTGCGCGCAGCTGGGTTATCAGGAGCTGGTCAACTACGCCTTCGTCGAGCGCGAGTGGGAAGAAGATTTCGGCGCAAACGCCGAACCCGTCGCGGTGCTCAACCCCATCGCCAGTCAGATGTCGGTCATGCGCACGACATTGATCGGCTCATTGGTGCATGCCTTGCGCTTCAACCTGAACCGTCAGGCCGACCGTGTGCGCGTGTTTGAACTGGGTCGGGTGTTTGTGCGCGACGCCTCGGTTGAGGAAGGCGAGCTGACCGTGGCCGGCATTGCGCAACCCATGCGTCTGGGTGGTCTGGCCTGGGGCCCCGTGGACGACGAACAGTGGGGCGTGCCCAGTCGTGGGGTGGATTTCTTTGATGTCAAAGGCGACATCGAGCAAATTTTTGCCGGACGTGCATTGCGATTTGTCTCCGCGCAGCACCCCGCGCTGCATCCCGGTCGCAGCGCAGCCATTGAAGTGGAAGGTCAACGCGTGGGCTGGGTCGGCGAGCTGCATCCGCGCTGGCAGCAGAAGTACGAACTGACGCGCCCCGCCGTGGTGTTTGAACTGGACGCCGACGCGGCATGTGTGGCCCCCGTGCCGCGTCCCGTGCCCGTGCCGCGCCAGCCCGCACTGGAGCGCGACGTGGCGCTGTGGTTTGCTGAAACCGTCAGCGTGCAATCCGTGCTCGATGCGGTGGCGCGCCTGTCGCGGTCCGACACCCGCCTGTCGGCACTGCGTGATTTCCGCCTGTTTGATATTTACCGCAGCCCTGACGCGGCCTCAGGCAAAGTCGCGGCAGTGAACGCTAACGCTTTGTTATTTAAGGGAAAGAGCCTTGCCTTCCGGGTGGTTCTGCAAGATACTGCGCGCACCTTGAGCGACACCGAAGCCGATGCGGCTGTAGCTGCCATCGTCGAAGGGCTTGGCACCGAACTGGGTGGCGAGTTGCGTCGTTAGTTCGTTAGTGCGTTAGTTTTAGCGAGCCCTGCACCCATGAAAAAGAACATTGACCCCCGCACTGCCGAGGCCCTGGCTGATGCGGACGCCTCCGCCAGTGCATTCCGGTTTCCCGCCTTGCCCGCCACTGCGGGAAAAAAAATGGCTGATCCTGAACTCGGCACCATCACCAAAGCGGAGCTGGCTGAAGCGCTGTTCGAACACATGGGTCTGAATAAACGCGAAGCCAAAGACATGGTCGATGGTTTCTTCGACGAAATACGCGCCGCGCTGGAGCGTGGTGAAGAGGTCAAGCTCTCTGGCTTTGGCAATTTTCAGTTGCG
>CAZZAD010000282.1:0-3097 GCA_964652055.1 uncultured Burkholderiaceae bacterium | reverse complement strand
CTCCCCTTGAAGGGGAGGGGACAAAAAATGAACCTCCCCTTGAAGGGGAGGGGACAAAAAATGAACCTCCCCTTGAAGGGGAGGGAATGAACTCTCCTGGAGAGAGGGGGATCGAGGGTGAGGCAAAGCAGTACGAACACCCCCAAATTTTTCTCAACAACCACCGTCCATGTCTACGCCACGCACGCTGTGCGACAAACTTTGGGATGAACATGTGGTGCACGTCGAACCCGACGGCACGACGGTGCTTTATATCGACCGGCATCTGGTGCATGAAGTCACCAGTCCTCAGGCGTTTGAAGGCTTGCGCCTGGCGCATCGCAAACCCTGGCGCGTGTCGTCCATCGTGGCGACGGCCGATCACAACACCCCCACCACCGATTGGGATCGCGGCCTCGAAGGGGTGACCGATCCCACTTCGCGCGAGCAGATCGTCACGCTTGACGCCAACATCAAAGCGTTTGGTGCTGCGGCCTACTTTCCGTTTCTGGATCGCAACCAAGGCATCGTGCATGTGATGGGCCCCGAGCAGGGCGCCACGTTGCCGGGCATGACCATTGTTTGCGGCGATTCGCACACCAGCACGCATGGCGCCTTGGGTGCACTGGCCTTTGGCATTGGCACGTCCGAGGTTGAGCATGTGATGGCCACGCAAACGCTGCTTGCCAAAAAATCAAAAAACATGCGGGTGCGGACCACCGGCGCGTTGCCCGCGGGGGTGACGGCCAAAGACATCGTGCTGGCCCTCATTGCCAAGATTGGTACCGCGGGCGGGACGGGTTATGCCATCGAGTTTGCCGGCGAGGCCATCGAGGCGCTGTCCATCGAAGGGCGCATGACCGTATGCAACATGGCCATCGAAGCGGGCGCACGTGCCGGCATGGTGGCGGTGGATCAAAAAACTTTGGACTATGTGCGCGGCCGCCCCTTTGCGCCGCAGGGCGAAACCTGGAATCAGGCCGTGGCGTACTGGTCCAGCTTGAAGTCCGATCCCGACGCGGTGTTCGATCGCGAGGTTGAAATCGATGTCAGCGCCTTGGCGCCCCAGGTGGGCTGGGGCACCTCGCCCGAGGTGGTGGTGGGGGTCGATGGCCGCGTGCCCGACCCCGCGCGCGAGGCCGATCCCGTGCGCCGCGAAGGCATGGAGCGCGCGCTCAAGTACATGGGGCTGGTGGCCAACACGCCCATCACCGATATTGCGGTGGACAAAGTGTTTATCGGCTCGTGCACCAATTCGCGTATTGAAGACCTGCGCGCCGCCGCTGCGGTGGTGCGCGGCAAGCATGTGGCGAGCAATGTGAAGTTGGCCATGGTGGTGCCCGGGTCGGGCCTGGTCAAGGCGCAGGCCGAGCGTGAAGGGCTGGATCAGATTTTTAAGGCGGCCGGGTTCGACTGGCGTGAACCGGGTTGCTCCATGTGTTTGGGCATGAACGCGGATCGGCTCGACGCGGGCGAGCGTTGCGCCTCCACTTCAAACCGCAATTTCGAGGGCCGTCAAGGCGCCGGAGGGCGTACCCATTTGGTGAGTCCCGCAATGGCGGCAGCCGCTGCAGTGGCGGGTCAATTTGTCGATATTCGTACGTTTAAGTAGCCCGGGTCAGCGTTCAATAGTCAGTCCCATTTCTATTGTGTTTGATAGGAGAAACAGCCATGAAATCTGCCGTTAAATTGGTGTCACTCGTCAGTGTGGTGGTGTTGGGTGCCGGTCTGATCGGCTGCAACACGCTCGATGGTTTTGGCAAGGATCTGACCGTTGCGGGGACTGCGCTTTCGGGCGCCGTGTCCAAAGACGACAAGAAGGCGCAGCAACCGGTAGCTGCCCAACCTGCGGCCAACACGGCGCAACCGCAAACCACGTACCAGGGGCCAGCCCCGGCTCCACAGCGCCGCTAATTCGATTGGAGCATCGTGCAGTCGTTCGTCACTCATACCGGGCTGGTCGCGCCGCTGGATCGCGCCAACGTCGATACCGACCAGATCATTCCGAAGCAATTTCTCAAGTCCATCCGGCGCACCGGCTTTGGCGAGAACCTGTTTGACGAATGGCGTTACCTGGATCGGGGTGAGCCAGGGCGTGACAACCGTGCGCGTCCGCGCAATGCCGAATTTGTTCTGAACCAACCGCGTTATGCCGGCGCGTCCGTGTTGCTCACCCGACGCAACTTTGGATGTGGTTCAAGCCGCGAGCATGCGCCGTGGGCGCTGGCCGAATTTGGCTTTCGCGCCTTGATTGCCCCGAGCTTTGCGGACATTTTTTTCAACAACTGTTTCAAGAATGGCTTGCTGCCTATCGTTTTGTCCGAGGGCGAGGTCGATAGTCTGTTCGCTGAGGTCGTGGTGCAGCCGGGGTACCAGTTGACGATAGATCTGCCGCAGCAGACGGTGACTACGCCCTCGGGGCGAGTGCTGTCCTTTGAGGTCGATGCCTTTCGTAAAGACTGCTTGCTCAATGGGTGGGACGACATTGGCCTGACCCTTCGGCATGCCCAAAAAATTAAAACCTTCGAGGCTGAGCGTTTGCAGAGCCGTCCGTGGCTGGTAAAAACGCTGGCCTGAAAGAGATCTATGAAAATTGCAGTGCTGGCCGGTGATGGGATCGGCCCTGAAATCATTTCTGAAGCGCAACGCGTGCTTGAGGCCTTGCGCAGCGACGGCCTACGTTTTGAGTTTGAACACGCACTCGTAGGTGGTGCGGCCACCGATGCGCATGGCGACCCCTTGCCCCCCGCCACGCTGGCGCTATGCAAAGCGGCCGACGCGGTGCTCTTTGGCGCTGTGGGTGGACCGCAGTACGACACGCTGCCGCGCGCACAGCGCCCGGAGCAGGGGCTGCTGCGTGTACGCAAGGAACTGGGCCTTTTTGCCAACCTGCGCCCGGCGGTGATCTATCCGGAACTGGCCGCCGCCTCCACCCTTAAGCCCGAAGTGGTTGCGGGTCTGGACTTGCTCATCGTGCGCGAGCTCACGGGTGACATTTATTTTGGTCAACCGCGCGGCATCCGCACGCTGGAGAACGGCGAGCGCGAGGGCTTTGACACCATGCGCTACACCGAAAGCGAGATTCGCCGCATTGCGCACGTCGGTTTTCAGGCCGCGC
>CAZZAD010000281.1:0-3098 GCA_964652055.1 uncultured Burkholderiaceae bacterium | reverse complement strand
GCGGGGCTGCATTTGCTCCCTCCCCTTCAAGGGGAGGGCGGGGGTGGGGATGGGGTACAGCGTGGTGCCTATTCACCGAGACCCATCCCCACCCTAACCCTCCCCTTGAAGGGGAGGGGACAAAAAATGAACCTCCCCTTGATGGGGAGGGAACTAAAGATCAACCTCCTCTTGAACGCGAGCGAATTCATCGCCACCACGGGAGGCCCCACCTCATGACCCTCCCCCTACCCACCCGCGAGCAAACCCTCGAACAACTGCTGCGCTGGCTGCCCGGCGTTTATCGCGGCCGCGATGAGCACGGCCATCTGCGTGCGTACCTGTCACTGGTCGCTGACGAGCTGTGGCGCGTGCGTGCGCTCATCAATCAGCAATACGACGACTTCTTCATCGACACCGCGCAAGACTGGGTGCTGCCTTATCTGGCCGAACTCGTGGGCACCGAGGTGCTGTATTCCGGCGCCATCGCGCAGATGCCCGACATCAGCCGCCGCAATCGCGACGACATCAAGAACACGCTGCGTTGGCGGCGGCAGAAGGGCACGCTTGCCGGATTGCAAGACGTGGCGCAACACGTGGGCGGCTGGGGTGCGCATGCGGTGGAAATGTTTGAGCGCACCGCCTGGCTGCAAAACCTCACGCACATCAAACACAACGCCACCTTCGCCGTCGATCTGCGCAATGGCGAAGCGCTGGCGCGCACGGTCACCCCGTTTTCCACGGCGCGCCGTATCGCTGACCTACGCACCGCCGATCAACGCATGGGCTGGGTGCGCCCACGCAATGTGGCGGTGTTTCATTGGCCCCTTGCGGCTTATCCCTTGCGCAGCGTGACGCCGTTTGTCGTGGGTACGGGTACCGGCCGCTACCGGTTCGATCCCTTAGGCCGAGACGCGCCGCTCTACGCCGCGTGTGATGACGAGGCGCAGCGCGCAGCGGTGCTCACCCCCATCGCCGCCGGTGACAGCAGCGCCGCCGCAGACATCGCGCACGTCAACAGCACCGATGTACCCATCCGCACTCGCGACTTGGCCGCGCACGCTGCGGCCTACGTGGGCACCGAGCTGGGCTTCAACATTTATGAAGACGGCATTGCACTGGTGGGGGGCAGCACGTCAGCCGCCGCTTCATTCACCCCCGTCACCGACTTTGCGCAACTGGCACAGGCGCGCGGTCTGATCGCGGCCGACACCAGCGCTTATGCAGCCAACACGCGGCTTGAGTTGGCCGCTGTGCGCTTGGGTGCCGCGACGCAACTGGTCAACGGCGTGTTGGCGCCCGTGACGTACAGCCCGGGTGTGGCCTGGGCCACGCAGTTCGCCCTGCGCTCGCCCGCAGGCCGCTTGAAACTGAACACCGTCACGCCCGATTTTTCGTACACGCCCGCGGTGCTCGCATACCAACCCGACAGCGGCGAATACCACCGCCCCTACACCTTGCTCGCACTGACCAATCAAGGTGCGGCCGCCATCAACGTGCCGCTGCATGAGGTGATCCTGCGCAACACGCGCGGCGTAGCCCTGCAAGCGGCGCTGCCTGCGGTGCCCGCGCTGGCGGTGGGCGCCACGATCTACTGGTACGTTGCCGAGGACGGCTCCACCTACTACGCACGCGGCGACCATCAGCCCGGCACACCGGATCGCAATCCCGATGACGCCGTGTTTGGCGCCTTCAGTGCCGCGCATCTGGCGCGCGCCTCCGAGGGGCAACTGCGTATCCGTGCCGGGCACCCCAGCGGTGCCGCGCGTTTTCGGCGCGTGGTGGCGCGTGAGTTGTGCTGCTGGGACAAACCGCTCAGTCCACCGCTCAAAGCCGGTGAGATTGGTGTGGATCCGCAGCGCGGACGCTTTGCCTTTGCCGCCGGTGATGTGCCTGCCGGCGTGCTCACGGTGGACTATTACTACGGCCTGACCACCGAAGTGGGCGCCGGTCCCTTTGCGCGCGAGGTGCTGCCCGCCATGCTCACCGTGGCGAAAACTCGGGACGCGCAATTCACCAGCATTCAGGCCGCGATCAACGGCGCGCCCAATGGCGGCACCGCTGTGGTGGTGATTGAGATTCTCGACAGCGCCGTGTACGAAGAAGCGCTGCTCATCAACAACCGCAGCTTCCCCGGTGGCTTGGTGTTGCAGTCCGCCGCACTGCAAACGCCACTGCTGCTCAAACCCACGGCTGCGACGCAACTGCTGCGCGTGCAAAACAGCGCGGCCCCGGCGCTCAAGTTCAGCGGGCTCACCTTTGCAGGTGGGGCAGTGCAGATTCAAGGCGCGACCAGTGCCGTTGATGCCGTGCACGTTGATCACTGTACGCTTGTCCCGGCCAGCGTGGCACTCACGCTCAACGTGCCCCATGACATCACGCTGGCCTTGAATGCCTGCATCAGTGGCGCCATCACTGTGGTGGCGCCTAGCGCGCAAGTGCTGGTAAGCGACAGCATCGTGCAGCACCCGTCCGCCACGGTGGAGGCGCCGAACACCGGCACAGCACTCACGGCCACCACTGCCACCGTCACGCTGGAGCGCAGCACCTTCATCGGCCGTTGCGACGTACACAGCGGCCGTATCTCCAACACGCTGATCGTGGGTGCACTCACGCTGCTGGACGCCGACGCCAGTTGCCTGCGCTATTCGCGCCTGAGTGCGCCGCTGCCCGCACGTGGTTTTCAGTGCACGCAAGCCATGCCCATTTTTGTGTCGTTGCAATTGGGCGATGCGGGCTATGGCCATCTCCATCCGCAAAGCGCTGCGGCCTTGCGCAGCGGCGCGGAGGAGGGCGGTGAGATCGGTGTCTTTAACGCCGCCGCCTTGCCGTGGCGTACCCAGGCCATGGCCCGCCGCATCAATGAATACCTGCCCGCGGGGCTTGCACCAGTGATCGTGGGGGTGTTGCCGCGCCGTCGGGGGCTTGTATGAGGTGGCGCTCGCACCACTCGCCATGCGCGGGGCTGGATTTACTCCCTCCCCTTCAAGGGGGCGAGAGGCAGGAATTCGCAAAGCGCAGCTTTGCGCTGCCGAAGCGACGCGCGCCTGCAAGCGCGTGGCTCCGCGGGGCTGGATTTACTCCCTCCCCTTCAAGGGGAGGGCGGGGGTGGGGATGGG
>CAZZAD010000280.1:0-3103 GCA_964652055.1 uncultured Burkholderiaceae bacterium | reverse complement strand
TCGGCCGCGTCGCTCGCTTCGGCAACGGTCACGCCGTAGAGCCCGGCTGTCGATGAGGTATCCGTTGCCGCGCCCGTCTCGGCGATCGACGCCGCAGCCGCCATCGCAGCAGCGTGCGCAGATGTGGCCTCGGCAATCTCGGTTGCCGTGGCCGCGTAGATGATGGTCAGGGACGCCGTGTCGCTGGCGTCGGCGCTTTCGGTGCTGGTTACTGGGTAGTCGGTGCCGCCCGCCGCCGCAAACCACGTTTCCTCATCATCCTCCAGCACCGCCCACGGATTGCGCGCATACGCCACAGCATCGGCCAGGGTGCAGGCTCGCGTCCATGATGCAAGTTGCAGTGTGCCGCCGGCGTTCTGAACGCCGCCGCTGCTCAGGCTGGACACTGCAACGGTTGTAAGGCTACCTGCACTGTAGGAACTGTGCGCCGCGCTTCCAACGGACACCCCATCGACATACAGCTCGACCGTCGATGCCGTGACAACGAACATCAGCACATGCACCGTGCCAACGGTCTGCACTGTGGCGTCGGTGACAGTGACCGTCGCGCCTGCTCGCGTCACATCGGCAATGAACTGCCCCCCCGAAGCACGCAGTCGCCAGCCACTGTTGTTGCTGGTAAACATGCTCGGGAAATTGACAGTGCTGCTGCTGTTGAGAAAGACAACAGCCCCTATCGTGAATGGTGGCGTGAGCCTGAATCCGTGGTGGGGCCAATCAAGGGGGGCCACCGTTCCGCCGTTTGTAAACGCTGTGACACCCAGGGCAATGCCGCCTGGCGTCTGCATCGGCTTGATGCCCGTGCCGCGCGACACATTGGGCAGGCGCCGCACCGCAGAAATCCCCACATGGGGGACGATCACTTCCGACAGGCCAACAGCCAGGCCGCCGCCCCTGCTGGCAAAAGCAGGGCGCTGCGGCTGCCAGATCAGCGATTCGCGCGCTGTCAGCAAGTCAGCCATGGGTGGGGAGCCCTGCGATCAGGGCGCAGGGCCGCGCGTGCGGGGCACCACAACCAGTTTCCAGCCGCTGGATACCGTCTGGCCGGTGCCGCTGTTGCCAATGTAGTAGTCGGCTTTCTTGGGCACGTCGCGCGCGTACACACCTTGCAGCGGGATGTACTGCGTGGTGGTCACGTTGTTGACGATGAAAACGCCGATGGCCAGCGTGGGCCGCGCCAGTTCGGGCACTTCGGCGTCGTTGGTGCTGTCGATGTCGAGCGGGCGGGCCATCAGCACCAGGGCCGTGCCTTCGGTTGGCCCCGAGCTATAAGCACAGGTCAAATAAAACTCTGCGTCTGGGTAGTCGGCGCCATCGGCTTCAACGTCGTAGCTGGCGTCGTCAGCTTGCACCACGCTGTTGTTTGTGATGCTGCCGCCCGAGGCTTCGAGTGTCTTGGGGGTGCCCCACAAGACGATGACTTCGCCGCTCATAGGTTGGTCCTTCCCTCTGCAATGTTCAGCGCGCGCGAGACATCGACCACAGGCAGCGGATCGGGCTCAAAGCCCAGCGTCAGCAGCGCGGCGATGCCTGCGGCCAGGTCGGACACTTGGTTGGCCAGGGCCTGCATGGCGGCGCGCGATTCGGGCATGTCGATGCGAAAGCGGCCGTCGCGGATCAGCACCATGGACCACTTGACGTTGGCGTCCTGCTGTCCGATCTGCTCCAGCGCATCGAGGAATGCGCCACCATCTGCGCCCAGCTTTGCCAGTACGGTGCCGATGCCGATTTCGGTGGGCACTGGGCGCGTGCGGCCGGCGCTCAGGATGGCGGCGATGGCGACATCGTTGCGATTGTTGGGATCGAGCAGCGGATCGATCTGCGCGATTTCTGGCGCCGTCAGCGGGCGACCGGCGACACCTTCGAGGGCGGATTGTTGGGCGGGGGTCATGGCATCAAGACGACGTGAGACTGGTTGTGTACGTCACAGTCACCGTGTTGGTGTTCACCACAGCCTGGTCGCCGCCGGTAAACAGGCCCGCGCTGTAGAGCGTGCCGCTGGTGTTGTCCTTCGTCGCACTCGCGCCCGATCCGTACACGATGAATACGCCCTTGGCCGTGCCCGATCCCGTGATATCGAAGGCAGGGGCGCTCGATGGCGCTTTCTGCGCGCTGCCAGCCGAACTCCACGACACCGTTTTTCGGTTGCCTGAGTACGTGGGCGCATTCGTCCCGCCGCCTTCTGTCCAGGTCGAATGGCTTGACATCGTGTCGCCGGCCACGGGTGCGCTGCTGTAGCTCACCGCGCCGATCAGGCCCATGTAGGTGGCCGCCGTGTAGCTCGAACCGGCCAGCGCCGCGTCCAGCATGGCATTGCGGCCTACCGTGGTCACGATGTTGGGCGCGTCGGCCTGCCACTTGACCTCGGTCATTGCCCGCATGTAGCGCTCAAAGCGCTCAAGCTCGGCCAGCGCAGCGTCCAGGGCCTCGCGCGTGGCGTCCGTCACCGTGCGGATCAGGCGGCCAACGTGCTCGCGCATGGCCAGCAGGCGCGGCCATTCAGCGCTGTATTCGCGCTGGTGTTCCGCGCGGGCGCCCGTGCACGTGGCGTGGTAGCAGCCGATTGCGGCCAGGCGCTCGAAAAGCGTTTTCTCGTACTCAAGAATGACGCCTTGAGAATCGCGGCCGTGGGAGTTTTCAAAGCGGATCACGATGCGACCTCCTGGATTTCGGATTCGAGAAACCAGCGCTGCTGCGGCGCCAGGTCCGCGTCGCTGTCGTCGTCGGGCCACTCGACCAGGTATTCCATCTGGTCGGCGCCTTCGTGAAAACGGCGCTGCACCACTTTGCCCGCGATGGGCGGTTTGACGATCTGTTGAACGTCGGTTCCGAGTTTGATTGCCATGGTCTGTCCTTTGTGAAACGCTCAAAGCGAAACGCCCTCGGCTCCACTAGGGAGAGAGGGCGCTCGGGCTTTGTGCGCGCGTTTAGACGGGCGGGTTCACCGTGGGAGCAACATTCGGGCTACCCAGGATGCAGACAGCAGCCATCAGGCCCGCGCTGGCGTTGTTCGCCGGGGTGATGGTCATTCGGGTGTACCGCTTCTTTCCCTTGTAGCCCAGCTTGCGGCATTCGTTGTCGTCGTCGAACTGGAAGCTGGCCA
>CAZZAD010000279.1:0-3111 GCA_964652055.1 uncultured Burkholderiaceae bacterium | reverse complement strand
CATCCCCACCCTAACCCTCCCCTTGAAGGGGAGGGAACTCAACATGAACGCCGTTGAAATCTCCCAGCCTGGCGGGCCGGACGTGCTTCGGCTTGTCACGCGTGCGCGCCCCGTGCCGGGTGCGGCCGAGGTGCTCATTCGCGTGGTGGCGGCCCGGGTGAACCGGCTTGACGTGCTCCACCGCCAGGGCTACTCCCCGGCACCACCAGGCGCTTCTGATCTGCCAGGGCTTGAAGTGGCCGGCGTGATCGAAGCCGGTGATGTGGGGCAAAGCGGGTTTCAACCAGGTGATGCGGTGTGCGCATTGCTCGCGGGCGGTGGGTATGCCCAGTACGCGGTGGCGCCAGTCGGTCAGGTGTTGCCCGTGCCGCGTGGACTTTCGTTTGCGCAGGCCGCGGGGTTGCCTGAGACCTACTTCACCGTGTGGAGCAACGTGTTTGATCGGGCGCATCTGGCGCCCGGTGAAACCCTGCTGGTGCAGGGCGGGACCAGTGGCATCGGTGTGGCAGCAATACAAATTGCAGCCACTCGGGGCCACACGGTGTGGGCCACGGCAGGCAGTGATGCAAAGTGCCGGGTGTGTGAATCGTTGGGTGCGGCGCGCGGTATCAATTACCGCACTGAAGATTTTTCGGCCGTGGTACGTGAATGCACCGGCGGCCGTGGAGTGGATGTGATTCTCGATATGGTGGCTGGTGATTACGTGGCGCGCGAGTTGGCCTGTCTGGCCGAAGACGGGCGCTTGGCCCTCATCGCGGTGCAGGGTGGATCACGTGGCGAGTTGGATGCGGGCCTGCTGTTGCGCCGCCGCCTGACCATTACCGGATCCACATTGCGTGCACGCAGTCCTGAATTCAAAAGCGCCATTGCGCAGCGTTTGCGGGCCGAGGTGTGGCCTTTGCTGGAAGCAGGCCGAATAGAGCCCATGCTGTACGGTGCATTTCCCTTAGCGCAGGCGGCCCAGGCCCATACGCTGATGGAGTCGGGCGCCCATATCGGAAAAATTGTCCTTGCTGTGGATGAGCGGGCGGCAGAAGTGCCCAAGCATTAAATCGAAGTTAAAGAGACGATGAACATGAACGAAAGAAAAAAACTGGTTGCCGCCAACTGGAAGATGAATGGCACGCGCGCTGCGAACAGTGCCTGGTTGTCAGCGTTCAATTCAGGCCGACCCCCCCTGGCCTGCGACGTGGTGGTGTGTCCGCCCTTTGTTTATCTCGAGCAGATCGGTCAGGGTTTGCGTGGTGCCCCTGCAGCGCTGGGAGCGCAGGATCTGGCGTTGCAGGAGCCCGGCGCCTGGACGGGTGCCGTGGCCGGAGAAATGTTGGTTGATCTGGGCTGCCGTTGGGTCATCGTGGGCCATTCAGAGCGGCGCCAGTTTTTTGGTGAAGACGACGGCGCAGTGGCACACAAAGCCCGTCGCGCCATTGAGTGTGGCTTGCTGCCCATGGTGTGCGTGGGTGAATCGTTGGCTGAACGTGAGGCGGGTCAGACGGTGGCCGTGGTCACGCGTCAGCTCGAAGCAGTGTTGGCGCAGGTCAGTTGTGCGGATCTTGCGCGTGGTGCCATTGCGTATGAACCGGTGTGGGCCATCGGCACAGGCAAGACCGCCTCGCCTGCGCAGGCGCAAGAGGTGCATGCGAGTATTCGTGCGCTGCTCCATGGGCGTGACGCGGCCGCTGCGGGCCGCACGCGCATTCTTTATGGTGGCAGCGTGAAGCCGGCCAATGCCCAAGAGCTTTTCATGCAGCCCGATATTGATGGTGGGTTGATTGGCGGTGCGTCTTTGAATGCAGCCGATTTTTTGGCGATATGCACGGCGGCGGTTTAGTTTCACTCCTCACAGCAAGTAGAGGGCCAGTTTTTCTTGACTCCCTCCCCTGCAAGGGGAGGGCGGGGGTGGGGATGGGGTTGTACGGGGGCTTTCCCTCATGACGTACCCCATCCCCACCCTAACCCTCCCCTTGAAGGGGAGGGGATAGACCGAGCGGCATCGTGCGACGCTGCCGCGGAGCAAAAAGGTTTTTCTGAATATTTTGAAAGGATCGTTATGAGTTGGCTATCAAACCTGTTGATCGTGTTGTTGGTGCTGTCATCGTCGTTGGTGATTGTGTTGGTGCTCATTCAGCACGGCAAAGGCGCTGACATGGGGGCGGCCTTTGGTGGCGGCTCTTCGGGGAGCCTGTTTGGCGCCAGTGGCTCGGCCAACTTTTTGTCGCGCACCACCGCCGTGGCGGCGACGGTGTTTTTTCTGGCGACCATCGGCCTGGCATTTACCGCCACCAGCATGCGCACGGCAGGCGTCAAGTCTGAAGATGCCCGTGGCGTGGTGCCCGGTGAGGCCAAGCAGGAAGCGCCCAAGGACGTGCCTACCGCCACGTCTGCACCGGCTGCACCTGCGGCGCCAGCGCCGGACGTACCCAGCAAGAAATAGGGTGCTTAGGGCAGGGCGCTGGCTGTTGCGCCCGGACTACATCAGGCGGAGTGGTTAGAATCGCCGCCTTTTGCGGTTCCGCGTTTTCAGAGTTGCCGACGTGGTGGAATTGGTAGACACACCATCTTGAGGGGGTGGCGGCGAGAGCCGTGTGAGTTCGAATCTCACCGTCGGCACCAAAAGTTTTCTTCCTTTTTAATTTGCGCGAACGGCGCCCCGGCCGTTGCGATGACATCGAGAAGCTCGATCCGTGACGCTCCAGTCGTATTTCCCGATAGCGCTCTTCATCCTCGTGGGCCTGGTGGTGGGCGCGGGCCCGCTCATTGCGGGCGCACTCATGGGGCCACATCGCCCCGACCCAGAAAAAATTTCGCCCTACGAATGCGGCTTCGAAGCCTTTGAAGACGCGCGTATGAAGTTCGACGTGCGCTACTACCTGGTGGCGATTCTGTTCATTTTGTTTGATCTGGAGATTGCCTTTCTTTTCCCTTGGGCCGCCGTGTTGGGTGACCTGGGGCCGTGGAGCGTGGGCTTCTGGTCGATGATCGTTTTTCTGGGCATTTTGACCGTGGGCTTTTTGTACGAATGGAAGAAGGGCGCACTCGACTGGGAATAAGGGTTGATTCCCTCCCCTTCAAGGGGAGGTTGATATTGAATTCCCTCCCCTTCAAGGGGAG
>CAZZAD010000278.1:0-3130 GCA_964652055.1 uncultured Burkholderiaceae bacterium | reverse complement strand
CTTTGAGGCCTTCCTCCGCGCGAATGCTTTTGAGCAGCTCGAAGCCATTCATGTTGGTCATGTTGATGTCGCTCACCACAAAGTCGTACTTGGTGGCCTTGAGCATGGACAGCGCCACAGCGCCGTCTTCAGCTTCCTCGGCGTTGTGATAGCCAATCTCTTTGAGCAGGTTGCGCACGATGCGGCGCATCGTCGAGAAATCGTCGACGATCAAAAAGCGTGGATCTGACATGGCAACTCCAGCGGGTTAGGTGCAACGCGTAGACCGATTGCAATGGTGATAAACGGGCGCGTGCATTTGTCTGAGAAAGAAGTGTGACGATCGTTGCGGCGATGCAATCCACTAAAAAGGCCGGCAACACAACGGCCGATTCGTGGGACCAGACCGGTCCGCTCAGGGCATGGGTGCATTAGGTTCATGCGTCGGGGAGGTGGGTAGGGCGCGCGCATCGTCCGCCCGGGCGTTTGAGCTGCGGTGGTTGCTGGCGTGGTCGGGTGCCTGGGCCGGTGCGATCACGGCAGTGGGGGCAGCGTTGGCAGCATTGGCCTGGGCGGGTGTATTGGGTGTTTCAGCCGCACTGATTTCAGGCTCTGCTGGGGCCGTGGCCTCTGCGTCCGGGGTTGGTCCGTTGAGCGACTCGCTGAGCGCTTGGCTGTTGCCCACCTCGATCTCGCCCCCGGCCTGGGCCATGCGCTCGCCCGCACTCTTGTTGAGCACGATGATGGAAATGCGTCGGTTCAGTGGGCTCTTGGGTTCTTCCTTGTCGAGCAGGGCCGAGTCGGCCAGACCCACTACGCGCACCACCTTCTCACCTTGCATGCCGCCCACAATGAGCTCGCGGCGCGAGGCGTTGGCCCGGTCAGACGAAAGCTCCCAGTTCGAGTAGCCCCGCACACCGCCCACGTATTGGGCGCTGTCGGTGTGGCCGGTCAGGGCAATGTGGTTGTCCACGCCATTGAGCACCTTGCCAATTTCATGCAGCACGTCTCGCATGTAGGGCATGACGGCGGCGCTGCCCAGGGCAAACATCGGGCGCTTGAAGTCATCAATGATCTGGATGCGCAGCCCATCCGGTGTGATCTCGACACGAATCTGGTCGCGCACTTCAGACAGTTTGAGATTCATTTGAATGGCTTCATCGATGCGCGATTTCAGGCGCCGCATGTCTTCACGCTCGCTCTTTTTCTTCTCTTCCTGTTCGCTATACGGGGTGCGCTTGCGGCTGGTGTTGGCGCCGCGTTTGACTTGTCCGGCAGAGCGAGTGAGGTCCGTGCCACCGCCCTTGATGACCGAGGTGGCATCACCCGAACCATCGCCGCCGCTCATGGCCACTTGCATGGGTGAATTGAAATAGTCGGCAATGCCTTTGAGATCGCCCTTGGTGGTCGAACCCAGCAGCCACATGAGCAGAAAAAACGCCATCATGGCCGTTACAAAGTCAGCGTAAGCAATCTTCCACGCAGCCGAATGCCCACCATGCCCACCTTTTTTGATGCGCTTGATGACAATGATGGATTTACTTTTTTCGCCGGAAGGTGCGGTTGCCATGGCTCAGTTTCTTGAAGCTCAACGTTTTTGTTTAACGTGCTTTTCTAGTTCAGAGAACGACGGGCGCTCGGTCGAATAAAGCACTTTGCGTCCAAACTCCACCGCTACCGTGGGGGCATAACCCTGCAGGCTGGCCAGTAGAGTGGCTTTCACGCACTGCAACTCTTTAGTGCCCTCATCAATTTTTTGTTCAAGCAACGCAGACAATGGGCTCACAAAACCGTACGACAGCAAGATGCCCAGAAACGTGCCCACTAGGGCCGCAGCGATCATGCCGCCGAGCACGGCAGGGGGTTGACCCACTGAAGCCATGGTTTTGACCACACCCAATACCGCAGCCACGATGCCGAAGGCGGGCAAACCGTCGCCCATTTTTTGTATGGCGTGTGCGGGCACCATCGCCTCGTGGTGATGGGTTTCGATCTCCTGATCCATTAGGTTTTCGATTTCCAGCGGATTCATGTTGCCGCTGACCATCATGCGCAGGTAGTCGGTGATGAACTCGGTCAAGTGGTGATCGGTGCCCACGGGTGCGTGCTTCTGGAACAACGCACTTTTGTCTGGGTCCTCCACATCGGCCTCAATGGCCATCATGCCTTCCTTGCGGATCTTGGACAGGATGTCAAAGAGCAAGGCCATGAGCGACATATAGCGTGCCTTGGTGTACTTGGAGCCGGACAATAGTTTTGGCAGGGCCTTGGCCGTAGCGCTGATGGTTTTGCTGGGGTTGCCTACGAAAAATGCACCCAGTGCTGCGCCAAAAATGATGAACAGTTCCAGGGGCGTGGCCGCGATGATGATGGCGAACTTGCCCCCGGCCATGGCATAGCCACCAAATACCGCCGCAATCACGACCACGTAACCGATGATGACGAACATGCGCGGTGTTCCCCGTTATCCCCGTATTGCCTGTGTTAATTCAGTCCAGCACGTCCTGACGCGGTGTGCGGCAGATGTCCGCAACCTCCGTGACCGGACGCGGCCAGGGTGTACTGAGGGTTACGGCTTGTGGCCGTGTTGACTTGAACCCCGGTAGGGGATGGGGCAAAACCCCGCTGCCTGCAAAGCGTGGATTGGTGCGGGTTTGCGCGGTGCACCGAATTGGGGGGCGGGGTGTGGCTTTCTTTGTTTATCAAAAACAGGGGTGAGCGTCGCCTTGGGCAAGTGCTGTCCCCTTGTCGTCATCCCCGCCTTCGCGGGGATGACGGACAAAGAGTGCGATGTTGAGGTGTGGCTCAGAAACAGGGTGTCGGCCGGGCTTTAAAAAAAGAAGCCCCGGACAAGCCGGGGCTAAGGTCGGAGGAGAAACGCAAGAAATCTTTGGGGATGGTTACTCGGCGTCGCCGCCGGCAAACGCCTCAACGGGCAGATCTTCGCGGCGGATCACGCCTTTGCCTTTGCCGGCGCGGGCTGGGGGTTCGCACAGGCCACACACGTAGTTCTTGGTCAGTTCATACGTGTGGGTCACAAACTTGCCATGGCACTTGCAGCAGCCGGTCAGCGTGACCATGCCGGCGTCCACAAACTTCACCAGACGCCAGGCGCGGGTGACGGAGAGCAGCGGGTCCAGGTTCTGACTGC
>CAZZAD010000277.1:0-3194 GCA_964652055.1 uncultured Burkholderiaceae bacterium | reverse complement strand
CGGGGAGATGCAGCGATGTACCAGGCCAAGGAAGAGGGCCGCAACCGCATCCGGTTTGCATTCGGCTCTACCGGGGCGGGCTGATCAATCTAAAATGATAGCTGCTTGCGCTTGATGGATAAGCGATAGGACCGAGTTTCGCTTAAACCATGAACTGACGAATTGAACCGCAGACCGAGAGCAGTTGCTTGTCGTCCATGCGGCCCACGATGTTGCGGATCACCGTGCCCATCACCTTCTGCACCCCCGCTAAGCCCAGCGACGCAGACTGCTGCACCACGAAATTCGCCTTGGTAGCCTTGAGCGATTGCAGAAAGAACTGATCCATGCCGGCATCCGTCAGCTCCAGAATCAAATCCGTGATCTGCCCGGAATGCGTGGTCGGCTTGTCGGCTCCTTCCACGGCCTCCAGCACTTTCAGCGTCTTGGCCCGCAACGGCGCCGAATGGCAAAAGCGCAGGAAGGGTTTGGCCGCTGGTTCGGCAGGTTTCTTGGGCTTGGGCTTTGGCTTGGCGACGACAGGGGAGGCGGTTTTGGGTGGGGTGGGCATGGTTCGGACCGTGGTGCGTGAGGGCATCATCGTATGCGCCGCCGCTGCGCCGTGCTTCTGCAGGGAGCCTGGGCGGGCGATGCACGGGCTGAGACTCACAACACGATCGCATTTGATGGGACGGCAGGCCGGACAGAACCGCTTGGTGTCCATCCCCGGCATGCGGGTAGAAATCCTGCAGGGCGAGTTGGGCATCAAAACCCGATCAAGAAACAAAACTACATAAAATCGATGTAACCATTTGATTTTAAAAAGAAATATTTATTCGCCAGTTGTCGCTGACTCAGTTGGATCAAAACCCGATCAAGAAACCTTAAGCCCAGTGCGGAACGTAGCCTGCCCGAGGGTGTTCCGGGTCGGCCACACGAATTAAGCCTGCTTCGAGTGCTCTGTTGATTACGGCAGTCGCCTGGGCCGCATTCTTCGCAGCAATGCCAAGCCGAGTGCACAGACTGGCGTTTTTCATCTTGTCACCACTCAGAAACTTTAATACTGCATGGAAATAGCAAGCACGTACCCGCTCGTCCTGCGTCATCTCGGCAAAGCTGCGGGGGCCGTACAGCACGGCTTGCGTGGCCTTGCCCTCTGTCCGGAACAGCGGTGCGGGCAACTGGAACACCTCGCAAGTCTGTACTACCTTGTCCAGCCCGCTGCCTTGCTCCTCGCACATGCGCATGCGGCGCATCAGCGATGCCAACGCCTCGTTACGCGAACGTGGCGGTAGGTCGATCATGCGGTCTGGTAGCACCAAAGTAGCGCCGGGGTTGCTGATCTCAAGCCGATCCTCGAACAGCTCGATTTGTGGGCCAGCACCGGTGATCGTCATGTCTTGATGAATCAGTGCGTTGGCGACCAGCTCGCGTACGGCAATACCCGGAAACAGTGGCCGATCCTCTCGTAACGCAGCGCCAATGTGTTCATTCTTAGGTAGTAGGTTGTTGACGTACTCGATCAGCCCCTCGAAGCCCACGGCGTACCCTCTTTGCCCATCCAGTCGGTGCATCACGTCGGCCGCGCGGTTTTTACCCGCATAGGCAATGAAGCGCACTGCCTTGCGTGCGAGGCTGGATTCGAATTCGCTGAGCTTGGTGGCAAACAGAATGGCGCCCAAGTGCGTGATGTTCCAATGTTCGCCCACATCCCGCACGATCAGGCGGTCCGCCTCCAACTTCTCAAAGATGCCCACCCGGTTGTCAGGCAGGGACTGCCCGGTTAGCCGGAAGTACTGGCTGTAGTCGAGTAGGCGAAGCACTTCATCACCGCTGGCGTATTGGCGGGCGATGCCTTGCTCCCAACGGTAGGGCCGCAGCCGTTCAATCAGGCGTTGGTAGCGTTCCGGGTAATCGGTGAGCCGGGGGGTGGCGCTGCCGATGCGGATGTAGGGCACGGCGTTGAAGGCCACCGGTGCGCCCGTGGCGGCGGGGATCTCCAGCAGCACCACGCGGCCCTGCGGATGCGTGACAGTCCGAAAGCTGAAGGCAATGCTGGGCTGCAAGCTGTTGGCCAGCCACAGCGCCAGGTTTTGGTTGCCGACCTTCTTGGTGTCTGGATTGAAGTCCGTGCCAAGCACTGCATGTGTTTCGTCTTCAATACCCCACACCATGTAAGCCAAGTCCTGCCCATCAATCCGCGCCGAATTGGCCAGCGCAGAGCAACGCTTGCCGATCATCTCGGGATCGGTGTTGTTGTTCTTGAATTCCAGCCAAGACGTCTCGGCCGGTTCAGAACGCAGTTGGTCGATCAGGGCGATGTCGCGGGCTGGATTCATGTTGGTCAATTGACGGGTTTTTGCGTGCTCAGTGTGATGGCAGAGAACTATAGGCCCTCAGAAAAACTCAAGTCTTCGCAGCCATTCGTTCCTGAAGAACCTCGCACTTTTCGGTGTTTTTGAAAAGAACTGCGAGATGGCAATCGCTTCCATGACAGGCGGCCGTTTGGCGCAGGGCAATTCAAGTCTTCTTTGGGTCGCAAGCAGCCACCCCCTCACACCACCCGATTCCACTCCAGCGCCCGCGAGCGCCAGTGCGCATCAATCGTCTGCGTGAAGTCCGCCCGCACCAGTTTGGCGCGGTTCTCCAGCCAGTCCGCGTTCTCGCGGCGGACCACGATGCCCTCCAGGTTGCCCTGGCGGAACTGGCTGTCG
Organism: uncultured Burkholderiaceae bacterium; assembly: GCA_964652055.1. Taxonomy (GTDB): domain Bacteria; phylum Pseudomonadota; class Gammaproteobacteria; order Burkholderiales; family Burkholderiaceae_F; genus CAZZAD01. Next base: position 501 of record CAZZAD010000277.1, on the reverse strand, counting down.
TGGGCGTGCACCCACTCGCGCAGCTGGTCCAGCGTGACCTCGCCCGTGTACAGGCACGGCACGGTGTTGAAACCCATCTCGGCAGCCCAGGCGTTGCGCCGCTGGGTGCTCCAGAAGCGTTGTTCCTGGCGGTCGTACACGTCGAACAGCATCCACCAGTCGGGCAGGGTGGCGTAGTCGAGCGAGTGGCGCGCGGCGCACCATTCGCCAAAGGCGACCAGGTGCGGCCCCAGGGCATCGAACAGCTTGTCTTCGTGCGCGGCCAGCCACGGCCCCAGGCGGGCGAACTGGCCGTGGAAGGGCTGGGGCAGGTACTGGCCCCGGTTCTGGGCGCGCAGCACGCCGTCGGGCGAGACCGAGAAGCCCAGGTTGGCGCCGTCGAGCTTTTCCTCCAGCACCACGGGGCCGCTGAGGATGTCCTCGGCCTCGGCGGGCGAGAGCACTTTGTCGTCGCGCGGCGCGCCCGTGGCCAGCCAGGCGATGTGGGGGGTGTGGGGGAAG
>CAZZAD010000276.1:0-3234 GCA_964652055.1 uncultured Burkholderiaceae bacterium | reverse complement strand
TGCGCCTTGCTGGCGAAGTGGCGATAGAGTGCTGCTTCGGATACCGACAGGCGCGCGGCCAGCGCAGCCGTGGTGACTTTCTCGCCCTTGGGGTCTTCCAGCATGGAGGCCAGGGTCTGCAAGATCTGCAGCTTGCGCTCGCCGGGTTTACGGCCAGCTTTTCTGGCCCCTGCTTTGGCCTCGGTCGTTGGGTCGGTCTGATCCATCGGGTGCTTCCCTCATGCCTGAATGTCGTCGACGGAATCTAACCCAACTGGGGCCGGATCCAATCGTTCATGTGGGGGATCACTTTCACCGCAAATCAGGCAATACAAAGGTTCAAGTCATGGGCTTTGTCCATTCAATTCTCCAAATTGAATGGACTGCGGGTGCTTTACTCCCTCCCCTTCAAGGGGAGGGGACAACCCGCTTGGCGTCAGTGCGACTTGATCATCGTGCCGACGCCGGCGTCGGTGAGGATCTCCAGCAGCAGGCAGTGGTAGACGCTGACAAGCCCGTGATGAGCTGACCACTTTTGTCGAGCACTCCGGGGGTGTTGGTGAGCATGACCAGCTTTTCGGCTTTGAGTACTTCGGCAATCTTGCCCGCCACGAGGTCAGCGTTGATGTTGTACGAGAGGCCGTCTTCACCAAAACCAATCGGCGAGATCACCGGAATGAAGGCGTCGTCCTGCAGCGCTTTGACCACGGCGGGGTTGATGCTGTCGATCTCGCCCACCTGGCCAATGTCGTGCTTTTTGCTCGGGTCGTCCTTGTCGGTCATGAGCAGGCGACGCGCGCGGATTAGGCCCCCGTCCTTGCCCGTCAGGCCCACGGCTTGTCCGCCATAGCTGTTAATAAGCATCACCAGGTCTTGCTGCACCTGGCCAGCCAGCACCCATTCGACCACTTCCATGGTCTCGGCATCGGTCACGCGCATGCCCTGGATGAACTGCGATTTTTTGCCGATGCGGTTCAGGGCCTCATCAATCTGCGGTCCACCACCGTGCACCACGATGGGGTTCATGCCCACGAGTTTGAGCAACACCACGTCGTGCGCAAAGGCTGCTTGCAGCTTTTCATCGACCATGGCGTTGCCACCGTACTTGACCACGATGGTTTTGCCGTGAAAGCGACGGATATAGGGCAGAGCCTCGGAGAGGATGTCGGCCTTGAGTTCGGGGGTGAGTGCGGAACGGTCCATAGAAGGCGGTGTTTTTGCTCCCTCCCCTTCAAGGGGAGGGTGAGGGTGGGGATGGGGTGAGGTGGCCTGCGTTGTGTGCTCTAGCGGGAGGGCCGGGGGCTTGCCCCATCCCCTCCCTAACCCTCCCCTTGAAGGGGAGGGAATAAACATCAGTGCTGATGAGTGCCGTGGTGGTGATTCATGGGCGCACCGGTGCGCACTTGCACTTCAACCGGCACGGTGGCGGGTTTGCCCTGGGTATCGACCACTTGCAGCTCCACGGTGAATTTGTCGCCGGCTTTGAGGGGCTGTTTCAGATCCATGAGCATCAGGTGATGACCGCCCGATCTGAGTTCCACCGCGCGGCCCGCTGGCAGATCCAGGCTGGGGATGGCGCGCATCTTCATGACGTTGCCCTCCATGGACATTTCATGCAGTTCAGTGACGCCGGCCACGGGGCTGGTGGCGCTCACCAGCTTGGCGCCCTGGGGTGCGGTCAGGGTCATGAAGGCGCCGGTGCCCGACTGGCCTGGTACGGCGGGGCGCGCCCAGGCGTCTTTGACTTGCACCTGCGCCGCGGCGGCATGGGCCAGCAGCAATCCGGTTATCAATAACAAAGTGCGAAACATGAGGTTCTCCCGGGATATTCAAAGTACGTAGCGCGCCAGATCTTCATTGCGCGCCAACTCGGCAAGTTTGGCATCCACGTACGCCGCATCGATCTTCAGCGCTTGCTCGCCGCTGCTGTTGCCAGCGTCAAAAGCCACTTCTTCAAGCAGCCGCTCCATGGCGGTGTACAGGCGCCGTGCGCCGATGTTCTCGGTTTTTTCGTTCACCGCGTGGGCAATTTCTGCCAGACGCCGGATGCCCTCGGGCGTGAACTCCAGCCGCACGCCATCTGTGGCCAGCAGCGCTTCGTATTGACGCGTGAGGCACGCATCGGTGGAGGTGAGGATGCGTTCAAAGTCAGCCACCGACAGTGAATCGAGTTCCACGCGGATGGGAAAGCGGCCTTGTAATTCGGGGATGAGGTCACTGGGTTTGGCCAGATGAAACGCGCCGCTGGCAATGAACAGAATGTGATCGGTCTTGACCATGCCGTACTTGGTGTTGACGGTAGTGCCTTCGACCAGCGGCAGCAGATCGCGTTGCACGCCCTGGCGGCTGACATCAGCGCCCGAGGTCTCGGAGCGGCTGGTGATCTTGTCGATTTCGTCCAGGAACACGATGCCGTTGTTTTCTACGTGGGCCAGTGCCTTGAGTTTGAGATCGTCATCGTTGAGCAGCTTGGCGGCTTCTTCCTCAATGAGGAGCCGCATTGCTTCATGCACCTTGAGCTTGCGGCTCTTGCGCCGGCCCAGGCTCATGTTCTGAAACATGGACTGAATCTGGCCAGTGAGCTCTTCCATGCCCGGGGGCGCCATCACCTCCATTTGCGGGGCGGCTTGTTCTATGTCTATTTCAATCTCTTTGTCATCGAGTGTGCCTTCGCGCAACTTTTTGCGAAACTTCTGGCGCGTGTCCGAGGCGGGATCGTTCTCAGGTTCCACCAGCCCAAAGTCGCGCGCGGGCGGTACCAGCACATCGAGCACGCGCTCTTCCGCAGCATCGATGGCGCGAGTGCGCACCTTTTTCATTTCGACTTCACGCGTTTGTTTGATGGCAATGTCCACCAGGTCACGGATGATGGTGTCCACATCGCGGCCCACATAACCCACCTCGGTGAACTTGGTGGCCTCCACCTTGATGAACGGCGCATCGGCAAGTCGCGCTAGGCGGCGCGCGATCTCGGTCTTGCCCACGCCCGTGGGGCCAATCATCAGAATGTTTTTCGGGGTGATCTCGGTGCGCAGCGGCTCGGCCACGTTCTGGCGCCGCCAGCGGTTGCGCAGGGCAATGGCCACGGCGCGCTTGGCGCGCGCCTGGCCGACGATGTGTTTATCCAGCTCGCTGACAATTTCCCGGGGCGTCATCATGGCGTTACTCGATGGATTCGATGGTGTGCGTCTGGTTGGTGTAGATGCACAGGTCGCCCGCAATGGTCAGGGCGTTTTTCACAATCTCGACCGGTGA
>CAZZAD010000275.1:0-3244 GCA_964652055.1 uncultured Burkholderiaceae bacterium | reverse complement strand
ACGATCACCTGCGCGCCCCAGTAGGACATCTGGCCCCAGGGCAGCAGATACCCAAAGAAGGCTTCGCCCATCAGACACAGAAAGATCAGGCAGCCGAACACCCAAACCAGTTCACGCGGCTTGCGGTAGCTGCCATAGAGCAGCCCGCGGAACATGTGCAGGTACACCACGATGAAGAAGGCCGAGGCACCGGTGGAGTGCATGTAGCGGATGAACCACCCTCCAGGCACCTCGCGCATGATGTATTCAACGCTGGCAAAGGCAGTGGCAGCATCGGGCTTGTAGTGCATCACCAGAAAAATGCCGGTAACCAGCTGAAAGACCAGCACCACCATGGCAAACACGCCAAAGTAGTACCAGAAGTTGAAATTCTTCGGAGCGTAGTACTCCGACATGTGCTTGCGGTATTCCGACATGAGCGTCGGCATGCGCGCATCAATCCAGCCAAGTAAGCCGGTGTACGGCGTGGGATTCAGGGCCATAAGAGAAGCTTTTTAAGAGAGAAATATGAGTATTTAGGCTTTGCTGTCGTCGCCGATCAGCACGCTGGTCTCGGACAAATACTTGTGCGGCGGCACTTCCAGGGTGTCGGGCGCGGGTTTGTTGCGAACGGCGCGGCCGGCCAGATCAAAGGTGGACCCGTGGCACGGGCACAGGAAGCCCATGTCATCGCCCAGCGGCCCGGTCGCGTGCGCGGGCAGCGGCCCTTGTGGCGAGCAGCCCAGATGCGAGCAGATGCCCACGGCAATGAAGTATTCGGGCTTGATCGAACGCAGCTCGTTTTTGGCGTAAGCGGGCGTGGGGTATTCCTTGCGCTTGGATTCGGGGTCGGCCACGCGATCGCGAGTCTGCTTGATGGAGTCGATCATCTCGGGCGTACGACGCAGCACCCACACGGGCTTGCCGCGCCACTCCACCTTTTTCATGTCGCCCGGCGCGATGTCGGACAGATCAACCTGTACCGGCGCGCCTGCGGCCAACGCACGCTCAGAAGGGTAAAACGAAGCGGCAAACGGCACGGCCGCTGCCGCCGCACCCGCACCACCGACCGCACAGGTGGTCACGAGCATGGCGCGACGCTCGCAATCGTGATTGCAGGAGTTGTCAGATGAGGAAGAGGGCGCGGGGGAAGACGTGAGAGTAAAGGTTGGAGAAGGCGAGGAAGACATGCACGGTCCCTGAAAAGATGGGGAAAAAGTCAGAGGCAGGCCAGGCACGTCAACACACGGACGTCACCACACAGCCCAGCCAAAAAAGAGCGCGGGATTCTACTGCAAGGCCCTCATAGGGCTGTTGGCGCGCCCCGAAATGACTCGCGCCCGTCTGGCCATAGAATGGCGGCCCTTCATACAACCAACTTCTCAAGAGGTGCTTATGAGCGTTATCAAAGAATTTCGGGACTTTGCCGTCAAGGGCAATGTGGTGGACTTGGCCGTGGGCGTGATCATTGGCGGGGCTTTCGGCAAGATCGTGGATTCCATCGTCAACGATTTGATCATGCCGCTGGTGGGGCGCGTCACTGGCGGGCTTGATTTCAGCAACTACTTCATCCCGCTGGCCGGCCAGACCGCCACCAATCTGGCTGATGCAAAAAAAGCAGGGGCCGTGTTTGCCTACGGTAATTTCATCACCACCGTGGTGTACTTCGCCATCCTTGCTTTCATCATTTTCTTAATGATTAAGCAGATCAACCGCATCAAACGCGAAGCGCCTCCCGCTGCAGCCCCGGCCACGCCGGAAGATGTACAGCTCTTGCGCGAGATTCGCGATTCGCTCAAGAAATAATTGGCCCGGGATTAACGTCCATGCTGCGTCGCCTCTGGTTGCTGTTTGCCCAGACCGTCACCGCTGGGTTGGCGGTTTTGTTTGTGCTGATCACGCTCAAGCCCGAGTGGCTCGGGCGCGCACCGGCTCTGACCTCACCTACCAACGACGTGGCGGACACCCCTGCCCCACCGACCACGGGCGCGAGCACCCCGCTGGCCACTTTTGCCCCGGCAGTGCGCCGCGCCCTGCCGGCGGTGGTCAGCGTCTACACCACCAAAGAGATCCGTCGCCCGCGCACCGAAGACCCTTTCATGGAGCGTTTTTTTGGCGAGCGTTTCCGCATGCGCCCTGAGCGGCAACTGGGCCTGGGCTCGGGCGTGATTGCCAACGCGCAGGGCTACGTCCTCACCAACTATCACGTGGTGCAGACGGCCGATGAAATTCTGGTGGCCCTGGCCGATGGCCGCCGCGTCGAAGCCAAGGTGGTGGGCGCCGACCCCGAAACGGATCTGGCGGTACTGCGCATCGATGCGCCCAATCTGCCCGCCATTGAGTTTGGCCGCTCGGAAGACCTGGCCATAGGCGACGTGGTCCTGGCCATCGGCAACCCGTTTGATGTGGGTCAGACCGTCACCATGGGCATTGTGTCCGCGCTGGGGCGCCGCGGGCTTGATCTGAATCTGTATGAGAGCTTTATTCAGACCGATGCCGCCATCAACCAAGGCAATTCCGGCGGCGCATTGGTCGATTCCAAAGGCAACCTGGTGGGCATCAATGCGGCCATTTATTCGGGCACGGGCATGTCCATCGGTATCGGCTTTGCCATCCCCACCACCATCATCACGCAGGTGATGGATCAGCTCATCAAGACCGGCAAGGTAGTGCGCGGCTACTTTGGCATTGAGGCGGTGGAAATCACCCCCGAGATCGTCGACACCTTCCGCCTGCCACGCGATACCGGCGTATTCATCAAAGGCGTTTCACGCAGCGAGCCCGCCGGCCGCGCCGGTATGCAGGCGGGCGATGTGATGTTGGCCATTAACGATCAGCCGGTGCGCGACCGCTCCAGCATGCTCACGCAGATCGCTGCGCTTACGCCCGGCAGCACGGCGCGAGTGAAGGTGTTGCGCGAGGGTCAGGACGTGGAGCTGGCCGTACTGGTGGGCGAGCGACCTTCAGTGCAGGGCGCCACACGCAAATAGTGACGCGGGTTTGCTAAAGCACATTGGTAGCCTCGACCGAACCCCCATCCGTTCCATAAAAATGAAACGCGCCGCTCGTACCCAAGTCGCTTCCTGGATCGCCATCGTGGCCGTCTTGATGAGCACGCTTGCGCCCACGCTCTTTCATGCTTTGGGTGCACGCGAAAAACTGGCCTGGCTTGAGATGTGCACCTCGACGGGGACCCAGTGGGTTGTAACGGTCCACCCAACCCCCGCCTTGCCGTCACGGGCAATTCGCTCTACTCAACCTGCAT
>CAZZAD010000274.1:0-3266 GCA_964652055.1 uncultured Burkholderiaceae bacterium | reverse complement strand
ACTGCCATCGGTCACGATGGTCGGAATCAACGGTCACGTTGGCCGGAATATGCAGTTCGCATTGCGCGAGCACGCGTTGGCGGAAGGCTGCGTTGTGGCGCGAGCGGGATGGGGGTGGGGGTGGGGTTGGTCGCGCCGACGGTGTCTTGTGCATGGGTCGCCTCTGCGGGAATACAAAGAGGCGTGATGGTTGATCAGGGTGGCGGCGCGGGCAAGACGGGGGGTGGGTGGACGGTTACCTTTCTTAGGCCATGTTTCTCCATCAATGACGTACGACCCATCAATCTTTTTTCCACTCGGCAAAATAATTCCCAACCCGACCAGAAACCCCGCCGCGGCCACATCGGCCCCAGCGCCGCCCAGCTAATACAAGCCCCGTTCCGTCGGCTCCAACTTGATTTGTTGGTACTTCTCCTGAAGTTGGGTCAACGCAACTTCGGCCTGTTCAAGGCTGGGCTTGATGCCGGCCATCAGGTCATTGAGCTTATTTTTTATGGCCGACGGCATCTGGACCAGAGAGGCCGGGTTGATCGCCGCAGCGCGAGTAGCGAGCTCCGTCAACGTCGCCTTCATGGACGAAGCATGCTGGTGCGCCTCGATCACATGCGGCGGCGCCTGGCCTGTTTCAACCATCTGCGTCACTGCGCCGTCACTAATCCAATCTGCAAGCTGGTGATAGCTCGCCTGTACCAACGGCGGCAGAGAAAAAACTTGATCGACGGTGTCGCGCCATATCGCGGGGCCGCGTTCTCCGATGCGATTCAAAAAACCTTTTCTCGCGATGAGCACCCCTGATTTGGCGGTGAGCAGCGGCACGTTTTTTTCAGCCGGGGTAGCCCTTTCTTGCCAATTCGGCCCGATCGCACCGACGTGATTTACTAACGGGGCAGTCCAAACCGATGACAGGTCAGGTTGAGGGCCAAACCCGATGCGTTCCGTCTGTGCGAAGTAAATATCACCGTGATTCTTGCCAACTAAAACTGAATTCATGATTGACTGCGACCCGAACGGATCGGCTTATCGCCTAAAGGACACGCATTGTGGCTGCCACCACGAGTGGCAACAAGAGCCATAGATTTTATTTTTGTGGTGCCACGCGAAACCTGGCGGAGGCGGTGAGATTCGAACTCACGAACGGGTTTCCCCGTTGCCGGTTTTCAAGACCGGTGCCTTCAACCGCTCGGCCACACCTCCGCGAAGGGGGCGAAGCATAGCAATGAGTTTTTGTGGTGTGTGGACAGGGCATCTGAACTAGCCAGGAGCGCCATCGTCCTGGCGCGTGATCTGCCGCTTGATCACATTTCTATGTCGCGCTCTTAGCCCGTCATCCCCGCGAAGGCGGGGATCCAGGCGGTCTCTACCACCGGTACTGGATCCCCACCTTCGCGGGGATGACGACAAGGAGACACCGTGCTGATTGGTGGATGTGATCAAACGCCCGTCATCCCCGGATTCCCTTCCGCCCCCATGATGCGCGGCAGATTCAGTTGCCGTGGCGTGATGCGCTTTTGATCGCGCAGCCAGGTGCTCACCACGTCCCAAATGGGTTCACCGCTGGCGCCTTCGGCCACGGGAGCCCAGCCGGCGACCTTGTAGGTTTTGTCGGCTTCGAGCGGCTTGCCATTCAGGCTCAGATCACTGATGCGATGGCCCATGCGGGCCAGGGGATCGAGGGCGTATTGCAGGCCGCCTACGCGCACCATGTCGCCGCCCTGCTGCAAATAGGGATCGGGGTTGAACAGGTTGTCGGCCACGTCTTCGAGCACGGTTTTTATGGTGGCGCCGCTCATGTCGGTAAGTGTGGTGTAGGGGTAGGTGACGGCGGTTTGATCCATCAGGTGTTCACGTGTGATGGTTTGGCCCGACAGCAAGGAAGTGCCCCAGCGAAAGCCCGGTGAGAACGCAATCTGCGCGCCTTTGACCTGCATGAGCGCATCAAGAATGAGCTGATCGAATGTGCCGTTGAAGTTGCCACGGCGATACAGCAGCCCATCAGTCACGGCCAGGGGCTCGGCGAGTTTTTCGGCGTACGGCGCGCGCACTTTGTCGATGTAACTGGCCATGGCTTTATCGGCTGGCAACAGGTTGGCAAACACGGGCAGCAACTTGTAGCGCCAGTCGCGGATGCGGCCTTGCCTGACGTCAAAGTCGAGCACGCCTAAGAACTTGCCGTTCGAGCCCGCGTTGGTCACGAGCGTGGTGCCGCCGCTGTTTTTGACCAAGGTAGGCGCGGGCACGCCATCGTGCGTGTGGCCGCCCAAGATGGCATCGAGCCCACGCACACGTGAGGCGAGTTTCAAGTCCACATCCATGCCGTTGTGTGAGAGCAGCACCACGACCTGTGCTTTGCCGCGCGCTTCATTGATGACTTTTTGCAGCGCCTCTTCCTGGATGCCGAAATTCCACTCGGACACGAAGTAACGTGGGTTGGCGATGGGGGTGTAGGGGAAGGCTTGGCCAATGATGGCCACGGGCACACCATTGATTTCACGCACCACGTAGGGGTCAAACACGGGGTCGCCAAAGTCGGCGGTGCGCACGTTTTGCGCCAGAAAATCAATGTGCCCCTTGAGATCTTTTTCAATGATCTCGGTCACGCGTTTTGCGCCGTAGGTCATCTCCCAGTGCGCAGTCATGATGTTGACGCCCATCAGCTTGCAGGCATCGACCATGTCTTGGGCATTGGTCCATAACGAGGTGGCTGAACCCTGCCAGGTATCTCCCCCATCGAGCAACAACGCACCGGGGCGCGAGGCGCGCAGCTGTTGCACCAACGTGGACAGATGGGCAAAGCCGCCCACCTTGCCGTAGGTGCGTGCGGCGTGTTCAAAGTCCAGGCTGGTGAAGGCATGTGCTTCGGCAGTGCCAGGTTTGATGCCAAAACCTTTGAGCAGCGATGTGCCCACCCGATGCGGCGCCTTGCCCAGCGCATCACCAAAGCCCAGATTGACGCTGGGCTCACGAAAATAAATGGGCAGCAGTTGCGCGTGGCAATCGGTGAAATGCAGCAGGCTCACGTTGCCAAAGCGTGGCAGCTCGTAGAGTGAGCGGGCGGCTTGTGCGGGTGAGCTGCGTGCGGTCAGCGGCAGACCGGCTGCAGCGGCCAAGGCCAGTATGCGAGCGAACTCGCGGCGGGAGAGGTTCATGTCTGGGCCCTCATTGAAATGACTCAATCACTGACGGCAGAAAGGCACGTCGCCCCGACGCAGGGTTTGTCTTGGTCCCCTCCCCTTCAAGGGGCGGGCCAGCTCGGGGCTGGGGTCCGT
>CAZZAD010000273.1:0-3267 GCA_964652055.1 uncultured Burkholderiaceae bacterium | reverse complement strand
ATTCCTCGTTGGAAATACAGTGCTCGCTCAGGCTCACACCACGTTGGATAAGGCTTGTGCTGGACAAATCTTCCAACTGCGCGTAGTTTTCGCAGCGCTTTCGTTTGAGTGTCGTCAGTCCCCTGGTTTTCTGTGCCGCCCCCGCAAACATCGGGGCCGCGCCTCCGTAGCCCCGGTTCACGTACTTGATCGTTTGCACGTCGCGAGCGGTGCTCGAATGGCGGTTTTCTTTTTTTTTACTTTCAAGGACATTGCAATGGCAACAGGTACGGTCAAGTGGTTCAACGAGTCCAAGGGTTTTGGTTTCATTACTCCGGACGGCGGCGGCAAAGATCTTTTTGCACATTTCTCACAAATTCAGTCCAGCGGCTTTAAAACGCTGCAAGAAGGACAGAAAGTTGAATTCGTTGAGGCCCCCGGTCAGAAGGGCCCCCAGGCCACGATGATTAAGCCGGTCTAATCGACGGTTTGTCTCAATAAAAACCGCCACCTCGTGTGGCGGTTTTTTTATTCCTCTTTTATTTGTCCTCGCTGTGCCTTGATGCGGCCGCGCATGACCTTAACTTCAACACGTTTGCGCTTTGAGGCCAACGTCGGACGGGTGGCGTGCCGTTTGCGCACCACGACGGCCGCGGCATCAATCAGCGCACACAAGCGCGCCAGTGCATCGGCCCGATTTTTTTCCAAACTTCGAGAGGTCTGCGCTTTGATGACGATGTCACCGGCCGTGTTGATGCGCGCATCGCTGCGCGCCAGCAGCTTGGCCTTGATTTCTTCGGGCAGGGACGAGGCCGGCACGTTAAAGCGCAACTGCGCGGCGTTGGACACCTTGTTGACGTTCTGTCCACCCGCGCCCTGCGCCCGCACGGCCGTCCACTCCAGCTCGGCTTCGTTCAATGTCCAGGCAATACGCATGCGGGCATCCTAACCATGTCCAGAGTCCCTTCGTTCACTTTATGGCCCCTGCCCCTGCTGGCGGGCTTGCTGCCGGCCGCGGGCTCACTGGTGGCGCTGGCGCTGTCCATGCATCACGAACTGATCCCGAGCTGCAACCCGTTGATTGAAGGGTGCGTTTCTGTCAGCCGCGCCGCACGTTACGGTTTGGGCAACCATGTGTTCCGCGCAGCCACACTGCCTGGCGCCGCTTTGCAGGCGCTCACGTGGATTGTCGTAGCGGCGTGGCTGCGGCCGATGGCGCCCAAGCATCGACGCAGCCTGCGTGCACTGCCATGGCTGGGCATCACAGCGGCTATTGCGCTCATTGCCTACGGCACCTTCCTGGGTACGGAAGGGCCGACCTATCGCTGGCTGCGCGCTCATGGCACGGTGATGTATTTCGGGCTGACCTGCATCGCCATGATCACCGCCGGTGGTGCGGTCAGAGAAGCCGCGTATGCCCTACGAATCAAGGCGCCCTGGCAACTCGACGTACTGCTCCTCGTGCTTGCCGCTGCGCTGGTCACTCTGGGTGTGGTCAATGCGGTGCTCGGACCTGTGTTTGATGAGGCCATGAAAGACCGCATCGAGAACATCACCGAGTGGTGGGCCGCGTCTATTTTTGTCCTGGTGTTTGCCGTGCTCGCGACGCTGATGCGGCACAACCGCATCGTGGTGCAGCTCACGCAGGCGGATTCATGACCATCAGACGGCCCTCGGACATCACCACGCAGCGGTGTGCGAACTCACGCGCCAGCTCAACCTGATGCAGGCTGGTGATCACCGCCAGACCTTGATCAGCACAGTGGCGCAAAAGGGTAAGCACTCGACGGGCGTTATCGGGATCGAGACTGGCCACGGGCTCATCAGCCAGCAGCACCGCCGGCTGCTGCGCCAGTGCGCGCGCCAGCGCAACGCGCTGCTGCTCACCGCCAGAGAGTCGATCTGCACGATCGGCCGCGTGCGCCAGCAGTCCCACGCGATCCAGGCATTCAAATGCCCGCGTCCAGTCGTGTGCGCCGAATTGCTTGAGTAATCCTCGCCAGCGCGACACATGCCCGAGACGACCCGCCAGCACGTTCTGCGCAGCAGTGGCACGGCCCACCAGACGCGGCTGCTGAAAGATCAGCGCCACCGAGGTGTCACCGCGTTGCGCCCCTACGCGCGTATGCCCGTTGATCACCACCGACCCCTGATCGGGGCGTCCGATGCCTGCAAGCATGCGCAGCAACGTGGTCTTGCCTGCACCGCTCGCACCCGTGAGCGCAATCAGTTCACCACGCTGCACCTGCAAGTTCACATCGAACACGCCCCGGCCATTGGCAAAGCGGCGCGTCAGCCCTCGCGCGACCAGCGCACCGTCAGGCCGCGCAGCTGCGTGCGCAGGCATGCCCAGGGCATCACCCACGATCAAGCCAGTCGCCGTCGTATCCATGCCGAAAACGTATCGATAGTCGTCACCGCAACCAGAATCACCAACAGGATGGTGGTCAGGCGTGCGAAGTCGAGCAGATCCATGCTGGACTTCAACTCCTGCCCGATGCCGCCCGCGCCCACCACACCCAACACGGTGGAAGCACGCACATTGAACTCAAACAGATACAGGCCGATGGACGCCCACGCGGGCGCCAGGTCAGGCAACAGGCCATAACGAAACGCCACCAACCGGCCTGCGCCCCCGACTTCCAGCGCCTGGCCCACCTCCAACGACACCGATTCAATCTGATCCGCAAACAACTTGGCCGCACTGCCCCAGGTGTGCAGGGCCACGCCCAATAGGCCTGCAAAGGGACCCAGCCCCACCGCCGCCACCAGAATCAGGGCGAACACAAACGAGTCCACGCCACGAAAGGCATTGAGCACCCAACGCAGGGGCACGCGCAACCACGGCGCCGGGGTCACACCACGCGCGGCCAGAAACGCCACGGGCACCGCCGCAAGCACCGCAACCAAGGTACCCAGAAAAGCAATGGCCAGGGTCTCGCCCATGCGCACCACAAATATGGGCAGCTCTTCGAACGCGGGCGGCCAGGCTTGCGCCAGCCAGTGGGCCATCTTGGGCACACCCGAGAACAGGCGCCCCAGGTCCACCGCGGCCAGGTTCCACGACAGCACACACAGTGCTGCAAACACCACCCAGCCCAAGCCGCGTAGCAAACGACTGCGCAAATCACCGCGCACTTGCTGCATGTATTGCAGCTGGGCTTTAACGAGATTCACGTTCATCGCTCACTGGCCACAAAAGCCCCCGTCGCGCCGGCGCAGGCCCCGTCTCCTGATCACATCTCGGCCTTGTCTTTGTTCCCTCCCCTTCAAGGGGAGGGTTAGGGT
>CAZZAD010000272.1:0-3275 GCA_964652055.1 uncultured Burkholderiaceae bacterium | reverse complement strand
GGGGGCAAAGGCGCGACTCCAAAAGGGTCGGAATGGGCGAAGCACTGCACTAGGTTTGCATCGTGTTTGATTTGCAGTTGCAGTGAGTTTTTATAGCCATGGTATTGAGGGACTGTGGAGCTTGTGGGCGTACGGGTTGAGCTACGGGCAACATCGTTTTGTGGTCTATAACTTTTCCATCAAAGTGAGGGAATGGCGCTGCAACGAGGTGAAAGACTTGAACAAGGGAAAACTGTGATGCCTCTCCAACCCTCCCGCCCTCTTATCGGCATCGTCCTGCTGATGGCTGTGCTCGCCCTTGTGGTGCTGCTGCTGGGTGTGAGCGTGTATGCCACGAGCGTGATCACGGCCGGTGTGGCCGCAGTGCTGGGGCTGGCCGTACTCATTGACGGCGTGCTTTCCACGCGCGCATGGCGCCGCTCGCCGCTCATGCTCACTCGCGAACTGCCCGCTGCATTTGCTTTGGGTGTGCGCGCCCCGGTGCGTTTGGTATTTGCGAATGCAGCTTCCATCCATTGGCATGCACGCGTCTTTGATCACGCGGACCCTACGCTGGACTTCACCGGATTGCCTTTGCGTATTGAGGTTGCGCCGGGGCAGCAGCTCACGGTGAGTTATTTCGTGACCCCACGCCAGCGCGGTGAGTTGCACTTTGCGCCGGCGCAGTTGTGGGTGTGCAGCCGGGCGGGTTTGTTGGAGTTGCAGCGGCGTGTGGGGCCCGCGCAGACGATCCGCGCCTATCCCAACTTCGCCACCGTGGCGCGTTATGCCTGGCTCGCGGGCGACCGGCGCTTGACTGAGATTGGTATCAAAACCTTTGTGCAGCGGGGCGAGGGCACCGACTTCAAAGAGCTCACCGAATATCGTGCGGGTGAGTCGCTGCGGCACATTGATTGGAAGGCCACGCTCAAACTGCAGCGGCCCATCGTGCGGCAATTTCAGGACGAACGCGATCAGAACGTGGTGTTCCTGCTCGACTGCGGCCGGCGCATGCGCGCCGATGAAACCCAATCCGATCAAAGCGGCGGCTCGCACTTTGATCACGCCTTGAATGCGGTGATGTTGCTCGCCTACGTGGCCCTCAAACAGGGGGACGCCGTGGGCGCACAAACGTTTGGTCATATGCAACCCGAGCACGCCGTGCAGTGCGCGCCGCGCAAAGGCATCGGCTCATTCAATGCCCTGATGGCAACGCTGGGCGCGGTGCAACCCGAGCCCGCGTACTCCGACTATCTGCAGGCCGCGCGCGACTTTATGTTGCGCTTCAGGCAGCGCGCGCTGGTGGTGTTGATCACCAACTTTCGTGATGAAGACGCCGAGGAGCTGGCGCCTGCATTGCGTCTGCTGCGCACCCGCCATCGGGTGATCACCGCCAGCATGCGCGAGCGTGTGCTGCATGAACTGATGCAAACCCCGCTCGTCAGGGGCCAGGCGCAGCGCGTGTTTGAAGTGGCGGCTGCACACCTCTTTGAGCAATCGCGTCGCGATGCCTTCATCCGTTTGGCCGAAAAGGATGCGCTGCTGGTGGACGTTTTGCCTGAGGCGCTGCCCATCGAACTCGTTAACCGCTATCACGCGGTCAAGCGGGCGGGGTTGTTGTAATGCAAGCCGCACTGGCATAGTCGCGACTGCACAGAGTTGCGGTTCCACAAAGTTGCCGCTCTATCGACCGGGGAGATAAGCCATGCAGACCATTCAAACGCTGTGGCGGCGCACCGCCGTTTTATTGAGTCTTGTCTTATTGATCTCGTGTGGCGGTACGCAGGACGATGCACCGCCGCCGTTTTACAACATCACCACCGTGGTGGGCGCCAGCCTCACCGATACGGGCAACACTTGCCTGGCCGCTCCTACTGCTTGCCCGCCTGCGCCCCCCTATGCCGCAGGCAAATTCTCCAACGGCCCCGTGTGGGTGGAACTGCTAGCCGCCAAGTTTGGGGGCAGCGCTAAACCTTCGTTGCAAAAAGATGGCACCAACTTCGCCTATGCCGGCGCGCGCACGGGCAGTGTGCGTGATGCGCTCGATCAAGCAGGCCTTACAGGTGTGCAGTTGTCTGCACAAACGGGCACCTTGCCCACCGTGCCAGCCATCAATGCGCCTTTAGGTGCTGCCCCTAGCCAGGTCGATCAGTTGTTGAACTTTTTCAAGCCGCGCATTCATCCACTGACCTTGGTGGTGATTGATGCCTCGACCTTTGGCAACAACATCGTGGATGCGCTCACGCTCGGCGCGCAGTACCCGGCTGATGCCGCCACTATTTCTAACGCCATTGTTGCGGGCGCAGTGGCTGACATTGTCAGCGCGGCAACAAAATTACAAGCTGCCGGCGCAAAAACCATCGTGATCGTCAACACCCCTAACGTGGGCGCCACCCCCAAGGCGCAAGCGCTGGGGCCCGCCGCTATTGCCGGGGCTACTCAGTTGTCTGTAGCGTTTAACACGCTGCTGGCGCAGCAAGTTGCGCTGTTGCGCACGGCCAAGCCGAGCACGAGTTTTCTGCTCTTTGATCTTTTTGCTCTCGAATCACAAATCAAAAGTGGCACGGCTCCGGGATTCACGCTTACCAACACCACCGAGGCCTGTTTTAAGACCCCGCTATTGGTCTGCCCCAACCCCAACACCTATTTTTATTGGGACAGCTTCCATCCCACCGCTACGCTGGGGGCCTATCTGGCGCAGCGCTCAATTGACTTGGTGCTGTCGGTCACACCGCCGCATAACCGCTAATCGACGTTCCTGCCACACACGGCGTCTTGGAGTAACACTTCAGGACGTTTTTTTTGGCCTTGAGTTTTGCCCCTGCGTTTTGCCCCTGCGTTTTGCACTTGAGTCGTCAATAAGGATGAGCCGACTCACTTCGACCGCGCAGACTCCTAGTGCTTCCAGATAACGGCGTCCGCCCTCTCTCATAGATACCGTAGCAACAAGGGTTCGAGTTGGCGTTTATAGAGTGCTGGGTCGTGTTTTTGGGCGAAGCAGTTTTTCAGGAAGCGCCAGAGTTGTCGCGTGAGTTTGGACAGGTGAGTCCAGAGCGCGCGCAGCGTGACGCCGATATCCGAGCACTCATGGCGCGCTCTTTTCTTTGCATGCTTGGCGCTTTGCGTGGCATCGGGCACCTCCAGACCCAAATCCTTTTGTCGGCGATGCATAAACAGTTGCGTCAAGATCACGGTCATCACACCCAAGAGCGCTTGCTGCTCAATGGCCACCGGGCTTTTGCCCCAGGGCAATTGCATGAAGCCTAGCCCTGTTTTTTGGGTTTGAGGCCGAGCAG
>CAZZAD010000271.1:0-3295 GCA_964652055.1 uncultured Burkholderiaceae bacterium | reverse complement strand
GGCTTGTAGGCCCAGACCGCTCGACAGGCGAGCCGCATGCGGCTCGAAATCCCTGCCTCGCTCCCAACCCCTCTCCCTCCGGGAGAGTCAGATACAGCGTTGCTGTCGGCTTGCGCCCCGGAACCGAAGGGCGAAGCCGCTCTGTTTACTCCCTCCCCTTCAAGGGGAGGGCGGGGGTGGGGATGGGCTACATGACGAAGTGAAGTTCGCCCTGTACAAGCCCATCCCCACCCTAACCCTCCCCTTGAAGGGGAGGGGACAAACACCACACTGAACTCGGACCAAGATGTGATCAAGAGACAGGGCCTGCGCCGGGGCGACGTGCCTTCGGTGGGTGTGTTTTTCTCATTGGGGTGGCTTGTCATGCGGTCGGCGGCTTGGCCTGCGCCGCCTCGTACGCCTCCACGATGCGCGCCACCAAGGGATGACGCACCACGTCGGCCGAGGTGAACTGCGTGAAGCTCACGCCGCGCACGGCGCGAAGGATGTCCTGCGCCTGCACCAGACCCGAGCTCACGCCACGCGGCAGATCGGTCTGGGTGACATCCCCCGTGATGACGGCCTTGGCACCAAAGCCGATGCGGGTGAGAAACATTTTCATCTGCTCGGGCGTGGTGTTCTGTGCTTCGTCCAGGATCACAAAGGCATGGTTCAACGTGCGGCCGCGCATGTAAGCGAGGGGCGCGACTTCAATGGTTTGTCGCTCCAGCAGTTTTTGTGTTTTGTCCATGCCCATGAGGTCGAAGAGCGCGTCATAGAGCGGGCGCAGATACGGGTCCACTTTTTGCGACAGATCACCGGGCAGAAAGCCCAGACGCTCGCCCGCTTCTACGGCGGGGCGCGTGAGCACGATGCGTTTGACCAGATCGCGCTCCAGTGCATCCACGGCGCAGGCCACAGCCAGATACGTTTTGCCGGTGCCCGCCGGGCCAATGCCAAAGCTCACGTCGTGCGCGAGGATGGCTTCGATGTAATCGCGCTGGCGCGGCGTGCGTCCATGCAGATCGCGGCGCCGTGTGTGCAAGGCGGGTGCGCCCGCCAGATCGGTGGCGGGGTCGCGATGCTCAACAAAGTAGAGCTGGATGTCTTCCGCAGACACCAGTTGCGTGGCGGCTGCATGAAAGTGTTTGAGGGCGACGAGTGCCTGCTGTGCGCGGGCGGCCTCGCCCTGAACGCGAAACTCATGGCCACGGCGTTTGATCGTGACATCGAGCGCAATTTCGATCTGGCGCAGGTTCTGATCCAGCGCACCGGTCAGGTGGGCCAGAGAGGTGTTGTCGCCTTCAGCGGCGAAAGTCAGGGTGGTGGATGGAGTGGGTGCGTTCGACATGAACGCGACTTTACCCCCACCTCAATCACCCTTAACCCCTATTACGACGGATACATCTCCTGCCAGGCGCGGGCGTACTGCGCGCCGGTGCCAATCCAGGCCACCGTGCCCACCGACAGTGCAGCGGTGTACAGGGCCGAGATGCGCTCGCCAAACTGCTCACTGCAGCGCAGACGCGCGGCGGACAGCAGATGCAGATGACCTTCTGCGTAATGACGTTCAATCACGCGCAGGCCGCGTGCGTAGGGCAGCAGTGATTCGGGCAGGCCTGCAATGCCGCGGCGGCTGCTGTGCATGCGGTTTGAGGTGTCTTCAAACCACACGTAAAGATCTTGCGTCACGACGGGCGTGTGGGTGGTGAGCGCTGTGGTGGTGCCCAGGTTGGGTGGGTTACGTTTGACGCTGCGCCGGTGGGTAGTGACGGCAGTGGATGCCGGGGCTGGCAAAGCCAACGGGACCAGCGGCGTGTCCTGCGGCCGTTGTGTGAACTCAGCGAGACGTTTGACTAGGTGGATGCGCGACATGTCCGACTCCATTTCGAGGTTCCACTCACTGATACGGCGCGCCCAGCGCGGTCTTGAGTCAGCGTGCAGCGCAATACGTTGGCTTGGGCCTCCAAGCTGGTATGTGTTTGCCCGTCAATTTGTTGTTTCCGGTGAAAACAACGATTTTTTTTGCAACCGCCCTAGGGGTCATCGTCAAATAAATGACCTGTGCGTGGCCCCCCAGCGCGGGCGCAATCGAGGCGCAAAGCACAGCCGGGGCGGTTCCCCCGGCGAGCATTTGCAACGACGAGTGCGCCCGCGCTGGGGGGCCACCCGAAGGGCCGGGCCTGCAAGGGGCGCATCGCTTCGTTGCAGCCCTTGGGCAGGGAGCCACCCTGACCTTCGGTCTGCGCCTCGCGCTGCACCCCTTGCAGGCCCGGCGCACAGGCCATTTATTTGATGACGACCCCTAAAGTGGTACACGCTGATGCCGATATTTATCGATTAAGGCGGAGTGCCCCTCCTAAACAATGCGTGGAACTGATGGGTCCCACGCGCCATGGCTGATGCCGAACACTCCGGGCAAGAACGCAATCTCGATCCGACCGCTAAGCGGTTGGAGGACGCGCGTCGCGAAGGCCAGGTGCCACGCTCGCGCGATCTGGCGCATCTGCTCATGTTGGGTGCAGCCGGTGGCGCGCTGGTGTTTCTGGTGCAACCGCTCATGCAGGCCTGCCGTGGCGTGATGGCCGGGGGTCTGCGCTTTGATTACCTCACCGCCACCGACCCCACCGCGCTGACGCAACGTCTGTCGGATCTGGCGGCCACGGCCTTGGTCGCGCTGCTGCCCGTGCTGGGGGTGATGCTGCTGGCCTCGGTGGCTGCGCCCCTGGTGATGGGGGGATTCATTTTTGTGCTCAGCCAGGCGCAACCCAAGTTCTCGCGCCTGAGCCCGCTCAGCGGTTTGGGGCGCATGTTTTCTTTGCGCTCGGTGGTCGAGCTGACCAAGGTGATGTTGGTGGCCCTGCTGCTGGGGGTGTTTGGCGGGGCGTTTCTAACCATGTATCTGCCGGAGTTCGCCAGCCTGGCCGGCAGTGGCTTGTCCGACGGCATGGCGCAGATGGGGCAACTATTAGCCGGCGGCTTCTTTGCCTTGATTGCCGGACTCATGGTGACCTCGGCCATCGACGTGCCGTTTCAGATCTTTCAGCATCACAAGCAACTCAAGATGTCGCTCGAAGAAGTGCGGCGCGAAGAGAAAGAAAGTCAGGGTGATCCGCACATCAAGGCGCGCATCCGCAGCGCCCAGCGTGAGATCGCGCGCAAACGCATGATGGCCGCGGTGCCCACGGCCGATGTGGTGATCACCAACCCCACGCACTACGCCGTGGCGCTCAAATACAGCGAAGGCAAGGCAGCCGCACCCGTGGTGGTGGCCAAAGGTGCCGATGCCGTGGCCGAGAAAATTCGCGAGCTGGCA
>CAZZAD010000270.1:0-3361 GCA_964652055.1 uncultured Burkholderiaceae bacterium | reverse complement strand
GTGTTGGGAGATGCATCGTCCGTCCATTTTGGTTTCCATCCGCAGGTGTTGCCAGGACTCCATGAACGCGCTGTTTGCCATGGAAGCCAAGTGGAACTCCCAAGATGGTCACGTATTAGTTACTATTGGCGCATGGCACTCACAAGAGATTTCAAAGCGACTGTGAACGCACGCATGCAAAGCGATCCGGATTTCGCGCGGGCGATGTTTGGCGAAGCGATCACGCTGTTTGTGGACGGGGAGCCCGACACGGCCAAACGTGTGTTGCGGGACTTGGTCAATGCCACCGTGGGCTTTGAGCGCTTGGCCCAAGAGATTGACAGGCCCGTCAAAAGCCTCCATCGGATGCTGTCATCGACCGGCAATCCGACCTTGTCGAACATTTCGATGATCGTCTCAGCCATCAAGAGGGTCCTGGGCCTTGAGGTGTCGTTGCTCGGGGTCGTTCGCGAAAGTCCTGAGCGGACCGTCAGGATGAGTATCGACCTGGACGAGCCTGTGGGGCGCATCAATCCTGAAGCGGTTGATGCGACGACTGAGGAAGAGATCGCCCGCCAAAAAGAACAGGATGACCTTGCCGATCGGCGCTACTTTTTGCTGTCTACAGAAAAGTATGAAGAGTTTCTGAATTTGCTTGATCGGCCCGCACAACCGAAGCCAGGACTGGAGAGGCTATTTTCAAGAAAGGCGCCGTGGGAGCGCAAAGGTGACGACGATTAGCTGCCTGACAGTCGCATCGTTAATCGTCATCCTCGAGTTCATCACGCCGCTCATAATCCTGCCGGCGCTGCGCCGCAAAGGCTTCAAAAGCCTCAACCAAGGCCTGCTTTGCAGACCCCTGTGAAAACACTGGCCGCATTGGTACGCGACGATTGCGCGTGGCTTGGAAGATGGGATCATCAAGTTTTTGATGTTCTAGCGGCACATCCGACAGAGCCAGCACCGCCCAGCCATTGATCGGAACGCCGCGCGTACCCGACGTGGTCCATTCACTCAGGAATGTGTGCATGGCCCAGTCTGAGCAGGACATGCTTGCGATCCAGCACAGAAATCTCAACAGCTCCACGTCGAAGCCGGGGATGAATTGCTCGGCAGGATATGCATCTCGATCGGGTGTAGTGCTGGTGGCCAGTGCGCTGAGCTCAAGCATCCGGCCTTGCCGGCACCGTGCTTCAATTTCGGCCTCGGTCAATCCGGTGTGTTCCATGACCATGGTCCGATCCCAGTACCGTGCGCGGTCCTCGAGATTGCGGCCACGGGACTGCAAGTCACTTAACCTGCCATCGGGACAAAAGACATGGGCCATGCCGAAAGTCATGTCTTCTGCGTGATCTGCATCATCCATTTCGCGGATGGTCTGCCTGAGTTTTTCAAACTCAACCTCCGTGTCCTCTGGCCCGCCGTAAAAGGAAAACTCATACGTGATGGCACCAATAAGCTCATGCAAAGTGATGGGCGGCGGATCTTCGTCTGACCCGAGTGGCACGCAAACCGTCAGCCTGTCTTTGCGTCGCTTGCCGCTGATGGTGAGTGTCACAACACCCGCGCCGACGCGCAGCGGCAGATCAATACACTGGTCAAAAATTGCGCTGATTGAGTAGTTGATGTGGTCGCCTGCTTTGTACTGGACGCCTGAATATTCTGTGTCGTGTGTGAACGGTATCGCCCGGCCACTGACATCCCAACGTCGAGCTGCATCCTTAACGGTATAGGACTTGGGGTCGCCCATGTTTTGACGCACTTCGACGTCACTGACCAAGTTCAAGTACTGAGTTGCGGTTGGCGAATTCGGATCTTGTGCCGCCACAATGTTCGACAGCAACTGACTGGGGATTCGAAGTTCCTGACGGAGCGAAATCTCCAGCGCCTCTATCTCCGGCCCTTTGGACTCATCGTCACGGTGGTCCGGCGCGATGTCGCCACGTCGAATGGCTTCGTACCTTTCCAGGTAAGCCTGTGCCCAGTTGCGGGTGTAGACCTCCCGCAGTGGCTCGTTGGCCTTGAGCAATTCGAAAATCGCGGAAAGTCGCGTGCCATCCTGGATGACCACGGATTTATCAAGCCAGTGATACGCCTGGTCGGTGATGTCTGTCACGGTTTCGCGCAAGCCCTCTGGCGTTTCCTTTTGCCGCCTGACAATGAGGCGCCCGTCAGGGTTGAGTTCGATTTCGGGGTGCATGATGCTACTGACAGTCAGCCACCCAGTTCTCAAGTTCGAGCGCTGGCACGCGTTCGAACTCCGCGACGTTGTTGGTGACCAGCACCAAGCCTTCGCTGCGGGCGTGCCCCGCAATGTGCAAGTCATTTACCCCGATGGGTTGGCCGAGTTTTTCAAGGGCCGCGCGGATGGCGCCGTAGTGCTGGGCGGCCTTAGCGCCGTAGGGCAGCACTTCCAAACGGCTGCAGAAGTCCTCGATGGCCGCCAGGTTCTCACCCACGCGTTGGCTTTTCTCGGCGCCGTGCATCAATTCGGCCAGGGTGATTGACGAGATGGCCATTCGACTGGCGTTGGCGTTGAACGTGGAAAGCACCGCGAGCGGGCGGCGCTTCAACACGTAGATGACGATGTTGGTGTCGAGCAGGTAGCGCAACATCAAAGGGCTTCCCGCTCCGGCTGATGCTGAGAGGCACGGTCGGGCAAAAAGTCATCACTCACACGCGGGCCGTCCAGAAAGAAGCTGTCCCAGGATTGACCGAGAGGCGCGATGATGCGCTCGTGCCCTTTGACGCGGATCTCGACTTTGTGGACGCCCTCGGGCAAACGGACGTCCAACGGCAGCCGGACGGCTTGGGTGCGGTTGTTGACGAAGACGGTACCGATGGACATGCTGGACTCCCTGCACGTTAATATACGGCGATTGTATATAGCATCGCCTGTGGAGTCAAGTTGACGGCTGACGGCGCCCAGATCCCTGTGGCCATGCGCAGGACACGTGTGCGAAGTCGATGTCTGGTAGCCGCGATTTCAGTGTTCAGATCTGTGATGGGTAGAGCTTTGTTTTCGCAACCTGACCACTGCGACCCCTTGATTTTGCGAGGCCGTATGCATTGAACGCTCAAGAGCCCGGCAGAGAATAGAGACAGAAAACAGGGTCATTCGGGCGGAAAACAGTGTTTCCGGCACTGCGCCGCTCAAGAGGAAATGCGCCAAACTACGCCATTACAGGGGGAGCGGGCAAAAAAAATCCCGACTGATAGGAGTCGGGATTTTGCATATGGTGGCAATTTGCAGTATGAACTGGTGGCAGCAAAGTTCGGAAAATTTTCCAAATGCCTGGGCAATGCCAACCTCGAAAGTCCTTGATTTCCGGTCATTGGCCACGCAAGCCGGGCAGGAGCTGAGTTAGCCGGTAGGTTGTGC
>CAZZAD010000269.1:0-3413 GCA_964652055.1 uncultured Burkholderiaceae bacterium | reverse complement strand
TGAGGTAACCCAGGCCCACATCACACAAAAACTTCAGCCGCGCTTTGACTTCATCGAGCAGCAGGCGCGTGGCCTGATCCATCACCCCGCCAAAGCACAGCGCTTCAAAAAACATGCGCACGCGTTCAATGGGGGCGAGCATCAAATCGTGAAAGCACAAGCCCGGCAAGGCGGCCAGTTGTGTGTCGCTCCAGCGCACGTTTTGCGGGCGGTAGTGGGAACAGATCGCAGCGCCCACGTCATTACCTGCGTGTTGCGCCGTTTCCCTCACTTGCAGTGCGCGTGTCGGCTTACAGGCCGACACCGCTCGATGGGCGAGCCGGATGCGGCTCGAATTCCCCATCTCGCCCCCCAGCCCCTCTCCCGGAGGGAGAGGGGAGTTAAGTTCCCTCTCCCTCCGGGAGAGAGCTAGGGTGAGGGAAGTGGCGTTGCCATTGCCGACACCACCCACCCGGAAGAGCAACGCATCGGGCTTGAGCCGCGCTCCACCACAAGCCGTGCACGGCGTGTACGAGCGGTATTTCGAGAGCAGCACACGGATGTGCATCTTGTAGGCCTTGCTCTCCAGCCAGCCAAAAAAGTGGCGGATGCCGTACCACTGCTTTTTCCACTTGCCGCTCCAAGCGGGCTCGCCCTCCATCACCCAGGTGCGCTGCGCATCCGTCAATAAGCGCCAGGGCGTGTCGAGCGGAATTTTGAATTGGGGTGCGTACTTGATGAGATCGTCCTGACACTCGGCAAAGCTTTTGGTTTGCCACACCCGCACCGCGCCCTCGCGCAGGGTTTTCTTCTCATCGGGAATCACCAGGCCAAAATCCACGCCGATCACCCGCCCAAAGCCACGGCAGGCTTCGCACGCGCCCAGCGGCGAGTTGAAAGAAAACGTGCTCGGGTGCGGATCGGCGTAATGAATGTCGCAATCGGCGCAATGCAGGGCGGTGCTGAAACGCAAGGTCGGTACAGAAAAATCTTGATCTGACCCTAATGTTTCCTGGCCCACTTTCACCTGCCCGACCTTCACCTGCACCCGCCCGCCGCCAAAGCGCAGCGCCGATTCAATGGCCTCGATCACACGCTGGCGCTCCACGCTGCCCCAACGAAAGCGGTCCTGCATCACCTCCAGCGCGCCGGCGCGCGCGCCAGGTGTCACGCGTGTGTAGCCCTGCGCCTGCAACTGCGCGCGCACTTCATCTTCAGAAAAATTCTTCGGCACCGGCACCAGGAAACTCAGCGCCACCCGTGCATCGACGTCTTGCGCACAACGCTGCGCCAGCGCGTCATAAATACTCTGCGCCGTATCACGCCGCACGGGCTGCGCGCAGCCGCGGCAATACAAAGTGCTGGCACGCGCGTACAGGAGCTTGAGGTGATCGTTGAGCTCGGTCATCGTGCCCACGGTGCTGCGCGAGGTGCGCACCGGGTTGGTTTGATCAATGGCGATAGCCGGCGGCACGCCTTCAATGCGATCGACCTGCGGTCGATCCATGCGGTCCAAGAACTGCCGCGCATAGGGCGAAAACGTTTCCACATAACGCCGCTGCCCCTCGGCATACAGCGTGTCAAACACCAAGGAACTCTTGCCCGAGCCCGACACGCCCGTGACCACAATCAATTCACCCGTGGGCAGATCCAGATCCAGGTTCTTCAGATTGTTCTGACGTGCGCCGCGGATGCGGATGACTTTATCGGTGTGGGACATGAGGTGGACGCTGGGGGGGGGGCAACTGGGAAAAGACGCAGTGTAGGAGCGCCCCACCGCACCGCTCGTCCAGCACGTCGCACCCGCGTGGCACCATAAAAATATCTTCTGTGGCTCTTGTTTGCTGCACTTGCGCTCCGTTAGAGTGGCCGCCGTTGTTCGTTTAACGTTTTTCTAGCCGGCGCCGCGCGCGCTGAATTTCATCTACTAATTTTTCTGGAGTGAATGATTATGATGACTTTTGCTTTTAAGAATGTGATCCCCACGCCCACCACGCCCACCACCGGTAGTTCCTATTCCGTCTCCACAGACAGAATCGATAACAGTTGGAAGCCAGCCCGAGGTATTTTGGCTTCCACCCCGAACCTCGCACTCAAGGGCTTTGGGTTCCAGGCTGATGCCGGGAGTCGCATATTCGGCATCGGCGCCTTGGGGAAACAAGAAGGGTCGTACGCCAACCCAATCGGCAGTACAAACGCTAGCAATGAAACTTTTATCTCCATACTTCGTTCAACCAAACTGTCTAACGGCCAAACCGCGTTTGCGCATCTGGGGAAGCAAACCCAAGATAACGTGAATAAAATGATGGATGGTGGGTCCGTAACTTACCAATCACTCATCAATCGCAGTAACGAAATATTTCCAGTCCAAACTGTGCACCAAAAGTTGGGCAAACAAAGCCCTTCACAAGAAAGCAATCTGGCAATAACTCAGAAGGATACTTACTACCCCATTGAACTACCTAACGAAGACGGCACGACGCAAATCGTTGTGTTAAATGAATCCGCTGCCAAAGCCCTGCAAGCACACCTCATGAGCCCTGCTATTGAAGCGATGCTTGCGAGGCACGACAACAAAGGCCAAGCCCCACTTAAGGTTGAGCCGAAAAAATTGGATCGCGATAAAATACTTGACAATCTTCAGGCCAAATTGCGCGAGACGGCTAATAAAGTTAAGGGTGAAAGAACTCTTGGCACCTGGATTTATTTGAACCGGGAGTCGTCAGAAAAATAAAGAGAAAATCATTTACTCCACGTAACTTTGCAAACCCAAACCCACCGCCTGCGCTCCCAAAGGAAGGCCGGATTTGCCTGGTTTGCGTCCTCACCTCACAAGAGGGTTAAGTGGCTGGCCGGACCGCTTAACCCTCTTCTCATTTATTTATAGGCAACTCGTTTTGTCGGCATCCCAAACAACACGCAAACGACGCGCAGCTCATCCACTTGGCGTTCTGGCCCAACGCCGCCTCCACCAAACAAGACAACCTGAACCCCGCTGACCTGTAACAAGCGCTGGCTGCGCGGGCCCAAGGGCTACAGGCGATGCAAACCACAGGCAAGAAGGTGCCGCGCCTGAACACAACGAAGCCCGTCAATATCCGGCTGCGGCCGATGGGCCTGGCTAATGGCATCTTCATGCGCATTTATTCCGAGTTCGGCCGCGCCGTACTGAACACCAGTAACGGCAAAGGTCATGCGTGGTGGGCGCCGCCGGACCGCGGCACGTGCATGCGGCCATGCGCAAATACCTGGGCATCGCCACGGACGATCCGCGCTTCAATCTGAAGGTGCCCGATGCGGAGCAGTTTGATTTCTTTAATCCAACGCTGAAGACGGGTTATCCCACTGCTAGCCCTACAAACCGTATAGAACGTCGTCACCCCGGCCTGCGCCCTGTCTCTTGATCACATCTTTTACTTCGTTGCGGCGTCGTT
>CAZZAD010000268.1:0-3451 GCA_964652055.1 uncultured Burkholderiaceae bacterium | reverse complement strand
GGGTCGACCCCTGCGCCGGCAGTGGCAAGACCTGGCTGCTGGTCAGCCGCATCGTGCGTGCCCTGTTGGCGGGAGCCAGTCCGGGCGAGATTCTGGCCATCACCTTCACGCGCCGCGCGGCGCAGGAAATGCAATCGCGCTTGCTGGCCGATCTCAAAACCCTGGCCGCGGCCGACGACATTGCCCTCATCGAATTTCTGCAACTGCGCGGACTCACCGCCGCACAGGCTCACGAGGCCCAGGACCGCGCGCGTGGGCTCTACGAGCGTGTGGTCACCGCCCCCGTGTCACTGACGCTGGAAACTTTTCATGGCTGGTTCTGGCAACTGGTGTCGCGCGCACCGCTGGGCGCCGGTGTGCCATTTGCCCCGGTGTTGGTGGAATCGACCGACCGCTTGCGCCGCGATGCCTGGCTGCATTTCAGTGCGGCATTGCTGCGCCCGGCGCACGCTGCGCAACGCGCCGCGTGGGAAACGTTGATTGACCTTGTGGGTGATAGCTCAGCGCGCAAGCTCACCGAACAACTCCTGGATAAACGCGCCGAGTGGTGGAGTTTTGCCGCGGGCGATGAGCAGGGCGCCGTAGAGCGCGCCCTGGCGCCGCTGAGTGTGGCCGGCGACACCGACCCGGCGCTGCGCGTGCGGGAGCCCGAATGCGTGAACACGCTGCACAGCGTGCTCGATCTATTGCTGTCGATTGCCAAGCCCAACAAAACCACCGCGGGAAAAATTGTTGAGCTGCAACACTGGTTGCAAGGGCCTGCGGCTGAGCCAGGCAGCGATCTGCATGCGGCTTGCGACCTGCTTCTTACGAAAACGCACACACCGCGGGAGTTATTTACGCCCGAAAAATTGGGCAAGCATCTTTCATCCGAGACCCACGTGCAGCGTTATGCGCAGGCCCACGCCTGGTTGATCAACTATCTGACGCAATTGCAAAGCGCGCGCCGCACCTGGCGTGCCTGGCAGATCAACCAGGCGGCGCTCGCCTGCGGGCGGCTGCTCATCGAGCATTACCAGCGCCTCAAAGACCAGCAGCAGGCGCTCGACTTCACCGATCTGGAATGGCACGCCTACCGCCTGCTGGCCGATCCTGACAGCGCCGCGTACATGCAGGCGCGGCTCGATGCGCGCTACCGCCACATCCTGCTTGACGAATTTCAGGACACCAACCCACTGCAGTGGCAGGTGTTGCAATCGTGGCTCGCTGCTTATGGCGAGTTGGATGAGGCCGATGGGCAAGCGAATCGCCCCAGCGTCTTCATCGTGGGCGACCCCAAGCAGTCCATCTACCGCTTTCGGCGCGCCGAGCCGCGCGTGTTTGACGCCGCATGCGCGTTGCTGCAACGCGACTTTGGCGCCGTGCATCTGCGCACCAACGTCACGCGGCGCAACAGCACGCGGGTCGTCGAAGCGCTCAATGTGGTGATGTCCGGCACCAATGCGCTGTATCAGCCGCAGAGCACGCGTGCCGCGGCGGTGGGCGAGTTTGTGTTGTTGCCCTTGGTTCCTCCGCCCGAGAAAGGCGATTTACTCCCTCCCCTTCAAGGGGGCGAAGGTGGGAATTCGCAAAGCACTGCTTTGCGCCACCGCAGCGACATGCGCTTGCAAGCGCATGGCTGCGCCACGGGTGGGGATGGGCTTAAGTCTGTCGCGCCAATTCAGCCCATCCCCTCCCTAACCCTCCCCTTGAAGGGGAGGGAATTGAATTCTGCCCTCCCCTTGAAGGGGAGGGAAGTGCAGGCCGGCATTGATCTGCGCGACGTGCTCACCACACCCCGCACGCAGCGTGACAACGACAACCGCTACCGCGAAGGCCGCGTCATCGCCAATGAGATCGCCCAAGCGCTCACCACCGTGCGCATTCATGAACAAGGCGCCGCGCGCTGGTCTGATGTGCTGCTGCTGGTGCGGCGGCGCACGCACCTGATGGATTACGAACGCGCCCTGCGAGATGCCGGTGTGCCCTTTGTGAGTGACCGGCGCGGCGGCCTACTCACCACCCTGGAGGCCGATGACCTCACCGCGTTGCTGAGTTTTCTCACCACCCCCATGGCCGATCTCCCGCTGGCCCATGCGCTGCGCTCGCCCCTCTTCGGTTGTTGTGATGCGGACTTGATTCACCTTGTGCAGCAGCCCGGTCACAGCGGCTGGCAGCGCCTGCAGCACGTCGCAAAGTCAGAGGAACCGGCATCTACCTTGTTGCATGCGCATGAACTGCTCGCACGCTGGCTGAACCTGGCCGGCGTGCTGCCGGTACACGATCTGCTGGACCGCATCTACTTTGAAGGCGACGTGCGCCGCCGCTACGCCGCGGTGGCGCCGCCCGCTCTGCATGCGCAGGTGCAGGCCAATCTGGACGCCTTCATTGAGCTGGCCCTGGCCCTGGACGCCGGCCGCTACCCCAGCTTGCCGCGCTTCATTGATGAACTCACGCACCTCAAACAACATGCGCGCGATGAAGCGCCGGACGAAGGCGCAGCGCATGTGACCGATGCCGTGCGCATCCTCACCATCCATGCCGCCAAGGGGCTGGAAGCCGACATCGTGGTGCTGGCCGACACGCATGCCGTGGCCCGACCCGATGATGAAAGCACCCTCGTGGTCTGGCCGCCGCACGCCCCCGCGCCCGCGCACCTCTCACCGGTGGCGCGCGGTGCCGACGCGCTCGACGCCGCCCGTGCCCCGTGGTTTGCGCAGGAAGATGCGCAGCGTGCGCAAGAAGACTGGAACCTGCTCTATGTGGCCGCCACCCGCGCGCGGCAAGTGCTCATCGTCTCGGGCGTGGCGCCCGCCAAGGGCGCGCTCATCGACACCTGGTACACGCGCATGCAAGCGGCGCAAGCGCTGTCCGCGGGCGCCGCGCCCGCGCTGGCTACGAGCATGGCCCGCACGGCAACGCAACGCCAGGTGTATGACTTCATGCCCGAACCCCAGCCTGTGGGTCAACGCGGCGCGCCGGCACCAGACAGCCCAGCCCAGCGCCTGGGCCGTGCCTGGCATGCGCTGTTGGAACTGGGGCTGGATGCCGACACCACAACACTCGCGCGCCGCCATGGCCTGACTGCTGAACAGCTGCAGCAAGCGGCCGCAGCCGCACAACATGTGCGCGCACAACTGCCGCAGTTCTTCAGCACGGCCGCACAGGCCGAAGTGGAAGTCATGAGTGCTGCAGGCGAACTCCTGCGCCTGGACCGCCTGATCGAAACCCCCGAGGCGCGCTGGATCATCGATTTCAAATGGAGCGTCTCACCGGAGTTGCGCGCGGACTACGAGGCGCAGGTGCGTCGTTATGGGGCGGTGGTCAGTGACCTTTATCCCGACAAGCCAGTGCGCTTGGGGTTGGTGGATGCGAGGGGGGCGTTGATGGAGGTGATCCCCGGCGAGCTAAACCGTCTTCCCTCACCCTCGGTCCCTCTCCCGGAGGGAGAGGGAAGTTAAAAGCCCCTCTC
>CAZZAD010000267.1:0-3458 GCA_964652055.1 uncultured Burkholderiaceae bacterium | reverse complement strand
AGATTGGTGCCTTCCATCGTTTTTTTCTCGCAATCGGCTTCATGCAATTGCCCTGTCCCCACCCCCGGCACAAGCTACGTTTTGACACCCTACTCAAAGTTACCCGTGCATAGGGCACGCGACCCACTGGGCAGCCCAGCGCCGAGTTCAGCCCGCTCAACGCCTCCCTATTCCCGATGCAATACGTACTGCCCCAAACCGCCCGACGCAACCAGCAACTTGTCATTGCCGACCACAAAGTACGGATTGGCTTCCCCCGTAATGTCGATGCGCGACTGACCGGCCCAAGGCGTGTTGCGTTTGAAGGTTCCCGTCACATCAGGCAAGCCCGCCACTACAACTTTGAAGGTATCGCCGCTGATGGTGGCCACGCCTGAGCGGCCATCACTGCGGGTGACACGCCAGGTGCCGTTAAATGCGGTTGCCGCTGCGGTTGTAATCGGCGCGTAGTAGGTGAGAGCCGTCATAGGTCTAGGTAGCGTGGTACTGCGCCAATGATCAAACACCATGGGTTGGCCACCCACGGTAAATGCCTGCATGCGCTCTGTGCCCGCCGGATCGTTAGTCCCGTATATCCCGCCGCCCAAAGCATTCAGGGTAAGCACCGTGGTTTTAGTTCCACAGCCGGTAGCGGGAGTTGCCGGGTTGAAGCACTGCGTCAGTACCAGGCCATCAAACTGCGCAAACGCGCTGCCCGCGACAAATGCACACCGCCCTGTATCAGCGAGGTAATCACAATCAGACCAATTGAAGTTCCACTGGCCTTTGAATTGAGAAATATCCGCAACCGCACCTTTGCTGGCCACGACCGGCGATAGTTTCAATGCGCCACCTTGCTGGGCCAAAATGGCACCCGCCAACGTGTGGTCATCGACGCGATACAGCCTGACATCCAGCGGCAACCCGCCCACAACAAAGCCCGAGACAAAAACATAAGCCCCATCGCTGCCGCGCTTCATGCCGCTCATGGAAACCGTAGCGACCACGCCCGTGGCTTCATCGGGGCGTGCATAAGTCAGCGTGCCCGCCGCTTCATCAAGCGTGAGGTTGTAAATCCCCCCGGCACTCATGGCGCTCCATGTGCCCGTGATGGTAAACACGGGCGCCGGCGTTCCCGAAGACGGCAAACCACCCGAACTACCACCGCCCCCGCAACCTACGAGCGCGATGTTGAACATACAAAACAGCAAAACTAAAAACTTACGCATGACATCCCTCCAAAAATATATTTTGCAAACAAATCACTAATTAAAAATAGAAATCACTGGCACGCCGCACTTGCCACTTACTCAGTCGCCGGGTAATCAGCCAAGGTCTTGCCGCGCTCCTGAAGAACCCTTTCCACAAATGGCAAATCAAAGTCTTTTAGAAGATTTACGCAATCACTCACCTTCCAATGATGAAATTCTTCGTTTTTTAGAATTTCCACCAGATGCTCTTTGAGTGCCGGTACGTATTCGGTGAATCCCTTTTTGCTAAGTAACCAGAAAAAATACTCAATACCAAACTGCATTTGGCCTGAGAGTGAGATGATTTTTTGAATAGGTTCAAATATCTTTTTTCTAGCGATATCACCCGCCCCTGCATCCGAGCCTCGAACAAAGTAATCAACTAGTGCATCAAGAATTTGTTTGTACGTGTCGTCATACCCACGCAACCGATGCGGCGCCAAATTTACTTGTGATACGGGATGGTCGCAGACATATTGGCGCAAATGCTCGAACCCATCTTCATCGCCCCAGCCGCACAAAATCCGCGCAGCAGTCAACGCAACAACCTCATCTTGTCCCCGCATAAGTTTTTTAAGCTTCACAATGCGGTCCGGCGGAATATCGCCTGTCTCCAGCTCAGTTAGGTCATGCGCATAGCTTTCTGTGCCCGGCGGCAACGAATAGAGCAAGTCATGCACCTCTTTGTTCATTTCTAAACCTACTTCCTTATTGGCCGAACTTCTGACGCCTTGGGCGTATCAGGTATGCCAGCCGGCCAACGAATGTAGGCCGCTGGCACACACGGCTTAACCAAGCACTCGCCGTCACGTACAGCATTTGACAAATCGTTCCTCACCCTTTCAAGACTTCTCAAATTACCATCGGATGGATTCGCCTCATACCGAGCCTGTGCTGAGTCAATCCTATTCTGTAGTTCAGCCTGAACTTTTTGCGGCGGCACAATTTCAACATCTCGAACGGTTCCCATATTGATGTCGCGCTGCAGATCGCGTGTGCTGATTTCCATTTCCTGGGCGCCATAGTTCTTTGCCTGGGCGGCTGCCTTGGGGTCGGTAGTAGAAATATAGGGAGTATTGCCTGCATTACCCCCGCGCACATGGTCCGCGATTGACCCTGTGCCCTGCGGATTGGCTGAAATAAGGTTGCCCTCGGCATCCAGTGTGGCTTTTAGTTGGCCCCGATGATTGACCCCTGACCAGAAGTCATTGTCGCGACGTAATACCGTTTCTGGCACATCTTTGGGGGCAATGTTGATCTCGAACTGTTGCGCATCATCCACTCGGGCATTGAGTTCGACCTTTGTTCTTGCGATCGCCCGCTCTGCCGCCGCAATCGCCTTCGCTTCCTGCGCCGCTTCCTTGGCCATCGCCAGACGCGCGCCGATGTTGGCGCCGCCCATGCCCTTGAAGTTGAGCCCCGCACTGGCTCGGGCCGCACCAAAGCCTTCAAAGGTTTCCCTCTGGTTGAATTGATTGAGCAAGCCCCCAGAGCCCATGACCAGGATCTGGCGTTGGGCTGCACGCAGCAAGGCCTGGTCGCGGTCTTGAAGCTGATCAATGCGCTGCTGCAACTCCCAACGCTGTTGGGTGTTTTGTGGTGTGGCTGCAAGGCTTGTGCGTTCCTGCTCTAACTTAGCCACTGCACTTTGGTTTTGCGCTCGCGTCTGCCGCAGTTCAGCCAGAACAGCCCACTGCACTTGTTCGGGCTGGGCCTTCATGTGGCCGTAATCGCGTGCAGCGTCATTAAGCGCCATGTCGGAGCCACTCATGCCGCGACGGTCGATGGCCTGTGCACCCTTGGGCAGGTTGGTTTGCCTGAGGGCAACGTCAAGTTGGCTGCGCACCAGCAGGTCGGTTTTTACGTACTGAGCAAACTGGGCGTGGTTGTTGCGGGTGGCTTCGTCCGCGGCAAACAGTTGGTAGCGCTGCCCGGTCATCGAGTCGATCAGGTTTTGTCCCTGACCCATTTCCTTGAGAAAGGCTTGGGCTTGAAGGTTGTCGCTGCCTAACCGCGCATCCCAGGCGGTATCGATGTTCTGCAAGGCCTGCTGGGTGAGTTCGGACAGCGCTTTCTCGATGCTGATGCCGCGGCGCTGCGCGTAGGTACCGGCGTTGCGCCTGATGAGCTGCGCTTCCGTCGGATGCAACTGCCGATTATTGGCATCGATGTTCAACCCAGGGCAATTGCATGAAGCCTAGCCCTGTTTTTTGGGTTTGAGGCCGAGCA
>CAZZAD010000266.1:279-3458 GCA_964652055.1 uncultured Burkholderiaceae bacterium | reverse complement strand
CTCGACGCGCTTCGCCGACGGCTTCGAATACGGCCTGGGCGCCGAGATCGGCATCAGTAACGACAAACTGCACGCGCGCGGGCCGGTGGGTCTAGAGGGTT
Organism: uncultured Burkholderiaceae bacterium; assembly: GCA_964652055.1. Taxonomy (GTDB): domain Bacteria; phylum Pseudomonadota; class Gammaproteobacteria; order Burkholderiales; family Burkholderiaceae_F; genus CAZZAD01. The sequence continues at coordinate 3,357 of CAZZAD010000266.1, read as the reverse complement.
TGACCAGTCTCAAATACGTGGTGTTTGGCGATGGGCAGGTGCGGAAGTAACGCCATGCTCTGGATCAAATCCCTGCATCTGATTTTTGTGACCAGCTGGTTCGCGGGCCTGTTCTATCTGCCGCGCATCTACGTCAACCTGGCCCTGGTAGACAGCCCCGGCGCGGAACGCGATCGCCTGCTGCTCATGGCCGGCAAACTCTACCGCTTCATGACCCCGCTGGCCGTACTCGCGCTGGTGTTTGGCTTATGGCTGTGGCTGAGCTACGGCATCGGACAAGGCCAAACATGGATGCACGCCAAGCTCGCACTGGTGGTGGCGCTGCTGGCCTACCACCACCTGTGCGGCCGCCTGCTGCGCGCGTTCCGTGCAGGCCGCAACACGCGTTCACACGTGTGGTTCCGTTGGTTTAACGAAGTGCCTGTGGTGGTGCTGACTGCGGTAGTGGTTTTGGTGGTGGTAAGGCCTGTGTTCTAACCCGAGAGGGCCCTGCTTTTTGGTCATGGCCCTTTACTAGGGTCAGGATGATGCTGTCATCATGGCGCGTTGTGCGCGTTCACCCCAAGAGGTCCACACACGTTTCATTTGGGTGACGTGCTAGTGCAGTGCTTCGTCTATTCCGGCCCTTTTGGGTCAGTGGACTTGCCTCTGTGGAGAGGCGCGAACCACAGCGATACCCAGTGGTATCGCGCGGATTCGCAACGCTGCCACGGGGGCAAAGGCGCGACTCCAAAAGGGTCGGAATGAGCGAAGCACTGCACTAGGAGCGAGACAACGTGGCCGCAATAAGGGTTGCGAATAGGCGCGGGTTCAAGGTCCAGGTGGTTGGCCCTCAAGACGGTAATTTCTGGATCGATCTGCGCCTTTGATCTTTTGGGGAGGCACGCAAGCACCCACGTCGTTACACTGCGGCACCCTGTGGTGCTCCTCTTGCTCCTCTCTGTGATACCTAATCCCACCCAACATTTCTTTGCCATCTGCCCCCGCGGCCTCGAAGCCTTGCTGGCCGATGAGCTGCGCGCGGTCGGTGCCACGCACATCAATGCCGACCACGGCGGTGTGTCCTTTAGCGGCACGCTGACCACGGCTTACGCGGCCAATCTGCATTCGCGCATCGCCAGCCGCGTGTTGTGGCATTTGGCCGAGGGCGGCTACCGCGATGCGGACGATCTGTACGAACTGGCCCGTGGCATTGCATGGCATGAGCATGTCTCGGCACAACTCACGCTGCGCGTGGATGTGACGGCGCGTGCCAGCGCGCTGCAGAGCCTGGACTTCGCCACGCTGCGTATCAAGGACGGCATCGTCGATCAGTTGCGCGAGGCCACGGGAGATCGCCCCAGCATTGATCGCACGCACCCTGACGTGCGCGTGTATGCGCATCTGGACAACGAAACTGCCAGCCTGTACCTGGATCTTTCGGGTGAGCCACTCTTCAAACGCGGTTGGCGGCGCGACAAGGGTGAGGCGCCGCTCAAAGAGAATCTGGCTGCGGGGCTGTTGCTGCTCTCAGGCTGGACGCCAGAGCATCCGCTGCTCGACCCCATGTGCGGCAGCGGCACCATTGCCATCGAAGCGGCCACCATGGCGTTGCATCAGGCCCCGGGCCTGAATCGCAAATTTGGGTTCGAGAAGTTGCGCAGCTTTGATCGCGCTGCCTGGCGCACGGTGCACGATGCAGCGCGCGCGGCGGTGACGCCCAACACACCGTGTCTGATTGCGGGGTCGGACATCTCCAGCCGCGTGGTCGATATTGCGCGCCACAACGCGCAGACCGCAGGGCTGGAAAAGTTGTTGGCCGACGGGCGCCTGACTTTCAGCACCTGCGATGCGCGCCAGGTGGAACCGCTACCCATCACGGATCAGCCTGGCATGATCGTGTGCAACCCGCCTTACGGCGAGCAAAGCAGCCCCAAGTCCGCCCCGGTGTCGGGCCTGATGCGCGACTTTGCCGAGTGCCTCAAGGGTGCCTTTGCGGGCTGGGATGTATGGCTGCTCAGTTCTGACCGCAAGCTGCCCGGTCAACTGCGGCTGCAGGAGTCGCGCAAAGTGGTGCTCTTTAACGGTCCTCTGGAATGCCGGTTGTTCCGGTTTCAACTGGTGTCGGGCCATTACGGGCGGGTAAAGACCGGAAGCTGAAGCGGCCCCCGTCTTGCCACCACCGCGATGACTTTCTGTCAAGAGCCATCACAACCGTTCGAGGCAAATCTGGCCTGATTTTTTTGCCGTCCTGCCAATGCTGGACGGGGACGGCCAGAGTAATATCGCGCCCTCTTTCGGCGGCGGTGAGGTGCTTGATGCGCCTCCCCGAACAGAACACGGATTGATATGCGCGTGTTTTTTTGGCCCGTCGGTGCTGGTGTGTCCTTCGTCTGAGGTACGAATGCGCAAACCAACACAAGACAGTAAACGGGGCGCTGTTTCACGCCAGCGCCGAAGCATTCACCACACTTCGAGGTCTCTTATGAGCGCTGTGCCGTCGCAATCCCAATTCAATGCCCCCTCTCACGTCAAACATCGCAAGCTGGCGGCCTGGGTGGCTGATATCGCCAAGCTGACGCAGCCCGCTCGCGTGGTGTGGGTGGATGGCTCACAACAGGAATACAACCGGCTGTGTGACGACATGGTGCGCGCCGGCACCTTCAAAAAGCTCAACCCCGAGAAGCGCCCTAATTCCTATCTGGCCTGGTCCGACCCCTCGGACGTGGCGCGCGTTGAAGACCGCACCTATATCTGTACTGAAGACCCTCTGGACGCCGGCCCCACCAATAACTGGACTGAGCCGGACAAAATGCGTCAGACGTTAAGTGGCCTGTTTGAAGGCTGCATGCGTGGCCGCACCATGTATGTCATTCCCTTCTCCATGGGCCCGCTCGGATCGCACATTGCACAAATCGGCGTGGAAATTTCCGATAGCCCGTACGTGGTGGTCAATATGCGCATGATGACGCGCATGGGCCGTGCGGTACTGGATGTGTTGGGCGAAGCCGGCGAGTTCATCCCCTGCGTGCACTCGGTGGGCAAACCCCTGGCCGCGGGAGAAAAAGATGTGCCCTGGCCCTGCAACGACACCAAATA
>CAZZAD010000266.1:0-252 GCA_964652055.1 uncultured Burkholderiaceae bacterium | reverse complement strand
CGCGTGAAATCTGGAGCTACGGCGCGGGTTACGGCGGCAACGCCCTGCTGGGCAAGAAGTGTCTGGCCCTGCGCATTGCCTCCGTCATGGGCCGCGATCAGGGTTGGCTGGCCGAGCACATGCTGATTCTGGGCGTGACCTCTCCCGAAGGAAAAAAAGCGCACATCGCCGCTGCTTTCCCTTCAGCCTGCGGCAAGACCAACTTCGCCATGCTGATTCCGCCTGCAGGATTTGAAGGCTGGCGCGTCTCCA
>CAZZAD010000265.1:2497-3464 GCA_964652055.1 uncultured Burkholderiaceae bacterium | reverse complement strand
CCGCCTGGGTGAAATACAGCGGGCGGCGCTTGGTCTCGTTGAAGATGCGGCCCAGGTATTCGCCCAGTACGCCCGTAAAGAAGAGCTGCACGCCGCCCATGAACAACACGGCCACCATGAGGGACGGATAGCCGGGCACCGGATCACCCCAGAGCATGGTCTTGGCCATGATCCAGCCGCCATAAACAAATGCGCACAACGCGGTGGTCAGCCCCAGATAGGACGCCACTTTGAGTGGCGCGATGCTGAAAGCGGTAATGCCTTCAAGCGCGAAGTTCCACAGCTTCCAGTAATTGAATTTTGAGACTCCGGCCGCGCGTGCATCGCGCCGGTATTCAATGGCCCGCGTTTTGAAACCCACCCAGGCAAAGAGTCCTTTCATGAAGCGGTGCTGTTCTCTGAGCTGCAGCAGCGCATCGAGGGCGCGCCGGCTCATGAGGCGAAAGTCGCCCGTGTCGGGCGGAATGCGCACACGGCCCGACACGGCGTTCATGACTCGGTAGAAGGCGGCGGCGGTGACTTTTTTCAACCAGCTCTCGCCATCGCGGCGGGTGCGCTTGGCGTAGATGACGTCATAACCGTTTTCCCATTCACGCAGCATGTCGCGGATGAGTTCCGGTGGGTCTTGCAGATCGGCGTCGATCACCGCTACCACGTCGCCGCGCACATGATCAAAGCCCGCCGTCATGGCAATTTCCTTACCGAAGTTTCGGGACAGGTTGATGCCCCCCACGCGCGCGTCGGTCGCGCAGAGCTGCTCGATTAATGCCTGGGTGCGGTCGCGACTGCCATCGTTGACAAACACCATCTCGCAGCGATAGCCCGGCAGACTGTCAAACAGCGCGGTGAGTCGTACATGGAACTGTTCCAGCACGGCCACTTCGTCGTAGGCCGGTACGACCACCGACAACAACGGCAGAACAGTGGTCACGTCCACTCCCCCGGACTACCCAGAACCGGCGGCCGG
>CAZZAD010000265.1:0-2487 GCA_964652055.1 uncultured Burkholderiaceae bacterium | reverse complement strand
TCAAAATTTTGGGCGAAACTTCCAAAGCGTCCACCACCGACAACAACGGCAGTTCAGTGGTCATGTTCACTCCTCCGAAATACCCAGAACCGGCTGCCGACAAAATTCCACCCGAGTGCAATGCCGGTGGTCAGGATCTGAGCCAAAAAATACTGCCAGCCCAAAACATGGGCCAATAACGCCATTAGCGCTGTATTCAGGACCCAACCTATGCCGACCACGGTGAAGTATTTGCTGGCCGTCTCGACGTGAGGCGTGGTGCCCTTGAAGGTGTAGCTGTAGTTGAGCAGGTAGTTGGCCACGGCACCGAACACGTAACCGATGGCCGAGGCCATGGCCGCTGCCATGCCCAGGTACTCAACGCCAGCCCATAGCGTCAAATACTGAAGACCGGTGCCCACCAGCCCCACGGCGGCAAAGTGCAAGAACTGGCGGTGCAGCGTATTCATCCGATGGTCATTAGCGGCGTATCCACAGCCCCACGGGCGCCTGATCGGCTGCGCTCACGGGGTGCCAGTCATAGCCGCTGGCCAGTGCCTGTTGGAGCTGCGACCAGGCCTGCGGGTGATGGGCATCGCGTCGGTTCCACACCACGTAGCGCACGTTCTTGCGCATGAGCCAGGGCAGCGGGTCAACAAGCGTGCCCGCATAAAAATTACGAATGGCATCGCGCGTAGCCCAGACCTCGGGCGTATTGCCGTGCCAGGTGATGAGGTGCGAGGGCCAGCCGAGCAGCGCAGGCTTGGCCGTAAAGGCCGCAAAGATATTGCTGTCGGTGTAAGCGTCGCCGTACACGTTCTCCAGCACGATGCCCGTGGGCTGGCGCGCCAGTAATGCGAGCAGGTCGCGCGTTGTGGCGTCTTGCGTGTACACCACATCGCCACCCAGTTGGCCACGCTCCCTGGGACCCGCCTGGGCCAGATAACGCGCGGTGTCCCAGCCGTAGCTCAGCGTGATCAGGGCCAGAACGGCAGCCACCAGCCCCTTTACAAAGCGATGGCTTTGGCCCAGCAGCAGCGCCCCCAGCAATGCAATGCCACCGGTCCAGATCCAGCCCCACCACTTCATGACTGAATTGGTGCGCTCGAAACGCCCACCGGAAGGGTCATCCACAAAAACAATTTCCGACAACACCAGCAGCACACCAAAGGCCAGCGCGGCAAACAAGCTGAAACTGCGGGTCAAACCGTGGGTCAAACCACGCGTGCGCCACTGCGCCCCACCCACCGCAAGGCTCAAGACGATCAACAGCAGCAGCGGCCACAACAAGGTGAGGTATTGCAGCAAGGGGGTGTGGTCCATCGCCACCACCCAGCGCAAAGGCGGGGAGAGCGAGCGGCTGGCAAAACCTACCAGGAAGGGATAGAGCAACAGCAGCGCTGCGGCCGCTCCCGCAATCAATGCGGGCCAGTCGGTACCCACGCTGTGGTCTGCAGCCGTTTTCTTATGACGACGATGACGCCAGAGCGCCCAACCTCCCACCAGCAGCGCCTGCAGAGGAAACACCCAGGTGTTGGTGGCGATGGTCACGGGCACGGTGAGCCCGATGAGCGCGGTGTTGATGCGGCGGTGGCCCTGGCCGGTTTCCACCATGCTTATCAGTGCCAGCGCCAGCAGCAAAAGAAAAAAGCCTCCCAGGGGCGGGTGGTAGTCGCCTGCGAAGTACTGGTACCCCAGATTTTCGAGCGGCAACTCGCGTGCTTCAAAGCGGATTTCTTTCGGGTAGAGCGACCGAGCCAAGTCGGTATTGAGCTGCTGGTCGGTCTGGCCGATAAAACGTGCGCTGGCCACCATCTGTTCGTTGGTGTTGAGCTGCGCGTTGCCGCGTAGCAGCGGCATGACGGGGCCGACGCCTGTGGCCCCCACCATGAGGGTGATCACCAGAAGTGCCCTCAACGCACGCGAAGCCACAAAGCAGCTGGCCATATCCCAGGCCAGTGCTGCACTCATGGCCATCAAGATCGGCATCGCCAGGTTGTAGGCCAGGCCCGGCTTGAGTGCGAACAAGCGGGCCATCAGCCCCGCACCGTAGTGTTGAAACGCGTAATAGAAATCAAACAGGCGCGATGCAAACCAGTGGTCTGGCGGTGGCAACGTGGTCCCGGCAAGGTAGTTGCCAATGAAGTAAAGATCGGTAATGCGCTCGCTCGTGGGGTAGATGGACGGATAAAGCCACTTCCACATCAGCCCGTAGCCGACAAAACCCACGAACAAGGCCTCGCTGCGCCAGAAACCCGTGGCCTTCAACTGATCCCGGGCAGACCACAACACCAGCAACGCCACAGTGGTAGTCACTGGCCAAAAAACGAATAGCGAGCCCCACCCCTCAAAATGCTCAAGGAAAAAACAGATCAAGGTAAGCGTCAGTACTCCGACCGCCCGCGCCACGTGCACAGAAGCCACCGCCGTCTGGGAGACCGCGGCCGAGACGGCGGCAAAGTGCAACAGAATCAAGGCCAAGGTCAGCGCGTAGTAGATCAGTGTCAT
>CAZZAD010000264.1:0-3472 GCA_964652055.1 uncultured Burkholderiaceae bacterium | reverse complement strand
GTACCTGTAGCACCAGGTGGCCAGCAGGTTGGTGAACCCCTTGGCGTCGAGCGCCAGTTTTTCGCCTTCCAGGTGGTACTTGCCGTCTTTGTAGAACTCACTGGCGGCGCAATCCAGACCCAACGCAATTTGCGAGCCGGCGGTGTAACCGGCCTTGTCGATGGCCGCCAGGATGAGCTGAATCGCTTCTTCGTGGTTCTTCACGCTGGGGGCAAAGCCACCCTCGTCGCCCACCGCCGTACTCATGCCTTTGTCATGCACCAGCTTCTTGAGGGCATGAAACACCTCGGCGCCGTAACGCAGTGCCTCAGAAAAACTGGGCGCGCCCACGGGGATGATCATCAGCTCTTGCAGATCCAGATTGTTGTTGGCGTGCGCACCACCGTTGATGACGTTCATCATGGGCACAGGCATCTGCATGGCGCCCGAGCCGCCGAAGTAGCGATACAGCGGCAGGCCCGATTCCTCGGCCGCCGCTTTGGCCACGGCCATGGACACCGCCAACAACGCATTGGCGCCCAGCCGCGATTTGTTCTCGGTGCCATCCAGCTCAATCAATGTGCGATCCAGAAACGCCTGCTCATTGGCTTCCAGCCCCAGCACCGCCTCGGCCACTTCGGTGTTGATGTGCTCCACCGCCTTGAGCACCCCTTTGCCCAGATAGCGGGCCTTGTCACCGTCGCGCAGCTCGATGGCTTCACGCGAGCCGGTGGACGCCCCCGAGGGCACCGCTGCGCGGCCCATGACGCCGGATTCGAGCAGCACATCACATTCAACAGTGGGGTTGCCGCGTGAGTCGAGAACTTCGCGGCCGATGAGGTCAACAATGGAAGACATGGAGGGGCACCCGTGAAAAAGGGGCGCAGTTTAGCCGGGCGAACGTAGAGTCAGCGTGCACGCGGACCACACCGCGGCAGCATTGCGCCCCGGAGCAACAGAGTGAAGCAGGAGAGGGATTTGGAGGCGGGGGTCGGAATCGAACCAGCGTACACGGATTTGTACACGGATTTGCAGTGTTGAGCCAGACTCCAACGCACACTTAGCGGCACTTCGGGACGCAGGCTAACACGACGGATACGCAATCCGGAATCACAAAAAAAACCCGCACACGGCGGGTTTTCGAGGCATCACAAAGAGACAAATCAGCGCGCCACAGGTTCAGCAACCAGCCGCACGCCCAAGGCCGTGCAGACACGTTGCATGGTGTCAAAGCGTGGTTGTGCATCGGGGCGCAGCGCCTTGTAAAGCGCTTCACGCGTTAGGCCCGCGGCCTTTGCAATGTCAGCTATGCCGCGTGCTCGCGCAATGTCGCCAAGGGCGGCAGCCAGCAGCGCAGGGTCATTGGCTTCAAGCACGATGGTGAGGTATTCAGCGATGGCCTTCTCACTGTCCAGGTGTTCGGTGACATCGGCGCGATGCGTGCGGGTAGCGACAGACATGCCACACGACATTCCTCTTGTTGTTGCTCTATGGGTATGCCTAGGCGTTCCATGGACCGTGAAGGCGCGGCGCAGTAGATGGGCCGTGGCTGTGTCGTGCTGGCGAATTCAAGTGGAAGTTACTGCACTCAACTTCAGCATCAACGTCATCGGGTGCAACGCGGAGGCTTGAAAGCCGTAATGCTCATAAAACTGCTTGGCTGAATCGTTTAATGCATGCACCAGCAACGCTCGAACCCCGGCATTTTGCGAAACCGCTAGAGCACGCTTCACCGCGTCTTGCAGCAGCGCGGCCCCGAGCTTGTGACCCTGTGCCTGCTGGTCGACCGCAAGACGTCCCAGCACCATGACAGGCACCGGGTCCGGCATGTTGCGCCGAATGGCGCTGGTGGCCACCTGGTGAGAAACCGCACCCGCGGCCAGCGCGTAGTAACCCCAGACACGCTGCTGGGTGTCGGCCACCACAAAAGTGCGGCTGGCCCCGCTCAAGTGGTTGGCTAAGGCGCGGCGCTTAAGCCAGTCGTCCAGCGTAGGTTCCCCGCACGTGAATTCATCGAGCCGGTGTGTAGCGCTCAACGGCTGGGGTGCCAGAAATTTGGTTGGCATGCTTTACGGCTTACCGCTGCGCCACGGTGCTTTGACAGCCATCAAGCGTCTGACGCCCGCGTTGGCTCGGGTTGGTGCATCCAGCAGTGCCGTGAATTGTTTGAACTTCTTGCTATCCAGACTGAAAAACACTTGATCCAACAGCACCGCTTGAGCACGCTCGCAGGCCGCTTCCAGCATGAAATCGGATCGATTTTTTCCCAGCAGATCAGCCGCGTGGTCGATTAAATCGCGCTGCCCAGGTCGAGCGCGCAGGTTGATTGAGGCATCACGCATGAGGTGTTCCTTCACGTATATACAATAGCGACACAGCATAATAAGCGTATCGCCAATGTCAATACAATTTGAAGCAAGGTTGGCTGCGCGCCTGGAACCTGTTGGGTGTCATGTCATGGGTGGAGCGAGGCCGCCGCCCAGCGTGCCGACGACAGCAGTGACGCGGCCGATGGATTCCTGCAACCCAGCAAACTGCGCCTTCGCGCGCGCAAGCGTGGCCGAGAATTGATCTTCGGCGGTAATTGCGACAGATGCCTTGGTTGCCACTTCTCTTTCCTTCTAAGCGTTTAAAAAATGACCACTCACCCGCATTGCGCCTCTGAGGATCCTGTGGTCTGTGCGCTTCCGTTCATGAAACCCAGCAAGGAATATGTGCGAGCTGGCGGTTACGCGGTGATGCAGCATTTTTCGATGACCGATTGCCAGGAATCAAGCTCCCCGGCAAGCCACCACACACCTATGCTGCATCTCGCTCGGCATGTGGCGGCAACGCTTAGTACCTGTCGATGGGCTGCCATGGACCAAGCGCCGTTTTGCCTTGAGGCATCTTTGCCAACACCGCAGCGAGGTTCTTTTTTCGGGCGTCATTGACCTGATCGACATCTCGCGGGTCGGCCAATGCCGCCCGACCTGAATCCATAAGCGCCGCGGCATCGGACGGCGCCACCTTGAGCACCTCGTGCATCGGCCAGGCGCGGCCCTCAAACATCAAGGGGCGAAGAACTTTTATTTTCACCATCTCAACTCACCGCCGTGCGAGCGCAAATGGTGCTCGGATGAGCCACGAGAACATCCACGTTGAGCAGTGCGCGTAAGGAAATTGAACCGGTCTTGAAACCGGTGAATGGGTCGATCTGAATTTCCAGCAGGCCCCAGGTGGGCACAAAAACGTTGCTCCAATCGGCAAAAATCAGTGCGCCACTGGGGCCATTTTTTGACGCCAGCAGCGGAAAGCCCGCGAGACGATTCGCGTCTTGAGTAAAGGTCACACCACTACTGGCGGTGACTTCTCGAGTCATCAAAATTTCACGCACCACGCCAGTCGCGGCAAACCCGGGCGAGGTCATCACAGAACCCGCGGTTGTGTTGGCCTCGATTACTGATGTGTGCGCCAAATAGTGCGTAGTTTGTTATAGGAGGCATGAATACAA
>CAZZAD010000263.1:0-3481 GCA_964652055.1 uncultured Burkholderiaceae bacterium | reverse complement strand
GCGCAATTCTCACAAGACAGGCTTGAATGCAATAAAAAATCTCCCACAACGACTTTGAACAAGCGGCCTTTGTGGGAGAGTCTCTTTCGACCAAGATCGAGACCATTCAAGTGTGCCACGCCTTACTTCAAAATCCCAAATTCTTCGCTTTATTGCTGCAAATTGATGTCGACGAGGCGGCACTTGTGCAGTCGCGCAATTGCCCATGCGGCGCAGCCCTGCACCAAGCCAACTACCCACGCAAGCCGCGGGGATGTCCGCCAGAAGTGCGTCCTGACTTTGAGACTCGGTTTAGCTTTTGCTGCAGCCAGTGCCGCAAACGAACGACTTCGATGTCAGTACGGTTTCTGGGGCGACGCGTCTACCTCGGATTGATCGTGGTACTGATGTCCGCGCGACGCACCACGTTAAGTGCTTCAGCGCTGCAAACGATGCAAACACTGGGCGTGCCTGAACGCACGATTGCACGCTGGCGCCATTGGTGGCTTCAACTCTTTCCCGCCACCACTTTGTGGCAGGCAAGCTGTGCCCGCTTCATGCCGCCGGTTCACACCAGTCATCTTCCCACCAGTCTGATCGAACGCTTTACCGGGGTGGCGGCAGATTCGGCGCTGCACCTGCTGACCTTTCTCACCCCGCTTACCGTACAGCCTTGACCACGTTGTGCAAGGTTCGCTGACTTTCCGCAGACGATGCCAATAGCCAAAACGGCGATCAATTCATAACCTTCATTCCCACAAGCGATACCGCCGGTATTGCAATTTGGAGTGAACTTGAAACCCATCAAAGATCCCAGTCAGCGTGACCGCTGGGCGCGTCTGCGCTTCTCCATCATTGGCCCCTTGCTGGCCGCCCCTGCCGAGCCGGGAGAATTACAAACTGCCATGGCTCTGCTGGCAGCAAAGACCTGGCGCCATCCAACATCTGGCCTTGACGTCAGCTTTGGCCTGTCCACACTGGAGCGCTGGTACTACGCGGCCCGCAAGGCCGATGACCCGGTGGCCGCACTCAAGGATCGCCTGCGCGGGGGCATCAACCGTTTCCCCAGCCTGTCACAGACAGTCATTGACACCTTGACCCAGCAATACCGTGAGCACCCGGGCTGGACCGCGCAGCTTCACTTTGACAACTTGTGCGCCGCCCTCAAGGGCAGCGCCAGTCAGGTGTCGTCTTACCCCACGGTTCGGCGCTACCTCAAAGCCCAAGGCATGTTTCGCCAGGCCCAGCCCAAACGCGCTACCGCAGGCGCCTTGGCTGCGCGTGACCGACTCGAGCGTCTGGAGGTGCGCAGTTTCGAGGTCGATCATGTGGGTGCCCTGTGGCATCTGGACTTTCACCATGGTTCGCGCAAAGTTCTGACCCGACAGGGGCAATGGGTAACCCCCATGATTCTGTGCGTGATCGACGATCGCTCCCGTCTGGTGTGCCACTTGCAGTGGTATCTGGACGAGACAGCGCAAAGCCTGATCCATGCCCTGTGCCAGGCCTTCATGAAGCGCGGTCTGCCGCGTGCCTTGATGACCGACAACGGTGCGGCCATGCTGGCTGAAGAAACCACCACCGGTTTGGCCGCCTTGGGTATCGTGCATCAAACGACCCTGCCGTATTCGCCGTACCAGAACGCCAAACAGGAGTCCTTCTGGGGCCGCCTTGAAGGGCGACTCATGGCCATGTTGGAGGGCGAACAGAGCTTGAGCCTCGATGCCCTGAATCTGGCCACCCAGGCCTGGACGGAGCAGGAATACCACCGCACGCGCCACTGCGAGATTGATTGCACGCCAATGGAACACTATCTGGCAGGGCCCAATGTCAGCAGGCCCTGTCCAAGCAGTGAGGTGCTCACAAACAGCTTTTGCATTGAGGTGGTGCGCACACAGCGCCGCTCGGACGGCACCGTCACTCTGGCTGGCACCCGCTTTGAGATCCCCGCACGCTACCGCCATCTGGGGCAAGTCCACCTGCGCTATGCGCGTTGGGATTTGTCACGGGTCTGTCTGGTCGATGCGCGCACGGGTGCCACCCTGTGCCCCGTCAAGCCATTGGACAAGTCCGCCAATGCTACGGGCCAGCGTCGCCGCTTGAGTCCTGCCGATGTGGATCTGTCACCGCTGACACCCCAGAAGCTGCCCGCTTTGATGACGCAGTTTCTGGCCGACTACGCCGCCACCGGCGTGCCCCCAGCCTATTTGCCCAGCATGCCAACCCCGACAACCCAAACCACCACGAATGAGGTAACGCCATGAACCACAAGCTGCTGGCCCTGTATGGGCTCAAGTTCAACCCCTTCTCGCCGGAGCTTCCCGTTGATGCGATCTACGTGCCGCAAAGAACAGAGAGTTTTTGTTGGCGCATTGAGCATGCCCAAATCCGCGAGGGCGGCTTTGCCATGGTGCATGGCGACCCGGGCAGCGGCAAGAGCATTGTGCTGCGTTTGCTGGCCGAGCGTTTGAAGCGGTTGCCCGATGTGACGGTGGGCGCCATCAATCACCCGCAGAGCAATCTGGCGGACTTTTACCGTGAACTTGGGGATGTCTTTGGTGTGCCGCTGCGTCCGAGCAACCGTTGGGGCGGCTTCAAGGCTTTACGCGAGCGCTGGCTGGGCCACATGCAGTCAAGCCGCTGTCGGGCAGTGCTGCTGGTCGATGAGGCGCAGGAGATGACGCCTCAGGTGTTGTCTGAGTTGCGTCTGTTGGCGAGTTCGAGCTTTGATTCGCAGCCCCTGTTGTGTATCGTGATGGCGGGGGATGCTCGGTTGATCGAGAAGCTGCGCCGGGAGGAACTCATTCCCCTGGGGAGCCGCATTCGTACCCGGTTGGCCACCGAATTCGCCAGTCGCGATGAATTGCTGGCCTGCCTGGAGCATTTGCTGGTCGGTGCGGGCAATGCCAGTTTGATGACGCAACAGCTGCGCCATACTTTGTGCGACCACGCGGCGGGCAACTATCGGATTCTGACGACGATGGCGGCTGAACTGCTGGCAGCGGCGGCGCAAAAGGATTTGGCCGTGCTCGATGAGAAGCTTTACCTGGATGTCTTTGCACCACCGCCCAAGCCCACCCAGCGACGGACAACTGGTGCAGGACGCTGACCATGAAGAAAACCAAACACAGGTATCCATGCCCAATGTGTGCATGCACCCAAACCAACACGCTGTCGGACGAGGCTGCCGTCGAAATCCACGAGTTCCTGGAGGTGTTTGCGGCCAACTTCCTAAGCCAATATGGTCAGCGCATTTACCGCCACTATGCCAAGCGAGCCAAGCGCCAGTTCAACAGTGAAAAACCATGGGATCACCCCCATGCCGGTGAACCGTTCTGATTCAGTCAAGCAGCGCTAAAAAACAAAGCGGCGTCGGTAGCAATATCGACGCCATTTTGTTTGAAATCCTTGCCTTGGCGTCCTTCACAAAACGTGATCATCAGTCCATCAAATTAATTGACCGCACTCACAAAGACGTTGCCCGCCTCCTTGCGGCGAAGCT
>CAZZAD010000262.1:0-3497 GCA_964652055.1 uncultured Burkholderiaceae bacterium | reverse complement strand
CCCGCCTTCGCGGGGATGACGACAAGGGACATCGTGCTGATTCGTAGATGTGATCAAGAGACAGGGCGCAGGCCGGGGCGACGAGTGCCCGTGAGGTGTTGTGAGTAGAGATGCAGGTTGGGATGAGCGCAGCGAACCCCAACAAAAATTTGTAAGTCAGCAGTTTCCATATCAACAGGAGTTCATCAATGATCCGCAGCACAAAAATTGTGGCCACGTTAGGGCCGGCATCGAGCGATGCGCTTACCCTGCAACGGCTCATTGCCGCAGGTGTGGATGTGGTGCGGTTCAACTTCTCGCACGGCACGCCGCAAGACCATCTGGCGCGCGCCAAGCTGGTGCGCGAGGCGGCCAGCGCGTGTGGCCGCGAGGTGGCCATCATGGCCGACCTGCAGGGCCCCAAGATCCGCGTGGGCAAATTTGAAGACGGCAAGGTCGATCTGCAGGTGGGCGCCAAATTTGTGCTCGATGCCAACTGCGAGATGGGCAACAACGCGCGCGCGGGGCTCGACTACAAAGACCTGCCCAAAGACGTCAAAGCGGGCGACGTGCTGCTGCTCAATGACGGCCTCATCGTGCTCGACATTGAATCCGTCACCGGCAGCGCCATCCACACCATCGTGCGCGTGGGCGGCGTGCTCTCCAACAACAAAGGCATCAACAAACAAGGCGGTGGACTGTCCGCCCCCGCACTCACCGCCAAAGACGTGCGCGACATCGAAACCGCCATGGCCTGCGGGGTGGACTACGTGGCCATCAGCTTTGTGAAGAACCGCACCGATGTGGAAATGGCGCGCCAGCTCACCGCCATTGCGGGCGAGAAACACGGCTTGAAGCCCCTGGTCATTGCCAAGATTGAACGCGCCGAAGCCATTCCGCTGCTGCAGGAAATCATCGACGCGGCCGACGGCATCATGGTGGCGCGCGGTGATCTGGCCGTGGAAGTGGGCAACGCCGCCGTGCCCGCCTTGCAAAAACGCATGATCAAGATGGCGCGCGCCGCCAACAAACTGGCCATCACCGCCACGCAGATGATGGAATCCATGATTGTCAACGCCGCACCCACGCGCGCCGAGGTGAGCGACGTGGCCAACGCCGTGCTCGACGGCCCCGATGCCGTGATGCTCTCGGCCGAAACCGCCGCGGGCAAATATCCGGTGGAGGTGGTGGAAGCCATGGCCTCCATCGTGATTGAGGCCGATCGCTCTGAAGACGTGCCGCTGGACGTGCAGTTTCTCAACGCCACCTTCTCGCGCGTGGACCAGTCCATTGCCTACGGTGCGCTCTTTACCGCACACCACCTGCGCTGCGCGGCCATCTGCGCGCTGACGGATTCAGGCTCCACGGCGCTATGGATGAGCCGCCACGACGTGGACGTGCCCATCTACGCGCTCACGCCCAGCGTGCAAACGCAACGGCGCCTGGCCCTATTTCGCAACGTGCACCCGCTGTGTCAGGTGCTCGTTCAAGACCGCGACCAGGCGTTGGCGCAGGCCGAGAAACTGCTGCTCGACAAAGGTCTGGTGCAGCGGGGTGATCTGGTGGTGCTCACCTGCGGTGAACCCATGGGCCAGCCCGGCGGCACCAACGCGCTGAAAATTGTGCGGGCGGGGGAGCATGTTTAGAGCGGTTGCTCGGGTGGTTGAGCGCATGTGTAACGGCATCGCGAGACCGTCGTCGCCCCGGCGCAGTGTTTACTCCCTGCCTTCGAAGTGGAGGCCCCACATTTTCTCCCTCCCCTTCGAAGAGAGGGCCCATATTTACTCCCTCCCCTTCAAGGGGAGGGCGGGGGTGGGGATGGGGTACGTTGCGAAGCGAAATTTCCCCGTACAACCCCATCCCCACCCTAACCCTCCCCTTGAAGGGGAGGGGAGTAAATATGAGCCTCCCCTTGAAGGGGAGGGAGTAAACCTCGGAACCAAACACGGTCGGCAATGCGGTCACACATCAGCGCTCGGCCGCCGCCCCCTCCATTGGCTCGCCCCCCTCCTTGCCCTCGCCCTCACCGCCTGCGCCCCCCTCGAACCTTATTCCCCACTCACCCGCCCCAGCTCCGGCCCCATAGAAGGCGCTGCCGCTGAAGTCGCCCCCGCGTCGCACACCACCCTCTCACCGCCCTACGCCCAAGAGGCCGCGCGGCGCAAGACGGCCGAGCACATCGGGCAGCTCATCGCCCAGCGCTACTACGACCCCGGTCTGAACGGCGTGGACTGGGCCGCCGCGCGTGAGCACTTTGTGCCGCGCGCCGCCGCGGCGCAATCGGACGCCGCGTTTTATGCCGAGCTCAAAGCCATGGTGAACACCCTGCGCGATTCCCACACCCAGGTGCTCACCCCGCGCGAGACCGTGGACCGCCGCCGCTTTGCCGCCACACGCATCGGCCTCTTGCTCAAAGTCGTGGAAGGGCAGGTCGTCATTGCCGATGTGGAACCCGACTCCCCCGCCGCGCGCGCCGACATGCGCGTGGGCGACGTCGTGCGCGCTCTGGGCGCACCACAAGCGCCCACGCGCATCGACACCGCCTTTGTGCGCGCCGCGCAAGACAACCCTCCACCGGCCGATGGCAAACAGAACGACCCCGTACTGCGCGCCGTGCAAAACGTGTTGCGCCCGCTGCTGGGCGCGCCCGACCCCGCCGAGCAGTCCGTCTACTTTGAACTGGAACAAGCCGATGCGCTGACCCGGCGCCTCACCCTCACCCCCGACCGCGTGGTGCGCGCACCCGTCGCACAGCTGCGCTGGCTCGAGGGCGACATCGCCGTCATTGCCTTCACCCGCTTCGCCCCCGAGCTGCGCCGCGGGCTGGAGCAAGCCCTGGACGCCGCCGCCCGCGCCCGCGCTGTAGTCATCGACCTGCGCGGCAACAGTGGGGGGCTCGTCGAGCAATACCTGTGGTTTGCCGGACAGTTCTCCGATATTGCCGAGCCCGCCATGCGCGAGTTGAATCGCAGCCGCAGCGCCCAACCCGGTGCCCAACCCGGTGCCCAGCGCGAAAGCGAACTGCGCATCGGCCCGGGAAAAAACCGCCGACGCGGCGCCCTCATGCAACCCCTGGCCATCCTCATCGACGCGCGCACCGCCAGCGCCGCCGAACTCACCACCGTCACCCTGCGCGAACTGCGCAGCGCCCTCGTGCTGGGCGAACCCAGTTGCGGCTGCGTGGTGGCCGTGCCCGCCGAACACATCCTGCCCGACGGCGGCGGCCTGCGCATTGCCGAAACGGGCTTTCGCTCCCTGCGTGGCGTGCGCATGGAAGGCAACCCCACCGAACCCAACGTGCGCGTCACCCCCACCCTGACCGACCTACGCACCGGCCGCGACGTCGTGCTGCAAGAAGCCCACCGCCGCCTGCTGGAGCGGCTGCGTACGGGTAGTTTTGAACTTGTGAGTTATTGACATGCACTACCCAACATCGTCGTCCCGGCGCAGGCACTGCATTTGCTCCCTCCCCTTCAAGGGGAGGTTGATATTGAGTTCCCTCCCCTTCAAGGGGAGGG
>CAZZAD010000261.1:0-3538 GCA_964652055.1 uncultured Burkholderiaceae bacterium | reverse complement strand
GCTCATCCACCTCGCATTTCTCGCCCTGCTATTGCGAAGATCATGAACGGGCTCTAAGAGACAGCGCAGGGTTTTTGTTGACCGGTTTGGTCCAAGACGAAACGGGAAAACCCACTTTTTCGGTCTGAATATGTGCGCTTTGAAGCGAAAAGTTGATCCTGGTGCTCATGGCGTGCGACTCCCTGACTTTGATGTGTTGCTCTAGCAGTACTGCTGTGTTTTGATCTCAGCCAGTGGGTAGTCATGCAAAAGAGCGGGCGCTTAGGGTTGTTATGCGCCAGCGTTGCTTTTGCCTCGACGTTTCTCCTCAGCCGAACCAGTGGGCGATTGTCGTGTTGAAGCAGTGCAGCAATCAAGGACCACAGCGGCTTTTTTTTATGGTGCCATGCCTCTGGTATGGCGCGTGTGGAAGTTCAGGCCGCTGCTCAGGGAGCCAGGGCCGCCAGTAGGTCGCTCTCGAGTTGCAGTTGCTCACGCTCAGTGCTCAAGGATTCGCCCTCGATAAGAAAAATATCTTCCGCGCGCTCGCCCAGGGTGTTGACCTTGGCGGTGTGCACGGCCACGTGGTGGGCGGCGAGCACGCGGGCGATGGCGTAGAGCAGGCCCACGCGGTCGGTGGCGGTGATGTTCAGGAGAAACTGCTGGCCACCTTCGTCGGGTTGCAGCTTGACGGCGGGTGACACGGGAAAGTGGCGCGACTGGCGCGACAGGCGGCCTTTGTTGGGTGGCGGCAGTGGTGTGGCTGACGAAATCCACTGCGATAGTTCTACTTCTATCAGGGAAAGTAACTCGCGATAGTGGTCATAGTGGCCGCGCTCATCGGTCACCAGGAAAGTATCGAGCGCGTAACCATGGCGCGTGGTGTGGATGCGTGCGTCCATGATGCTCAGCCCCCGGCTTTCAAACCAGCCGCAGATACGCGCGAAGAGGTCTTTCTGGTCGCGCACATAAACCAGTACTTCGGTGCCTTCACCCACGCGCGACAGGCGCGTGCGCACGATGGGGGTGGGTGATTCAACGTGGGCCAGCAGGCAGCGCGTATGCCAGGCAATGTCGCGTGCGCTGTGGCGCAGGAAGTACACGACGTCGAGCTGGTTCCACAGGGCTTCATGCGAATGGCCTGAGATGCCGTAGAGGCCCAGTGTCATGAGCGCGCGTTCTTTGCGTTGTTCCAGTTCAGCGTTGGCGGGCGCTATGTCGCCTACGAGGCGACGGCGTGTGAGTGCAAACAGGTCTTCAAGCAGGCGCGCCTTCCAGGCGTTCCACACTTTGGGGCTGGTGCCGCGGATGTCGGCCACGGTGAGGACGTAAAGCGCGTTCAAGCGCGGCTCGTTGCCGACCTGTGCTGCAAAGCGGGCGATGACGGCGGGGTCGGCAATGTCCTGGCGCTGCGCCACCTGCGACATGGTGAGGTGGTGCTGCACCAGAAAGACGACAAAGTCAGTGTCGGGTCGGGCGAGCCCGTGGTCGCGGCAGAACACGCGCACGTCGTGTGCACCCAGTTCGCTGTGGTCGCCGCTGCGTCCTTTGGCGATGTCGTGGAAGAGGGCGGCGATGTAGAGCAGCCAGGGTTTGTCCATGTTGGCCATGAGCTGGCTGCACAGGGGGTATTCATGCGCATGCTCGGCCAGGGCAAACCGACGCAGGTTGCGCAGCACCTGCAAGATGTGTTGATCAACCGTGTACACGTGAAAGAGGTCATGCTGCATCTGCCCCACGATGCGCCGGAACACGGGCAGATAGCGGCCCAGCACCGAAAATTGGTTCATGCGCCGCAGTTCATGCAGCACGCCACGCTCGCACTGGAGCAGGGATAGAAAGGTGGCGCGGTTGACTGGATCGCGGCGGAATTTCTGATCGATCAGCACGCGGCCATGCCACAGGGCGCGCAGCAGACGCACCGACATGCCTTTGAGTTCAGAGTGCTGCGCCATCAACAGAAACGCGCGCAGCATGCCGTTGCGGTCGGACTCCAGGGCGTGATCGGTGTCGATATCCAGCTCTTCATTGCGGACCACGAAGGTGGCATCCAGGCGCACGACCGGGGCATCGACCGGTACAAACAGGCGCACGCGCATGTTTTGCAGCACCACGGTATTGAGTTGCGTCACGGCCTTGGCAGCCCAGTAGTAACGCTGCATGAGCACTTCGCTGGCGCGGCGCGTGGCGGTGGCTTCATAGCCCAGGGCTTGCGCGACGGCGTCCTGCACGTCAAAGACCAGCCGGTCTTCGCGCCTCCCGGCAATGAGGTGCAAGTGCGCGCGGATCTGTTTGAGCACTGCTTCATTGCGCACCACGGCGCGGGTTTCTTCACGGGTGAGCAGGCCTCGCGCTTCCAGTTCACGCCAACGGGTGCCGAAACAGCTGGTCCGTGCCACCCACAGCAGCATTTGCAGATCACGCAAGCCCCCGGGGCTTTCCTTGCAGTTGGGTTCAAGCGAGTAGGGCGATTCCTGAAACCGGATGTGGCGTTGCTGCTGCTCCAGCAACTTGGCCTGGAAAAACGCCGGGCGATCAATGCAGCTGACGACGATTTCACTCAGTGCCTGGTAGAGCCTGCGCGGACCGATGACCAGGCGCGCCTCCAGCAATGAGGTGAGCACGGTGACATCGTTGTGCGCTTCGGTGCGGCATTCGTCCAGCGTGCGCACGCTGTGGCCCAGATGCAGGCCCAGGTCCCACAGCAGGCTGACCAGGCGCTCAATGCGCGCTTGCGTGTCGGCATCGGGCGTGGCGCCCGGCACGATCAGGATGTCTACGTCCGAGTGTGGAAACAACGCGGCCCGGCCATAACCGCCCACGGCAATCACGGCGGTGGTGCGATCCAATCCTGCCTGCCTTACGGCGCGACGCAAAACGTGGTCTACGGCGCCCGAGAGCCCACGCAGCAGCCGCTCGACGTTGTGCTGACTTTGAAATTTGGCGATGAGGGCTTGCCGCGCTGCGCGCAGTTCATCGCGCAGCGCATCGCCGACTTCGTTCATACGGCCAGTTCAGAGGCCTTGGTGTCTTGCGGCTTGACCCACGCAGGCGGCGCTGGGCTCTGGGCCGAGAGCGTCATGACTTCGTAGCCGGATTCAGTGACCAGCACGGTGTGCTCCCACTGGGCCGACAGGCTGTGGTCCTTGGTGACGATGGTCCAGCCGTCGCCCAGTTCGCGAATGTCGCGGCGGCCCGCATTGACCATGGGTTCAATCGTAAAAATCATGCCGGCCTTGAGTTCGAGCAGCGTGCCGGGTTTGCCGTAATGCAGGACCTGCGGCTCTTCATGGAATTCGAGCCCAATGCCGTGGCCGCAGAACTCACGCACCACGCTGAAGCGATTTTTCTCGACAAACACCTGGATGGCATGGCCGATGTCACCCAGCCGCGCGCCGGGCCGCACTTTGCTGATGCCGTGCCACATGGCTTCATAGGTGACTGCGCATAGCCGCTTGGCAGCAATCGAGGGTTCACCCACATAGAACATGCGGCTGGTGTCGCCGTGGTAACGGTCTTTGATGACGGTGATATCGAGGTTGACGATGTCGCCGTTTTT
>CAZZAD010000260.1:0-3539 GCA_964652055.1 uncultured Burkholderiaceae bacterium | reverse complement strand
TTGAAACGATTGACTGAAAAGCGCTGCAAGCTATCGAATTCATAGTAATGCAGTGCAGGGCTTCAATCTTTCGTCCGTTGCCGGGCATAGGTTTCCTGCAGCACGACGGTGGTGCCGGGCTTGCGCCCGACGGCGACGGCCGTGATGCGAAAGACGACGTACACATCAAGGTTCAGCGGTAATTGGCTGGTGCTTGCGTCCACGATCACGTTGGCGCTTTTGGCGGTGTCGCTGTAGCGCATGATTTCGATCCAGTACCGTCCCGCATCAGGATCGGCCAGGATGGGGTTGGCGGGCGCTGTGCTGCTGCCCGTTTGTGCGCCAGTGAACTGGCCATAGCGGGCACCCACGGCCATGAGGTCGGAAAGCGGCACTTCTCCCAAGGCCGTGTTGGCGGCCGGTTTGATGGGGGTGTCTGCTGTTTTGTAGTTCCAGAAGTCTTGCCGGCCCACACGCCGTGCGCACAGGCCATCCTTGCAGCGCGTGGTTTCGCCTTCGAGCTTGGTAATCAAAGGATTGATTTCGTTGGTGTCGCCCGGAAACTGCAGCGCACCGTTGGTGTAGGCGCGGCATGGATGCGCGGCGCATACAGTGCCATCAGCCATTTCGCCACGTATGTCGAGTTCTGCGTCTTGTAGCAGCGCCTGGGCCGCTTCGAAGGCTCGTTGGTAGTCCGCGTCGTTGCCCACCACCATCTCGTTGAACAGTGAGGTGCGCGACGCCCACAGTGCCAGCAGCATCGAGAGCATGACGAAGACGATGACGACGAACAGTGCCACGCCCCGCTGGCGCACGGCAATGGCTGGCAAGGGTTGCCCGTGGCCGCAGTCGGCGGGGGGGCAGGGGGCGGCGGGGCGCAGTGGGTGTGGCATGGTGGCTGGTTTGCGGTGTTCTGTGGGGGCGCGCATCAGAGCAGCCCCTGGCTGCGCAACTGATAGGTATTGCGGAACAGCAGGTGCATGCGGTTCTTGCGTTCGCCGGTAAGGGTGGTCATGTTGACACTGGTGCCCGCGCAGTCGGTGTAGCTGCTGCCTGCGGGCATATCGACCGGCTCGCTGCCATAGAGCACCAGGCAGACCTGCACACCCTGCACACGGCGCCATTTGGGGTCGGTGGCGGCGGCGGGCATGTCGCTGCCTTTGACGTATTGCACGGTCGTGTTTCCGGCAGCATCGGTTGTTTGCATCATGTAGGTGACCTGGAATTGCGCAACGTTTTGCGCGATCGGCTGTGCAGCGGTGCCATTGCCGCCGCATTGCAGTTCGTTTTTAGTGCTGTCAAAGGTGAAGATGCTTTCGACCCGCTGATCGGTGCTGCTGTTGCCTGGTGCGTCCACACAGTTCCGGGCCAGAAAGTCGGTGCCGATGGTGGTGCTCGTAGCGTTGTCAGCCAGGAAAACGTTGTCCTGGTAGCGTCTGAACGCGGTGGTCACAGTGGTGCCAGCGCCCGAGAGGGATTCTTCCTGAAGGAAGCTGTTTCCACTGCCCACCGCGTTGGCCTTGATTTCAAAGGCCACAGGGCTCAGCACGTCGGTGCTGGTGCCGCCAGCCGGGTCAGGGTTCAGGTAGAGCGAGCCGGTTTGGCGCAGTTGCTGACTGACCACCCGCAAAATGTAGGCGCCCTGTTGCTGTATGCCGCTGGCGTCGCTGACGGTGCCAGAGATGCCACGCGAAACCATCAGTGCGCCCATGGCGACCGCGACGACCAGCAGACCGATGGCCAAGCCTACCATCAGTTCGATCAGTGTCACACCGCTTTGACGGGGGGAGGTTTGGAGAGTTTTCATGGTGTGGAGCTTGCCAAATCAGCGTTAAATGCTATGGTTTTTGAGCTCATCGCGAAGCTTTCATTACGAGCAGTAAAACGTCTTGGTGCCGCTGCCGTTGTCGTAGGGCGCACAGCGGGCCGCGACTGGGAGGTATTGCAGGTGGCAGGTTTTGTCGGTGGGGCAAGCGTTGGCGGTGTCGGTTCCTGCGGTAAAGGTGCCGTCGGTAGCGCGAAACTTGCTCGCGTCGATTGCGTCGGTTTTGGTGCCTTCGCGCTCGTTTTCGCGCCAGGCAATGATCACACCTAGCTGGCGGCGGTTGGTGTCAACGGTTTCGCCCGGTGCGAGAAAGATGCTCGCCTGTCCCCCCGGAAGGGTTTGCTCCACCGTTGTTTTCCATTGTTTCAGGTCGTACTTGACCTGCTCGGCCGGAGTGCAGGCCGTGCTAGCGCAGTCGGAGGCGGTCAGGGCGCTCCCCTTCTTGTCGTAACCAGACTCGTAATCTTTGATGCTCAGCAGCGCATTGGGGCTGACCCTCATGCGCTCACTCAGATCCTCAATCAGACGGATGGCTTGGGCGCGGCGTACGGTGGTGGATGTGTCGGTGAGGGTGCGCATCTGCACACCCAGAATGCCCAGAATGCCCAGCGCCATGACGACGATGGCGACGAGTGATTCGATCAGGCTGATGCCGTGCTGGCGTCGGGCTGCAGCGGGGTTGAAATGTGTTAACCGGTGCATGGAATGGCCTCAGGGAGAAGAATGCGGATGCGCCCACCCGAGCTCATACATACGCCGCGTGCGCCTGGGTGGGTGGTGGATTTGTCCAGCGGTACCAGGCTGAAACCCAGCCAGGTGCCATCGACCAAGCCCCAGCGGTTGAGCT
Organism: uncultured Burkholderiaceae bacterium; assembly: GCA_964652055.1. Taxonomy (GTDB): domain Bacteria; phylum Pseudomonadota; class Gammaproteobacteria; order Burkholderiales; family Burkholderiaceae_F; genus CAZZAD01. Next base: position 888 of record CAZZAD010000260.1, on the reverse strand, counting down.
TGATACTGACGCTGCCGCCGGTGCGGGTCACTTGCACTTTGGCGGGGGTTTCGATGCGCTGCAGTACAGGCTCGGCGCTGGTGCAGGTGCCACTGTTGTTGATGTCATGGCAGACGATCCAGCCGCAATCCCAATCGCGGTTGCCAGTGGCACTGGTGCAGCCGTTGGTGTTGTTGGGCAGCTTGTGGATGGCGATTTGGCCGCCGCGTTTGATGGCTTCGGAGCGGGCAAAAAGCAGCGTGGAGCGCAGGGATTCCGTGGCATCGCGCACGCGCCAGCTTTCGATTATCTGGGTAAAGGAGGGGCCTGCCAGGGCTGCGAGAACAGCAATGATGCTCACCGCGACCATCAGTTCGATGGCCGTGAAGCCCTGCATTGTGGTGCGAGCCGCCTGAATGGCGTGCGAAGGTGTGAGATGGTCATGTGCCATGGTTGTGCCGTGGGGTGCTCAGCAGGTGTCGGAGCCCTTCTTGCGCACGATGCGGCCGCCACGAACTGCGCAGAGGGTTGCTGCGCCGGCATCGCTCGCAGTTTTGCCGTAGGGCATGAGCTTGAAGGTCAGATCGTCGGGCGTGGAGTCTGCTGCATCGGTGTGGGACTGCATACCCCAGCGGTCGAAGGAGAGGCTGCCGGTGCTGCTGGTCAGGGTGATCGTCAGCCGTGTGGGGGCTGCGGTGACCTGCAGGTCGCACTCATTGGGAGTGTTAGCGGGTACGCAGGTGTCTTGGGCACGGTTGCCGTTGGCGTCAAAAAAAATGCGCCAGCCGCAGCCCCATTGCGTGTCTCCGTCGGCCGTGGTGCAGGCGCCGCTGTTGGGGTTTTTGATGATGATGATGTTGCCGCCGTGTTTGATGGCTTCAGAACGGGCGTAGTAGATGGAGGATGTCA
>CAZZAD010000259.1:0-3569 GCA_964652055.1 uncultured Burkholderiaceae bacterium | reverse complement strand
TGGGCTTGTACTGGGAAACCGTCCTTCGTAACGCAGCCCATCCCCACCCTAGCCCTCCCCTTGAAGGGGAGGGAATAGACCGAACAGTGTGTTGCTTCGGTTCCCGAGCGCAAGCCGACAGCAACGCCGCACCGCCGAACCGATGTCATGAATTACGGAAATCTCAATAAATCCAAGCCGCCCATCTGGATATCAGGAGCCGCACGTTTCAATCGTCGATTCCGGCTTTGGGTATCAAATATCAGACCCTGGCAAATCAGTGCCATCGCCATGGTCGGTCTTGCACTTTTGCTGCGGTCGCTGAACCTTGAGATCAAGCCCGTTCATTTCGATGAAGGCATCAACGGCAACTTTGTCGCCCAAATGTGGAAGACGGGTTACTACACGTATGACCCCAGCAACTTCCACGGGCCGCTGTACTTTTATTTTCTGCAGCTCGCTGAGGCCCTCTTTGGTTGGGGCATTTGGGGTTACCGCTTTGCCAATGGCTTGATTTCAACGGCCACGATCATTCTCATCCTGCAATTCCGCCGCTTCTTCGGCAGTGCGGCCCTATGGGCAGCAGCGCTCATGGCGTTGAGCACCGCGTTCGTTTTTTATTCGCGATACGCCATTCACGAAACGCTTTTCATCTTCTTGCAAATCTTGTTCGTCTACGGCTGGTATCTCTGGAAAGAAGAAAAGAGTCGCAAGGCCCTCCTCCTGATGACCACCGGCGTGATCGGCGCCTTCACCGTTAAAGAAACGTTTTTTATATTTTTTGGCACCTGGCTCATTGCCTGGGCTGGCGTGCATATTTTTGAAACTCACATTCGCCCTACAAAAATACAAACGCCTGAGGGCGAACGCACTCCAACACAAGCCAGCAAATCAGAAATCGTCCTGATTCTTGCCGCGGGCATTGCGGCCGCACTGGCCTTGTTTACTGGGTTTTTCATGCATGGCGCTGGGGCCATCGACATGGTTCGCGCTTTTGCGTTCTGGACTAAAACAGGGACGGGCGCCAGCGGCCACGAAAAGGAATTTACCTACTGGTTAACGCTCATGACGCGGTACGAATGGCCTGCGTTGCTTGCGCTGGCAAGCGTGCCCATCGTGTTCTGGTTTGGCGATCGGCGCGTGCGAATCATGGCGCTCACGGGCTTCGGCACCTGGTTGGCCTATAGCCTGATTGCATACAAAACGCCGTGGCTCATCATGAACATCTTGTGGCCCCTGTTTTTTGTGGCCGGCCTTGCGTTGCAGATATCGAATGGTTTTTTGAAACGCTGGGCAGCGCGGTTGGTTCTCATCTTCGCTGCCGCGACCAGTGCGGACGCCATGCTGCGGCTGACCTTTCACGACTATGCAAATCCAGCTGAACCTTATGTCTACGTGCAATCGACCGTGCAGTTCAGAACCCTGATGGAAGATCTGCACAAGGCAGTCGAAAGACGACCCAGCTTGTTGTCGATGAAAGTTCTGGTCCTGAATCAGGACTCGTGGCCTATGCCCTACACCCTGACAAAGTTCATTGATGTGAGTTTTCGAGGGCCCGAAGGCGCCCCCATCGCCGATGCCGACGTCATCACCATCGACGATGCCATGCGCCCTTTCGTCGAAGCCCAACTGACGGGCCGGTACTGGCGCCGCCCCTTTCAGATTCGCGATGCCTATGGCGCGGGATCGGCGTACCTGAAGTACGAACATTTTCTGGGCCTCGTTCCTGCGGATACCGAGCTCGTGGGCCCCAAGAGGGAAGGTGCCGCCCAATGAACGCGCCTTTCTGGCTGTTTTTTACGATGATTTCCACCGTCCTGGCGTTTGTTTTTTCGTGGACGTGGGGTGGCCTAAACGTGTGGATTGCGGCGTGCAGTCTGTTGTTGGGTGTACTGCTGGGCCGTCGCCTCGCTGGGAATTTTGGCGACTTCGCACCCGAGGCCCCCAACAAAATTGACATCATCCTGATCGCACTCGTGGTCTATGCGAGCTTTCGCCACTTCATGTGGATGATCTATCCCGCAGACCATGGGCTGTCCACGCTCAGCGCAAACAACTTCGGCGATTTGCCGATGCACATCAATTACATCCGTGGCCTTAGTCAGGGCATCGACTTTCCGCCAATGAACGCCATTTATGCCGCCGAACCCCTGCGCTACCCCTACGGCATGGATCTTTTTAATAGTCTGCTTGAGAAGATCGGCATTCCGCTATCGGGCCATCTTTTATTGACGGGCGTGATTGCAACGCTGGCCAGTCTGGCCTTGCTCAAGAAGTTTGGTGGCGGCTGGGCCATGGGTGGTTTTTTCTTTAATAGCGGGTTGGTCGCCTGGTCTGCGTTGATGCACGGCGCGGCACTCACCCCGCAAGAAACCACTGAATGGAAAAGTTTGTTTCTGGCCGTGTTCATCACTCAGCGTGGGATGCTGCTGGCACTGCCTGTGGGTCTGCTGCTGTTGCTGGGCACGCTGCGCGAGTATTCGAGCGCGGGCACAAAACTCACCCCCACGCAAAAAACTGCCCTGGGTCTGGCATGGGGGTTCTTGCCCCTGTTTCACCTCCATAGTTTTGTCGCGGTGAGCCTGTGCATGGCGCTTTACGCCGCCAGAGAAATGGGCCTGCGGGGCGTGAAACAGCTGCTCACCTCACCCATGGCGCTCATTGCGTATTTGCCCGCAACGCTCGCCCTCTGGCATTCGACCGACGGGTTCAGAAAGGCTTCAGTCGCACACATCCAGTGGGGATGGACCGCCAAAGAAGGCGAGCTGCTTTCTTTTTTAGTAAACAATTTTGGTGTCTGGTTACTGCTACCCCTGGCGATTGCTTTTGCAATTTACAAATCGCGCGAGTACTCCGCGGTGGAACGTCGCGCCCTTTGGGTTGAGTTCTTGGGTGCCACGGCACTGTTTGTCCTGTTCTTCAATCTCATGCTCGCACCCTGGCCGTGGGACAACATCAAGGTGCTCATCTGGCCGTATCTGCTCTATCTGCGATTGGCGTATGTCGTTCTTGATCAAAAACTTGGGCAGGTCTGGGCAGGCGGCCTCAAAGCGCTGGTGTTCGCTGTTCTCTTTTTGCCAGGCGTGATGATTGTTTACGGATCGCTAGCCTCACCCGAGCGCACCGGAGTTCGCGTTTATCAAGATGCAGATCTGGCCGCAACGCAAGAAGCGCTCAAAGACACGGGTATCAATGCTGTGTTTGCTTCGGGCACCAGTCACCAACATGCGCTGACGTTTTGGGGGCGCTTCAGAGTTCATGGTTATGACGGGCATGTGTGGTCACACGGCATACATGGGCAAGAAACGATGAATGGCCTGCAAGCGATTATGAAGGGCGAAGAACACTGGCTGGATGTGGCCAAACGCCTGGGCGTGACGCACATCTTCTGGGGCCCGAGCGAGCGCGCACAGTACGGCGATTGCGAGCGCCCGTGGATGAAGACGCTGGTGAACATCTCGCGCGTCCCTGAGTATGGCGTTTACGAAGTAAGGTAACCGAGCTCCCCCTCCTTCAAGGGGGGGTTGATATTGAATTCCCTCCCCTTCAAGGGGAGGTTGATGTTGAGTTCCCTCCCCTTCAAGGGGAGG
>CAZZAD010000258.1:345-3589 GCA_964652055.1 uncultured Burkholderiaceae bacterium | reverse complement strand
AACCCAGAAACACATGCACAAACCGCGTGACTTGGATCACAGTTGCTCCCCTTGAAGGGGAGGGAACAAAGACAAGGCCGAGATGTGATCAAGAGACAGACCTGCGCCGGGGCGACAGCTTCCAACCCAAGAAGCCCTACCCCATCCCGGGGTTAACAAACTCCATCTTCACCCCCGCCAGTTCAATGACGTCTTTGTCCTTGAGCGGATGCGCGGCGGAGCCCAGGCTCACGCCGTTGACGCTGGGGAAGATTTCACCTTCCACATGGGCGATGAAATAACCCGTGGGGCGGCGGGTGATGACGGCGACCTGGTGACCAGGACGGCCGACGGTGGTGAGGGCTTTGACCAGGGCCAGCTCGCGCCCGGCGTTGGCGCCCGACATGATTTTGATGACGGCCGAGGTGCCTTGGGGTTCGTCGACACCACCACCGCCGGGCAGGCGCACCTGGATGGTGGCGGGGCCGGGGCCGTAGAACTCGCGGCGCAGGGGTTGTGAGGTGTCGATATCGACTTCCCCTCCGGGTGCGGCGCCTTCGGCCAGGTAACGCAGGCGGTATTTGCCCACTTCAATGACGTCGCCGTTTTGCAGGCGATGTTTTTTTATGGGTTGGCCGTTGATGGTGGTGCCGTTGGTGGAGCCCAGGTCTTCAAGATAGGTGTCGGCGCCAGAGGTGAAGATGACGGCGTGTTCGCCACTGACGGCCAGGTTGTCGATCACCACGTCGTTGTGCGAGCGGCGGCCGATGGTGGTGCGCTCTTTGGACAGGGCGACTTCACGCAGGACGACGCCATCAAGACTGAGTTCTAGCTTGGGCATGGTGGCTTCCGGGCGTGGCGGGGTGTTGGAGTCGGGGGGCACGGATCAGAGGACGGGTTGGACAAGGAAGTCCGAACTGTAGTCGGGGTCATGCCATTGCTGCAGGTGAATCCCGGATTCTGGGGGCAGCAAGGTATCCGGCTCTGAGGCATCCGTATTTAGGGGGGGGACGGCCCGCGTGACACTGCCTTCACTACCCTCGATTGCCTGGGCAGGTTCCTGACCGACAGCGTGTTGCGCGTGGATTTCGCCCACGCGGATGAGCACGACGGAGATGTTGTCGCGCCCGCCGGCTTCATTGGCCATGTCGACGAGGTGATGCGCCACGTGGTCGAGCCCGTCGGCGTGCATGGCCACCAGACCATCGATTTCGTAATGGGTGACCATTTCGGTCAGACCGTCGGAGCACAGCAGGAGCAGGTCACCGGCTTTGGCGTCGTAGAGGTTGACTTCGGGTTCAATGTCGGGCGCGGCGCCCAGGGCGCGGGTGACCAGGCTTTTGGCGGGCAGCAGGCGCGCTTCTTCTTCGGTGACCATGCCGGCGTCGAGCAGTTCTTGTGAGAACGAATGGTCGCGGGTGAGTTGTTCAAGCTGCCCGTCGCGGTGCCGGTACAGGCGCGAATCTCCGGCGTGCGCCACCCACAGGGTGTCGCCTATGAGCCAGGCCACGACGATGGTGGTGGCCATGCCTTCAAACGCACTGCTGTGTAACGCCGCGCGATAGATGTTGCCGTTCATGGCGATGAGGGTTTCGCGCAGTACGCGTGCGGGATCAAACAGGGCCTGGCTCAGGCAGGCCTGCTCGTAGGTTTGAGTCAGGTCATTGAGCAGGGAGGACACCGCCATGGTGCTGGCGATTTCGCCGGCGTTGTAGCCGCCCAGGCCATCGGCCAGGATGTACACGCCAGCCGCGGGGGCGGCGCCAATCGCGTCTTCATTGAGCGGACGCACCAGACCGACGTGGGTATGCAGGACAAAGTCGCAACTTCCCGCCATGGGTACTTTGGAGTCCGACGCATCGGACGCAGGCACCTGGGGTGTATCAGCAGATTCATCCATGGTGTCGCAGCCGCGCTTGACGCAAGCCCAATAGTTTTGCAATGGCAATGACCAACACGGCGCCCATCAATGACGCGATGGTGACGGTGTAGGGATGGGTGGGCACGTAAGCAAGCGCTGCGGGATCAGCCACCACCAGGCCGCCGGCAATCCAGCCCAGCAAGCCACCGCCGAGCGTGATGATGATGGGAAAGCGGTCAAGCAGTTTCAGAATGATCTGGCTGCCAAACACAATGAAGGGCACGCTCACGAGCAAGCCAAAAATAATCAGGCCCGTGCGCTGAGACGGGTCAGCGGTCTGGGCCGCTCCGGCAATGGCGATGACGTTATCCAGGCTCATGACAAAGTCGGCCACGATGATGGTGCGGATGGCAGCCCATAGCTTGTCATTGGCGGTGACTTTGGCGTGTTCGTCCCCCTCGCCCACCGGCAGCAGCAGCTTGACGCCAATCCAGACCAGCAGTACGCCGCCGATCAGCTTGAGCCAGGGAATGCCCAGCAATTGCATGGCCACGCTGATCAGAATGACCCGCAGGATGATGGCGCCCGCCGAACCCCAGAAAATGCCCTGCTTGCGCAGCTTGGGAGGCAGACCACGGCAGGCCAGCGCAATGATGACGGCGTTATCGCCACCCAACAGGATGTCGATGATGATGATCTGAAGGATGGCATCCCATTCGAGGGCCATCAGCCAATGCATCATCGCGAGATCTCCTGTTCAGTAGCCCCCGCCCTTCTTGGGGAGGAATGTGTCGGTTGGATGTTTGCGGTGCGGCTGTTCGTCGCAACCCCATCCCCACCCTGACCCTCCCCTTGAAGGGGAGGGGACTCAATATCAACCTCCCCTTGAAGCGGAGGCAACTCAATATCAACCTCCGCTTGAAAGGGAGGGAACCCCATACCCCCCCCTGGAAGGGGCGGAGGCCAAAACTACAGCACTACAGCGCCGCTTTAAGAAGCTTGCCCAGCTCAGAGGGGTTTTTGGTGGTACGGATGCCGCAGGCTTCCATGACGGCCAGTTTTTCCTGGGCCGTGCCTTTGCCACCCGAGATGATGGCGCCCGCATGGCCCATTCGTTTTCCCTCGGGGGCGGTCACGCCGGCAATGAAACCGACCACCGGTTTTTTCATGTTGCCTTTGCCCCATTCAGCCGCGGCTTCTCCATCGGTGCCGCCCGCGCCGAAACCTCCGGCGACGCCGGCGGAACCGGCCGCATCGGCGAACGCGGCGCCTAAGGCGGGCGAGCCGCCCTGCGTGCTCGTGGTCGAGGACGAGGCCCTGATCCGCATGGTCACGGTCGACACGCTGGAGACCCTGGGATTCCAGGTGGCCGAGGCCGGGTCGGCGACCGAGGCGGTCAGCGTG
>CAZZAD010000258.1:0-335 GCA_964652055.1 uncultured Burkholderiaceae bacterium | reverse complement strand
ACCATGGTTGCAACGTCGGCGCACCTCGATGTGCTTGAGGCCGCTGACGGGATCGCCACCGATGCCCACGCCGCTCGACTGGCCCAGGCCCAGCTCAGTGAGCTGCGCCACGGCTTCATAGGTGAGCGTGCCCGAGCGCGACACCACCCCAATGCGGCCTTTGCGGTGAATGTGCCCCGGCATGATGCCGATCTTGAGTTCTTCGGGGGTGATGACGCCGGGGCAGTTGGGGCCCAGCAGCAGCGTCTTGCGGTTTTGTTTACGCATTTTGTCGCGCACCACCATCATGTCGCGAACGGGAATGCCTTCGGTAATGCAGATCACTAGATCAAGGT
>CAZZAD010000257.1:0-3590 GCA_964652055.1 uncultured Burkholderiaceae bacterium | reverse complement strand
ATTGCATCTTTGTTGTCCGATCCCTGTGTGTCCGCATTGTTGAGGATGGCCACAGCTCGTAGCCCATCACGCATCGAGCGTGCTTCTGCTATCAGGTTCGATATATCGGCCAACGCCCATACATCCAAAGAACGCGGTGAAAAAGGAACGACCAATAAATCAGACAGGGCAAGCGCAGCTCGTAGCGCGGTACTGTCTCGGCCACCTACATCGATCACGATATCGTCGTACTTGTCTTTTTGCTGTTGCACTTGTGAACGCAGCGTTGCTCCGTCCGAATATACGGAACAAGCGACCATCGGCATACGTCCACTCTCTGCTCGAATTGTTAAGGCGGTTTGCGCAGTCCCCTGCCTGTCGCCATCGACCATCCAAACGTCTTTCCCAGCCAATGCCCGCATGATGGCCAGATTCAAGGCGATAGTCGTTTTACCAACCCCGCCCTTGGTGTTTCCTACCGTAACAATCATGTTTGAACCCCTCTTTAATGCTACAACAAGTATATTTTGATACTATAGCACCATGCAAAAACTTTGCAGCAAAGCCCTGTTGTAACCGTGAAATCTCATTGATTTCTAGGTATAGTTAGACCGTTGTCGTATGAATGGGGCGGCAAAAGCCGTGCGGCAGTCCCGCCGCGAAAGCGGTGTTCACCCAAGTGTGAACATATCCAAGAGGCCCAATTATTAGCCTATGACATTGATAAGATCTCTAGTTCCTATCCTGTCTCTCATCCCCTGTTTCTGCGCAGGAAGCGCCGAAGCTACTGTTGCCCTGATTCCGCCGACCATTCAGGCTTGTATTACCTTTGAAGGAGATAGCGCAGTCCTATCCAAAGACGGTGAGGCCGCGCTAAAGAACGCACTAGAATTCTCCAAGCGCGCCACTTGAATCTCTTGCGTTTTCCATTGTGACGGCGGCTGAGGCAAAGTCCGTGAGCGACTATTACACTTTTTACTACCCTCAGAAGAAAGATATAGATCTCGGAATTGCGCGTCTTCGGTACATTGAAGCGAAGCTGGCACCTGCATTGAGGGAGATTGCCCCTCGCCATTGGTCTTTCGGAGTTACCCCCGGCGCAAAGGTTCTTACACCGACATGTGACGCAGAATTCGACGCCGCTTTTCGCGGAGCTTTCAATTTATGCAAGAGGCAACATGCCTGCGTGGTTGTTTGCAACGCCAACGGGTGCGCAGAGCAGTAGCGAGAGCGGTCGGGCGGATAGCGGCCATTTCCATTTCTAGCGGGATATTCCCCGTTTGGGCTGTTTGCATGCCGATAACCGCCAATTAACTGTTATTAAATGCCGTTTGGATGTTGTTTTGACTGTGACACGGCATCCAAAAGATTCCTTGCAGCATCAAGGCCACTGCTGCGAAGTGTGCAGCAGGTTAAGAATCTGGATCTGACCTGACGCAATCCGGTACACCGCCAGGAATGGCGTTCGTGCGATCACCAGTTCCTGCGTGCCGGCCACGCGCCCATCACGCCCAATTTCTGGATTTTGTACCAATGATTCGGTTTGCGCCTCGATCTCTTCATCGAGCCGGATCGCGGCTATCGGGTTTTCTTGGGCGATGTAGTCGAGTTGGTCATATCGCTGTCGGCTGGCCTCCAGCAGCCACTGCACAATCACGCCAAACCTTTCGCCTTGGCTTCATCCCGCCACTTCTGCCTAAAGCCCTCACTACGCGATTTCATCGCATCTGAAGATACCCAGACGGCCTCCGGCGAATCGGCCTTGGCCAAGGCTCCCTCAACCTGATTACGAAACCACGTATCGTAGTCCGCTGCCTGGTGTTTCTTCTTAAGAAGCTCCGCAGAGTCTGGCCGCTGCCGCTTCTCAAACTCGATCTCTTCCGGCCTCCATTGCTCGGCGTTGATCCGCATGGTGCGTAGCCCAATCTCGCGCAACAGCAGCATGGCCTTACGCGGATCGATAAACTTGCGCGGCTTCTTTTCTCGGGTACTGACAAATAACGCCTCACCCCGGCGCGTCTCGATGTTCACATAGAACGCACCGCCCTGCGCTTTGAGCGTCACCCCCAACACACCCCCGGCGTCTGTGGTGGCGCGTAATTGCTCCAGCGTCATTGTTTGCATAACCAGCATTCCTTCAGTTGCTTTCTCTCAGCCGCGATATAACTAGAAGGTAGCCGGTTAGTAGTTAAGCGTCAATGTCCCCGTTACATAACACCTGTTATGAGCAGTTTCGCACGCGAAACTTTTTGCGCCCCAATTTACATTTATTTCTTTTTTTACATCTCCTTGGCGGTCGCTTTTTAGGACCGGAAAGGAGCAGCAATAAAATACATCATCTTGATGGTGGTGATAGCCATTCTGTGGCCAACCCCACTTTTATAACCAAGCAGCGCCCCGCAAGGGGCCGGTGCCTCCACTTGAAACCGGTCTTTAACAACCCATTTTGCGAAACGCCCCCTGTCGTGGGGAACCCCCTAAAAAAACCGGCACCCGAAGGTGCCGACAAGCCGGGCAGTCAATCGCCCGGCCTCCAAGGAGATCAGTCAGTTACTGCCAGGTGGCCGCAATGACCGGATTGAGCGTGGCCTGGTAGTTGGTCGGCAGGCTCATCGTGCCCGCCACCGGGGCTGATAGCCCGCTCATGGCCTGCACCAGTTTGTCGACGTTGGCGTTGGAAAGCACCTTGCCGTTGGCTGCCTTGATGCTCTCGACCTGGTTTGCCGCGCCCGAGTACCAGTCTTTGACGGTGTAGCTGTCGCTCGTACCCATGACGCTGATCTTCAGGTCATTGCCCACATGGCTGAACCACAGCTGGTCAGAGGTAATGTCAGACGCCAGACTGATGATGTCGTTGTTGCCAATGGTGGTATCGGTATCCACAATGGTGTCATTGCCCTGCCCGCGCTGCATGAGGTAGGTGTCGTTGCCCTGGCTACCAACGAGGGTGTCGGTACCGGCTGCGCCGAACAGCACGTTGTTACCCCGGTTACCAATCAGGGTGTTGTCCAGACTGTTACCGGTGCCGTTAATGTCTTCATTCCACAACTTCAAGGCCTGGGTGGTGTAGATGGCATAGGCATTGGGCACATTGGCCGCCGCCTGGAAGTCGGCAAGGCTCAGATAACGCGTCATGTCAGAAACGAGCTGGCGACCCGAGTCGGCAATGTAAAAGCCCGTCAGTGCCCCGGTCGATGCATCACGCACCGCGCCGGTGATGGTGACGACGTGGTTCACGCCTCCGGCATCGTTGTAGTTGGCATCATTCCACAGTTTGCCGGCATTCAGGCCAATGATGACGCCGCGGCCACTCTGAACGAGGTTGGCAATGGCTTCCGGGTTGTAACCTGCGAGCAGGGTGTTGGCAATGCCGTAGCTATTGAGGATGGCCTGCTGCCCGATGTAGTTCGAGCCACCGCGCTGATAGTCGGTCGCCGTGCTGTTGGTGACGGCCCAATTGTTCTGGATGGCCAGATTGACGACCTGAGCTTCGGTGGTCGGGGTATTAGCCTGCGTCATGAGGTTGGCAATGCTGGTCAGCGCACAGGTACCCTTGTAACCCGCCACGGCATCACCCTGCATGTAGTCGAGTTCATTGGCCTTGGGGTAAC
>CAZZAD010000256.1:0-3598 GCA_964652055.1 uncultured Burkholderiaceae bacterium | reverse complement strand
AGGTATAGGTGGTGGTCTTGCCGCGGGCATCGCGCCGGGTTTGCAGGTTGCCGGAAATATCGAAGGTGAAAGCGGTGGTGCCGGTGTCGGGGGAGACCTGTTGGGTGAGGTCACCCAGGCCCGTGGTGGTGTATTTCGTGGCCAGGCTGCGTGGGTCGGTGACGGTGGTGAGATGCCCGGCGGGGTTGTAGTCGGTCTTGATGGCGGGGCTGGGGCCACCGACCACAGGGGTGGTTTGGGTGGTGAGGCGCGGGCGGCTCAGCAGGTCGTAGGTTTGCTGGGTGCTGCGGCCCAGGGCGTCGGTGGATTTAGTGAGGTTGCCGACGGGGTCGTATTCAAAGGTTTGGGTGGGGCGGAGTTGGGCTGAGGCGGTTGCGGCGCATAGGGCTAGAACGACGCTAGAAATAAAGCGTGCGATGTAACGCGTCGTCGCCCCGGCGCAGGCCGGGGTCCAATTTGCAGCGCCCGTTAATTGGGCCCCGGCCTGCGCCGGGGCGACGGAGCTATGGGCTCCGAACTTTTGTTTTCTGTCGGCGTTTTTCATCTCACTCCCCCACCACTTGCTGCACTCGGTTCAGTGCATCCATCGCCCGGCTCAGATTGCGCACCAAGGCGCCGCTCGGGTCTGTGGCTTTCTCATTGATACGGTTGCCCATGGCGTCCAGCGTGTAGACCACTTTGTTGCCCTTGTGGTCGTCCACCTGAATCAGCCGATGCGCCGCGTCGTAGGTGTAGGCGATGAAGCCGCCATCAGGCAGGGTGATTTTCTTGAGATTGCCCACCGGGTCGTAGTCGTAACGGGTTTGTTCATCCCCCGTGGTGATGCTGGTCAAGCGCTGACGCAGGTCGTAGGTGTACTGAGTGACGAGCCCATTGGGGTCAATGCGCTGAAGCACCTGACCGTGACGGTTGTATTGCGTGAAGCGCGTGACATGGCCCGCCGCGTTGGTGGTTTGCTTCAGATCGCCCATCGTCCAGTTGGGCTGCGTGTCGGGGTAGTACTCATAGGTGGTGGTGTCCACCACATCACTGCGCGGGCCATTGCTGGCGAGCATCTGGCCCCAGCGGTTATAGGTGTACGTCCAGGTGCGGGCGCTGCCACTGGCCGCTCCGGTAAAGCCCAGGGCGCCGGTCTCATCCGTGGTGGCTTGTTCGGTCTTGCTGCAAACCACGGCAATGGGTTTGCCATCGACCAGCGCATCGGCCGGTGCACACACTGCGCCGTAGCCGTTGTAAACCCACGTGGTGATGCGCTTGGGCTCCGCGCGGCGCACTTCCAGACGCCAGTCGGGGTGCCAGTCGGTGGTGATGACGCGGGTGGTGTCGGCCACGGGAGGACTGGTCAGGGCCGCGCTGCAAGAGGCAGAACTATTCAGGCCCTCGACGCGTTTGGTCACTAGCTTTCTTGCAACGTCATATGCGTAACACGTCTTGACCCCGTTGAAATCAGAGCGCTCGGTCACCAAACCCGAACTCAAATCAAACGCGTTTGACTGAGCACAAGGGCCGCTACCGGCACCTGCAGGCTGATCCACGTGGCTAACACGCTGCCAAAGCATCCAATAGGTTCTTACAGTGCCTAATGGATCTGTCACAACGACGTTGTCCTGACTAACACCAGACGCGAAGGTGTATCGGTTTACCCCGCCCACCAGTTCACTGGTGACTACACGCGCACCCGAGTCGTATGTGTAAGAGGAATATCGCTGACCCGTCTCATCCATCACGCCCGTCAACAAACTGAAAGCGGGTGGCATCGTTGACCCAGAAGAACTTACAAACTGATTCAACTCGGAATATTGGTAGCGCTTCGACTGTCCATCGGGGAAAACCACTTTAGTTAAATCGAACGCTTTTATGCCATCGGAACTTGGCCCTCCATCACTAGCATCATCAAAAAAATATCTAGTGGGGTGGCCGCTCGGATCGACCATTGTTCCCGCATACTTTCTACCGTCCACCGAATCCGTGGCAACTGAGAAGTTGAGGGCTCGACCAAAATTATCCGTTATTGACGCAACATCCCCACTGGGCCAATACGTAAGCCCAAGAAACTTTCCATCGGCATGTACGACTGCCACTAAGCGTCCACTTGCATCAAATTCCTCAGCCGCCACACCGCTGATATACCGCCAACCCGTACGCAACCCGTTCAGATCAAGTAATTCCTTGAGGATTCCGACGCTGCCACCCGATGCAATCCAGGCTGAACCTTGTTTTTTGAAAGCGGCCATGCTTTCGTTCTCATCTATGTGGAGAGCGATCGGCGGCGACACTTTTGTATTGACAGAGATTGAGCGGTCGTAGTTTGACTTCCAGCGTGAACCCCATCCGCTTGCTACCGATTCACCCGACAGCGCCCGAACACTTAAGTACAACCGCTCAAAACGGAGCAGGCTCCCTGAATTTGGTGCGTAGTCAACTTGACGTAATACCTTAGACCGGTCTGTGACCATCACCGGGTTTGCCACTACTGGCCTCACACACTGCGAGGGCTCAAGCTCCGGAGCAAGGCGATAACAAATGGCCTGAAGACCATCGGGCTCAAATACCCAGTATGGGTGCGTTGCTGGACACCTCACACGCCTAGTACGAACGATCGCAATTCGGTCCGTTTCAACTGGACTGCAGTCCGCTTGCCCGTTGATATGCCCCGTATAGTCAAAACGAAGCGAGTCTCGTACCTCGCTTAGTGTCCAACCATAGTATTTTGGGTTATATAACTTCCACGAATCTGATGGCGAATACCAAGTTTTTGTGCATAACGTAGGCCACGATGAACCCACTGGATATGCGGCATCAACATAGGGTTTGGCGCAGTCAACTGCCGCTTGCTCGGAAATAAACGGCCCACCGCATACTCCATAGGGCATTCCAGGCGCCCGAAGAATTCCATAACTCTCCCATGGACCCACGTCCGGTGGGCGGCAATCACCATACTTGCCTCCCGCCTGCTTGCAGTCGCTATACGCCTGAGCAGCGGATATTTGCGGCACACCTGCCAGACAAATTGCGCCTACTAAAGCGAGATATTTCACGCACGCGCCCCCATCAACCCCACAAACCGCTCAAACAAATACTCAATGTCATGCGGTCCGGGGCTGGCTTCGGGGTGGCCCTGGAAGCAGAAGGCGGGTTTGTCGGTGCGGGCGAAGCCTTGCAGGCTGTTGTCGAAGAGGGAGACGTGGGTCACCTTGCAGTTGCTGGGCAAGGACTGGGGGTCCACGGCAAAGCCGTGGTTTTGCGAGGTGATGAGCACCTTGCCGGTTTCCAGGTCTTGCACGGGATGGTTAGCGCCGTGATGGCCGAACTTCATCTTCAAGGTTTTACCGCCCGAGGCCAGGCCCATGATCTGGTGCCCCAAGCAGATGCCGAAGGTGGGGTAGCCCTTTTCAATCAGCTCGCGTGCAGCGGCGATGGCGTAGTCGCACGGCTCAGGATCGCCCGGGCCGTTGGAGAGAAAAACGCCGTCGGGTTTGAGTTTGATGACTTCGGCCGCGGGGGTTTGTGCGGGCACGACGGTGATGCGGCAGCCGCGCGCGGCGAGCAGACGCAGGATGTTGCGTTTGACGCCGAAGTCATAGGCGACCACGTGGTA
>CAZZAD010000255.1:0-3611 GCA_964652055.1 uncultured Burkholderiaceae bacterium | reverse complement strand
ACCCTCCCCTTGAAGGGGAGGGGACTCAATATCAACCTCCCCTTGAAGGGGAGGGGACTCAATATCAGCTGCTTCACACTCGCAACTATGATAGCCAGCCCATCTTCCCTGGCGCCGCTCATGTCCGCATCTGATCTGTTTCATCTGTCCTCCACCGTGCTTCAGACCATTGCGGCCGACGCACTGGCGCATGCCAAATCACTGGGGGCGACGGATGCCGCGGCGGAGATCAGCGAATCCACCGGCCTTTCAGTGACCACACGCAAGATGGAAGTGGAAACCATTGAGCACACGCGCGACAAAGGTTTGGGTGTGACCGTCTACCTGGGCCAGCGGCGCGGACATGCATCGACGTCCGATCTATTGCCCGCTTCTGTGCGCCAGGCGGTAGAGGCGGCCTACAACATTGCGCGCTTTACCGCGCCCGATGACTGTGCGGGGTTGCCTGACGAAGACGATCTGGAGCGCAGGCCGCGTGATCTGGATCTGTTTCATCCCTGGGCGCTGGATACCGAAACCGCCATAGCGCTGGCGCGCCGCTGCGAACAAGCCGCGTTTGATGTCAGCAAGAACGTGGTCAATTCCGAAGGGGCCAACGTGTACACCTCCGCGGGTCACTTTGTGATGGCCCATACGCGCGGCTTTATGGCGGGGTATCCGTATTCGCGCCACAGCATGTCGGTCACGCCCATTGCCAAAGACGCCAGCGGTATGCAACGCGATGACTGGTACAGCGCCTCACGCGTGCCCACCGAACTGGCCGCGCCCGAAGCCATTGGTCGATACGCCGCGCAGCGTGCGCTCGCGCGGCTGTCGGCGCGACGCGTGGCCAGTGGATCGTTCCCCGTGCTGTTTGAGGCGCCGCTGGCCTGTGGCTTGATGGGCAGCTTTGTGCAGGCGGCCAGCGGCGGGTCGCTATATCGCAAGACCTCGTTTCTGGACGATGCGCTCGATAAGCCGCTTTTCTCAGCGCACATCGACATTGAAGAAGACCCGTTCATCCCGCGCGCTCAAGGTTCGAGCCCATTTGATGAAGAAGGTGTGCGCGGCATGCAGCGCAAGGTGGTGGCCGAGGGCGTGTTGCGCGGTTACTTCCTGTCGAGTTATTCCGCGCGCAAGCTGAAAATGAAAACCACGGGCAATGCGGGGGGCGCGCACAACCTGCGCCTACGTTCCCGGCTGACTCAACCCGGTGACCATTTCGAGGCCATGCTGCGCAAACTGGGAACGGGCCTGCTGGTGACTGAACTGATCGGGCAGGGTGTGAACCCGGTGACCGGTGATTACTCGCGCGGTGCCTCGGGCTACTGGGTGCAGGGCGGCCAGATTGCTTACCCGGTGGAGGAAATCACCATTGCGGGCAACCTGCGGCAGATGTACGCCGGCATCGTTGCGGTGGGGGCCGATGAGATCGTGCGTGGCTCGCGCACCACGGGCTCCATCCTGCTCGACCGCATGGCGGTAGGGGGACAGTAATTTTTTAGGTGAGAATGGCCCGCCTACAGAATTGAGCAGTTGCTTCAGCGTTCCGTCCCACCCTCACTCAGGAGATCACATGCAACGTCGTTCCTTTATGGCCAAGGCCACTGCGAGTGCAGGCGTGGCTGCCGCAGCGATCGCCGCCCCCGCGATTGTTCATGCCCAGACGCAGATTCGTTGGCGTTTGGCATCGAGTTTCCCCAAATCGCTGGACACGATTTACGGCGGTGCGGATGTGTTTTCCAAAGCAGTGTCCGATGCCACGGGCGGACGCTTTCAGATCAGCGTGCATCCGGCCAATGAGCTGGTGCCCGCCTTTGGCGTGGTCGATGCCATTGAGAAGGGCACCGTTGAAGCTGCGCATACGGCGCCTTATTACTTTTTTGGAAAAGACGAGACATTTGCCATTGATTGCGCCATTCCTTTTGGTCTGAACTCACGCCAGCAAAGCGCGTGGATGTACGAGGGCAATGGTTTGAAACTGCTGCGCGAGTTCTATAGCGCCTACAACATCGTCAACTTCCCTCTGGGCAACACCGGGGCACAGATGGGCGGGTGGTTTCGCAAAGAGATCAAGTCGGTGGCGGACATCAAGGGTTTGAAAATGCGCATCGGCGGCTTTGGCGGGCGGGTGTTGGCGCGCATCGGCGCGGTGCCGCAGAACATTCCTGGTGGCGAGATTTATCCGGCTTTGGAAAAAGGCACCATTGATGCCGCCGAGTGGGTGGGGCCCTACGACGACGAGAAGCTGGGCTTCAACAAGGTGGCGCCGCATTACTACTACCCGGGCTGGTGGGAAGGTGGCCCGCAGCTGGTGCTCTACGTCAACAACAAAGCCTGGGCCGCGCTCACGCCCGAGTACAAGGCCATCGTTGAGGCGGCGGCCTCGCATGCACACGTGGTGATGCAGGCACGTTATGACGTGCGCAATCCCATTGCGCTCAAGCGCCTGGCGGCTTCCGGTACCAAGCTGCATCGCTTTCCCAAGGACGTGCTGGATGCTTCATTCAAGGCCGCCAATGAGGTTTATGCCGAGCTGGTGGAAAAGAACGCCAACTGGAAAAAAGTGTTTGAGGACTGGGTGAAGTTCCGCAGTGAACAGGTCACCTGGTTCCGCTTTGCAGAAGCGGGATTTGACGACTTCATGCAGGCGCAGAAGCTGTAGTCGTTTCTTTCCAAATAAAAAAGCCCCGCCGAGGCGGGGCTTTTTTATTGTCCTTTGTCTTGTTCGATCGACCGTCGTAGTGCCGCCATGGGGTCATCTTCTTCGGAAGAGTTTCCTGAGGGTTGCATGCCGGGGTCGCTGGGCATCTCAATCTTGAAGGTGTCCAGATTGATGTTCTGCGCCTTATCGAAGGCGCCGGTCACCAGTCCGGGGAAGGCGATCACCAGACCCACCATGATGATTTGTATGACCACGAAGGGCACTGCGCCCCAGTAAATCTGCCCTGTGGTCACCTTGGCGGTGAGCTTGCCGGTGATGCGGTCTTTGTAATCGGCCAGCGGCGCCACGCTGCGCAGATAGAACAGCGCAAAGCCAAAGGGCGGGTGCATGAACGAGGTCTGCATATTGACGGCCAACAACACGCCAAACCAGATCAGGTCGATGCCTAGTTTGTCGGCCACCGGCCCCAGCAGCGGCACGATGATGAACGCGAGTTCAAAGAAGTCGAGGAAGAACGCCAGCACAAACACCAAAATGTTTACCACGATCAGAAAGCCCAACTGACCTCCCGGCAGGTTGATCAGCAGATGTTCTACCCACTTGGCGCCATCGACACCCTGAAACGTGAGGTTGAACACAGTCGAGCCCAGCAGGATGAACATCACAAAGCACGAGAGCTTCGTGGTGGTGTCCATGGCTTGTTTCATCAACGACCACGACAGACGCTTGCGCATCAAGGCCATCAGCAGCGCACCCGTTGCGCCCATGGCGCCGCCTTCAGTGGGGGTGGCGATGCCCATAAAGATCGTGCCCAGCACCAGAAAGATCAGTGCAAGGGGAGGGATCAGGACAAAGGTCACGCGCTCGGCCATGTTCGAGAGCAATTTGAGCCCGAGCACTTTGTTCAGGAGGGCCAACACAAACGCCATGCCGATGGACACGATCAGCATGAGCACCACAAGTTCTT
>CAZZAD010000254.1:0-3627 GCA_964652055.1 uncultured Burkholderiaceae bacterium | reverse complement strand
ACCGAGAACGGTTGGTTTTTCAAATAGTGGTGGAGGCGGCGGGAATTGAACCCGCGTCCGTAAGTGATCCACAGACAGTTCTACATGCGTAGCCGGTTTATTTGAGTCTCACCTTGCATTTAGCCAATCGGCAGGCCGATGCAAGGCCAGTTGCTGATTCTCGGCACCGGCGTCGCAACTCCACCGGTGATCAGCCTCTGTGAATAACGCTGCTGTCGGTTGCCCGACCTAGACCAGAGACAATCTAGTGCAGCGTCCAGCCGGTATTAGGCGGCTAGAGCGAAACGCTCGTCGTTGGCGTTTGTAGTGTTCCAGATGGATTAACGAGGTCACTGGTCCTCGGCATGCCCTGCGCTGCTTCGCAACCCACGTCGAAACCAGGTCGCCCCCAAGCCCGACTGATGTTACGGCACTTGGTTTGATTTCAAGCGGTTTATTTGCGGGGCGGTGCGCCTTGCGAAAAATAGGCACACTCGCGCGCCTTTGGATTTGCTCATGACCTCACCCACTGCACCCTTACCCCAAGTCAGTCTGCACTGGATGCTGACGCATCCGGCCTACGTTTTGGCGCTGGGTTTGGGGTCGGGCCTGCCCCGCGTGGCGCCGGGCACCTGGGGCACGCTCTTCGGTTGGGCGGTGTTTGTGGTGCTGGATCGGCTACTTTCCGATAGTGCGTGGGCGGTGGTCATTGTGGCCACGTTTGCACTGGGGGCCTGGGCGGCGCAGGTGACGGGGCAGGCGCTTGGGCAGCCGGACTCGGGGCACATCGTGATTGATGAGGTGGTGGCCATCTGGTTGGTGCTCTGGCTGTTGCCCGATGCGGTGGCGCAGCCCTGGCTGTGGCAGGCGGGCGCGTTTGCGGTATTTCGGTTGTTCGACGTCACCAAGCCGCCGCCCATAAGCGCGCTGGATACGCGTCTGAAGCATGGCTTGGGGGTGATGGTTGACGATTTATTGGCGGCGCTTTACACGCTGGCGCTTTTTGCCTTTGGGGTGGCCGGATACCGGTACTTCACGGGCTGAACTTTCTGGCCGGAACGGGTGCATATGAAAAACGACGATTCCCTGGGTGCTTTGATCGTGCGGCGTGCCGAGAGTCTGGGCACGTTGCTACGTACTCAGCGCCTGATGCTGGCTACGGCCGAGAGCTGCACCGCGGGGGGGGTGGCCTATGCGGTGACCAGTGTGGCGGGTGCCACCAGCTGGTTTGAGCGCGGCTTTGTGACGTACTCGAATGAATCCAAGGTGCAGGTGCTGGGTGTGTCGCCTGTGTACCTGCGTGACTTTGGCGCGGCCAGTGAACCGGTGGCGCGCTCCATGGCCTTGGGTGCCTTGACGCACAGCACGGCGCAGGCGGCCATTGCGGTGACGGGCATTGCGGGGCCGGGCGGCGGCACGCCCGACAAGCCTGTGGGTACGGTGTGTTTTGCGTGGGCCATCCGGCGCCGTGTGGCTGACGGTGTGGAACGTGCTCCCGCGGCGGTGCCTGCAACAGGGCCGGCGGCTACAGCCATGACTCAACCCTGGGTGCGCACGGCCACGCGTCGTCTGGAAGGCGACCGGGCCGCAGTGCGCGCGCAGTCGGTGCTGGCTGCGCTGGAAGGTCTGATTGCGCTGCTGGAGCAGCGGCAGGATGTTTGATGAACGCTTGCTCTGGCACGAGTAGCCGGTGGCCGCGCTGATGGCACCTCCCGTGCTTCGTCGTAGCGCGTTGCGGCTTACGCTAGCGGGCTTTGGTGACTATGAGGCCAGCGATATCGCCGCCATGGTGCGCGCGGTGGCCGATGCCCAGGTGCCCTGGACGGTGGTGACCACACCGCCGTACGACGCGGTGCTGCTGGCGCGCGGTACGCGCGAGAGTGACGCAGAAAATGTTTCCGTGCTGCGTGTGGCTAGCGAATTTGTAGGCGGTGGCAAACCACAAAATCGACGGCAGCTTCCGTTGTTACTTCCCCGCCCCGTTCAGGAGCGCACCTTGCGTCTGGCACTGGAGGCGGCGATGGCCCGCCTTGAGGCACGCGGGCTGGATCCGCGCAAGTAGTTCAATACGTTGATGAATGGCAGATTTACCTGGCATTTCATTGTGCGCGGTGAGGAGTTAAGTACGTTAGTCCGTACTAAATAACGCCTATGCGCAGCGTGCTGTCGCTGACACGCGGGACGCGAGTTATGCGTTGCTATGACAGCATTCGTTCCGTCTGCCACGCGTTGTGGCTTGTCTGGTGCGTGTAATGAAACTACCTCTTTTACCAATGACGCTTCCTGTGTTGGCCCCTCCGTTGCGCCTGGGGCTGGTTTTTTTTGACGATGAAGATGAGCGTGCATTGCGCGCCATCGTGAACTGGGCCGCGTCGTCACAGCTGCCGTGGATAGTGGTCGATGAGCGCCCGTTTCATGCACTGTTGATGGCGCGGGGTCCGCGTCGTGATGACCCCGATGATTTGGCGGTGTTTCGTTTGGGTGCCGATGCTGAGGCGCTGGCGCGTCGTGCGCATGGCGACGCCATGCCCCCCATGGCACTACGCAAGCCCTTGCAGCCCATGCATGTGCGCATTGTGTTGGAGATGGCTGCAGCCAGTCTGATTCCCGATCACATCCAGAGCATGTCGCCGCACACCCGTCCGCGTATCGAGACGCCAACGTCAGCGCTCTCGGCTTTTGATACGTACATGCACCCGGGTCTTTCCGGCGGGCGCTGATAGCGCAAGGCCCGTGGCGCTAATTTACTTGGCGCTACGAAACGCGTTGATCTGATCGCGCGTGCTCAAGGCCACTGCGTGGGCGCGCTGGGCAAAGTCTTCACCCTGACTGGCATACAAAATCGCGCGCGATGAGTTGATCACCATACCTGCACCGGCTGCGGTTTGACCCGCTTTAACGGTGGCTTGCACATCACCGCCTTGCGCGCCTACACCAGGTACCAGCAGGGGCATATCGCCCACCAGCGCACGCACGCGCGCCAGTTCCGTGGGGTAGGTGGCCCCAACCACCAAGCCCAACTGACCACTGCTATTCCACTGTTGTGCGGCGAGTTGCGCGACGCGTTCGTACAGCCGTTCACCCTTGCCCACATCCAGCATCTGCAGCGCGTCGCCGCCTGCGTTGCTGGTGCGGCATAGGACAAAGGCGCCGCGTCCGGGGTAGGCCAGGTAGGGCGCAATAGCATCGATGCCCTGATAGGGCTGCAGGGTGACGGCATCGGCGTTGTAACGCTCGAAGGCTTCGCGGGCGTATTGCTCGCTGGTCGAGCCGATGTCGCCACGCTTGGCATCCAGAATGACCGGCACGCCTGGGTGATGGGCATGGATGTGCGCAATTAGCGCTTCGAGCTGGTCTTCTGCACGGCAAGCGGAGAAGTACGCAATCTGCGGTTTGAAGGCACACACCAGATCGGCGGTGGCGTCCACGATGTGCCGACAAAACTCGAAGGGCGCATCGTCGCGCTCGCGCAGATGGGCTGGAAAGCGGGAAGGGTCAGGATCGAGGCCCACGCACAGCAATGAGTTTGCGGTGCTCCAGCGCTGGGATAGGGAGGTGAGGAAGTTGTTCATGCCCGCCATGTTATCGGCTTGGCCCCCGGCTTGCGCCCTGTCTCTTGATCACATCTTGGTCCGAGTTCAGTGCGGT
>CAZZAD010000253.1:0-3635 GCA_964652055.1 uncultured Burkholderiaceae bacterium | reverse complement strand
ACATCCATGATGAAAAGATGTGATCAAGAGACAGGGCGCAGGCCGGGGCCCAATTGCCAGCGTTTCAAATTGGGCCCCGGCCTGCGCCGGGGCGACGTTTCTTCGATTCGTTTGTAAGCGTCTTTTGAGCCGCGCGTCTACCGCGCAGACTCCTAGTGCAGTGCTTCGCCCATTCCGACCCTTTTGGAGTCGCGCCTTTGCCCCCGTGGCAGCGTTGCGAATCCGCGCGATACCACTGGGTATCGCTGTGGTTCGCGCCTCGCCACAGAGGCAAATTCGCTGACCCAAAAGGGCCGGAATAGACGAAGCACTGCACTAGCTGGGATCAGTCGGCAGCTTCTGCGACACCCACTCGGGTACACCGCCACGCAGCCAATACACCTGGGTATAGCCCGCGTCGCGCGCGAGGGAGGAGGCCTTGTACGACTTCCAGCACTCGGGGCCATTGCAGAAGAAAATCACCGGGTCGTTAAGCGGCACGCCGAGCTTGGCCAAGCCGCTGAAGTTGTCCAGGCGACCCTCAAAGTCAATGGCCTTGAGGCTCTTCTCGCCATAGGGAACGTTCACGGCGCCCCGCGCCGAGCGCAGTTTGAATTCTTTTTCGGAGCGAACGTCAATCAGGCGCGCGCCCTTGCTCGCCAGCTCCAACGCCTGCTTGGCAGTCACGCGCTGCACACCCTTGAGCTCTGAGGGCGTGAAGATGCCCAGACTGGCCACGTATTCGTAATGCGCAATTTCGCCATTGGCAAACAGCCGCGGCACACCGGGAATCAAACCCTCGGGGCTGGTCACCCATTGCACCACGGCTTTTTTCAGCGCGGGCGATGCATCTTTCTTGACCACCACGCTCACGCCAGAGGGCAAGGCGGCTGAAGAGGCCAGCACGCGTCCACCGCGCGGGTTGGTTTTGACCCAGGCATCCCACTCTTCTTCAAGCGCCACGGTGGCATCGGCCATACCGGCAGCCACCGACATCAGCCCAGCGCCACTGGTCTCGGCATAGGTCACCTTACCCAGCGAACGTGGTGTCAATCCCGCTTGCGTCAACAGACCGCGCGCCACGTAGCTGCGCAAAGAATCCTGCGAAGGAAAGTAGGCGCGCTTGCTCTTCAGGTCACCCACGTTGCGCAGCGATGATTCACCTACCAATACGTATTTAGTCAACACGCCGCTGGATGCCACCAGTTCATAACCGTGGGCCAACGCTGAGGCAATAACGTGCGCTGGGGCAATGATGACGTCGTTTTCCTGAGTGCGCGAAGAACGCATGGCATCGGTGAGGTCACGCTGGGGCAGCACGATGACGCGGCCGTTGAGCAGACGCGCCAGGGGTGCGTTCGATACCGCCAGTGTCAGTAACTCGCTGGCGCCATCCGAGGGATCCATGGCCACGCTCACGCGCACCGTTTGTGCACTGGCTTCTTGCGCACTGGCCATCAATGCTGCCAAAAATATGGCGACGCACATGACCGTTAAACCCCGAAGCGAACCTTGATACCGAGCAGACAAATTCTTGTTCACAGCAGATCTCCGCCACGAATAAAAGGCGCCATGAATACGGGCGCAACCCACGTTCCCAAAAATTGCCCGGCAAGTTTAGTCATCAATTCGCCCCACTGAATCCATTAAAAAGGACTGCAATGCCCCCGGCCATTCGAAAGCATGTCTTTGTCGGCCCCAAGCAACACTTGCGCAACACCTAAGCAGCACGAGCCTTTTTACGGGTACGTGTTGTCTTTTTGGCCGTCTTATGTGCCGTAGGGGTCACGCTGTGCGCCAGGGCTTCAAATTCAGGAACAAAGTGCGCAACGATGGCCTCGGGTTGCCGACATAGCGCTTGATCCGTCATCAAACCAAACTGCACGCCGCCGTCGTAAGACAACACGGAGACTCCCACCCCGATGTCGCCCGACTGCGGCACCCAGAACATCAGCTGCCTGAGTGCGGCGCCGGCCATATAAAGCGTGGTCTGCGGACCAGGAACGTTGGTCATCACCGCAGTGGCTTTGCTGGCCAAAGTGCCCAGCATCTGCTGCTGCACGAAGCGCGGCGCCACACCGGCCGCGCCCAGCAACGCCATGGAAACCGTGGGCATGGTGCCGCCCTTGAGTTCATTCATGCGCTGCTGCACCTCCAGCACGCGTTCCCGAACATCCGCAATACCGATGGGCAACAACAAGGGCACCAGACCAAAGCGGTTGCCTAACTCAATGGGGGCCATGGAAGCCGATACCCCCGCCGCTTCGCTGAAGTTGAGTGGCCGCAGGTTCACCGGTACCAGGGACCGCAACTCGGCACCCACAAGGTGTTCACCTCGATCCAGCAAATAGGCCCGAAATGCGCCCGCCACACAGGCCAGCAGCACATCATTGACCGAGCACTCCAGGGCCTTGCCGATGGCTTTGACCTGTGCCAGAGGTAGCGGCGTGGACCAAGCCACCCCCTTGGCCCCCGAGGGCTTGCCCTTCAGAGAGGTCGGCGTGTCGTCCTGCATGAACGCCAGAGCGGCCACATCGCGACCGACCTTGCGCGCCAGTTGTGCCGCATGCTCGGCCAGATGGGCCGCCTGGCTGGGCTCTTCCAGTATTTCGCGCGTGACGCGCAAACCGTACGCCAGCCCATCGCCCCCTTGATCAAGCGCCTGGACCACCCGCGAGGTCAGCGTATGCAAAGCGGCTTGCACCGGCGAGCGGGGCAGTGCATCGGCTTTGCCCTGCGCGTAGCGATGCGGCAGCGGTGGTGTGCTGTGAGCCTGCGCGGTGGTCAGCGACAGCAGCACGCGAACCAGCGCGATGCCATCGGCGATGCAGTGATGGATGCGCACGATGAGGGCATGCACCGGTGCCGCACCCGGTGTGGCGCGGAAGTTTTCAACCAGATGCATCTGCCACAGCGGCTTGTTGGGATCGAGCGCCTGCGAGGCGAGCTGTCCCACGCAATGCTGTAGCTGCGCCAGATCAGCGGCGCCCGGCAGCGCCATGCGCACCAGGTGGTAATCCATGTTGGGGTCGACCTCAACCCACCAGGCCCCCGCCGGATCGCGGGCCGCGCGGGAACGAAACTCGCGATACGCACACAGATGAGACTGCAGCAGTGCCCGCAGACGTTGTGCATCCACCGGGCCATCAAAGACCTGCACACCGGTGATCATCATCAAATTGCCGGGAGAATCCATGCGCAACCAGGCCGTATCCACGGGGCTCATGCGTATGCGTTGCGCCATCAGGTGTCCTTTTCGATTTCCGTAGCCAGCGCGGGACATAATATCCACGCCTTACTTACTTCACCTTTGCATGAGGAGTCTTTGATGAGCGACCTGAAGTCCCAATTTGAAGCCGCTGTAGCCGAATCAAAAAATCTGCCCGAGCGTCCAGATAACGCCACACTGCTCAAGCTCTATGCGCTCTACAAGCAGGCCTCGTCGGGAGATGCGGACGGCAAGCGCCCCGGCTTTACCGACATGGTGGGCCGCGCCAAATGGGATGCGTGGAATGAACTCAAAGGCACCACGACCGATGAAGCGATGAAGCAGTACGTGGGCCTGATTGAAGATCTGAAGGGTTAACAAACGGCGCGATTCGTAGATACTGTTAAGCGTGTCAAGCGTTTCTATTTTCCAAGGCGCGATGCAAGGC
>CAZZAD010000252.1:0-3657 GCA_964652055.1 uncultured Burkholderiaceae bacterium | reverse complement strand
GACTACGGTGGCCTGGTGTTTTCTCACCTTGGGCATCGCACTGGGTTCCTGGTGGGCGTACTACGAACTGGGCTGGGGCGGATGGTGGTTCTGGGATCCGGTGGAAAACGCCTCGTTCATGCCCTGGCTGGTGGCCACGGCGCTGATTCATTCGCTGGCCGTGACCGAAAAGCGCGGCGCCTTCAAAGCCTGGACCGTGCTGCTGGCTATTGCGGCGTTTGCGCTGTCGTTGCTGGGTACCTTCCTGGTGCGCTCGGGCGTGCTCACCAGCGTGCATGCCTTTGCCACCGACCCCAAGCGTGGTGTGTTCATTCTGGGCTTTCTGGTGGTGGTGATTGGCGGCTCGCTGGCGCTCTACGCATGGCGTGCGCCGCGCGTGGGACTGGGGGCACGTTTTGAATGGGTGTCGCGCGAATCCGCGCTCATGGCCAACAACGTGCTGCTGGCGGTGGCCACGGGCACGGTGCTCTTGGGCACGCTCTCTCCGCTGCTGCTCGATGCGCTGCAGCTGGGAAAAATTTCCGTGGGTCCGCCGTATTTTGAAGCGGTGTTTGTGCCCATCATGGCCCCGCTGGTGTTCCTGATGGCTGCCGGGCCCCTGGTGCGCTGGAAGGCCTCGCCGCTGCCCGACTTGTGGGCGCTGCTCAAGTGGGCGCTGGTCATTGCGGTGTTGCTGGGGGTGGGTCTGCCCTTTGTGGTGGGCACCTGGCGGCCGATGACCGCGCTGGGACTGGGCCTGGCGTTCTGGGTGGTGGCCAGTGCCGTGGTGCAGGTGTTGCATCAAATCCGCCACGCCAAAGGTGCGTGGTGGTGGCGCCTGGCCAGTCAGCCTGCGTCCTGGTGGGGCATGCAGTTGGCGCATCTGGGCGTGGCCGTGTTTGTCGTGGGCGTGACCTGCGTGAAAAGTTACGAGGTCGAAAAGGACGTGAAGCTCAATGTGGGCGAGCGCGTGGCCATCGGTGATGTGGAGCTGCGCTTTGACGGCGTGACCCAGCAGCCGGGCCCCAACTACACGGCAGCGCGCGGCACCTTCACGGTGTTGCAAGGCACCGAGCTGCGCGAGGTGAAAAAGGTCTACCCGGAAAAACGCGTCTACACCGTGCAACGCATGCCCATGACTGAGGCGGCCATTGAAACGGGTGTGCTGGGTGATCTGTATGTGTCGCTAGGTGAGCCGGTGGGTGCGGACCGTGCCATCGATGGCCCCTGGGCCGTGCGCGTGTACTCCAAGCCGTTCGTGACCTGGATCTGGGGGGGCTGTCTGCTGATGGCGCTGGGCGG
Source organism: uncultured Burkholderiaceae bacterium (assembly GCA_964652055.1). Classification (GTDB taxonomy): domain Bacteria; phylum Pseudomonadota; class Gammaproteobacteria; order Burkholderiales; family Burkholderiaceae_F; genus CAZZAD01. The sequence continues at coordinate 2,376 of CAZZAD010000252.1, read as the reverse complement.
CTTTTTTGCTATTGCGGATCGGCGCTACCGCACGCGCACGGCACGCGAGGCCCAGCGCGGGCGTGCTGCCACGGCTTGATGTCGCGCCACTGATTGAGGATGTTCATGCTGTCACGTCGCTCTGCCCTGTTTATCGGCCCTCTCATTGCCTTTGTATTTCTGGCGTGGTTGTTGCTGCGCGGGTTGTCGCTCAATCCGCGCGAGGTGCCTTCGCCCTTCATTGGCAAACCGGCCCCAGCGTTCAGTCAACCGCAGCTCCATGAACTGCAGAAAACATTTGCGCCGGCCGATCTGGCGGGGCGCGTGTGGGTGCTCAACGTGTTTGCCTCGTGGTGTGGGCCTTGCCGTGCCGAACACCCGTTGGTGCAGCGGCTGGCGCAGACCCAGCTTGCCCCGGTGGTGGGGCTCAACTACAAAGACCCGCCCGACAACGCCCGGCAGTGGCTGCAACAGTTGGGCAATCCCTACAGCGTGATTGCCGTGGATATCGAGGGCCGCACGGGCATCGACTGGGGCGTGTATGGCGTGCCGGAAACCTTTGTGATCGACAAAGCCGGAATCATTCGCTTCAAACACGTGGGGCCGCTCTCGCCTGAAGTGCTCGACGGCAAGCTGTTACCGCTGTTGCGGCAGTTGAGCGCGGCATGAAGCACTTCATCCTCTGGTGGGCGCTGTGGGTTGCCTTGGGCGGTGCTGTGGCGCAAACCGCAGACCTTCAGGCGCGGCGGCGTGAAGCGCATCTGGCCACCGAATTGCGTTGTCTGGTGTGCCAGAACCAGACCATTGCCGACTCCAACGCCGACCTTGCACAAGACCTGCGTCGCCAGCTTCGTGAGCAAATTGCTGCAGGCAAGACCGATAGTGAAATCATCGATTTCATGACTACCCGTTACGGCGACTTTGTGCTGTATCGCCCCCCTTTGAAATTCACCACGGTACTGCTGTGGTTTGGCCCGGCGCTGATCTTTGCGGGTGCGGCGGTGCTGGTGTGGCGCATGAAGCGCGCCCGCCGGGGTGATGTGCAGGCGCTGAGCCCCGGCGAGCGTCAGCGCGCCGCCCAACTGTTGAGCGAAGAATGATGCTGCCCCTGTTCCTGTTGATCTGTATTGCCCTGACGGCGCTGGCCGTGGCCTGGCTCGTGGTGCCCTTGCTGCGGCCGCGTGTGCGCATGGGGGCTGAACGCAATGCGGTGAACCTGGGCATACTCAAGGACCAGCGCGAGGAGCTGGAGCGCGAGCGTCAGCGCGGCACTCTGGATGAGGCGGCCTACACACAGGCGCTGGCCGAGCTGGAAGCGCGCGTCATTGAAGAGCTGCCCACGCAAGTGCAGGCGCGTGCCCTGCACACGGGCGCGCGCCGCGCCGCGGTAGTGATGGCGGTATTGCTGCCGGTGGCAGCCAGCGCGCTGTACCTGGTGCTGGGTAATCAGGATGCGTTCGATCCCGAGGTGGCGCAGGCCAAAACGCCGCAACAACTGGTGCAGCTGCTGCAATCGGGTGAGTCCGGCATCGTGATTGACGACGTCCGCGCGCAGCTGCGCCGCAAGCCCGACAACGGTGAGCTGTGGTTTGTTCTGGCGCGAGCCCACTACGAGCGCGGGCAGTTTGCCGAGGCTGCAGCGGCCTACGAAAAACTCAATGCGCTGGAACCCAACACCCCCATGCTGCTGATTGACTGGGCCGATGTGCTGGCGCAGACCCAGGGGCGGCGCATGCAGGGCAAGCCCGAAACGCTCATCGATCAGGCGCTCTCCATTGAACCGGGCAACGGCAAGGCACTGGCCATGTCGGGCGCGGCCGCTTTTGAGCGCGGCGATTACGCGCGTGCCGTGACGCAGTGGGAGAAGTTGCGCCCCCAGGTGGCGGGCACTGAACTGGCGCCCCAGATCGAGCAAAGCATTGCGCAGGCGCGGCAGGCCGCAGGCTTGCCGCCCGAGGCCAAATCAACGGCAACGGCAGTCACAGCAGCGGGGGCGGTGTCGGGCCGAGTGTCGCTAGCCGGAAAATTTGCAGCCGATGTGGCACCGACGGACACCGTGTTTGTGCTGGCCCGAGCAACATCCGGTTCGCGCATGCCGCTGGCCGTTGTGCGCATGCAGGTCAAAGACTTGCCCGCGAAATTCAGCCTGGATGATGCGCAGGCCTTAACCCCAGAGCGCAAATTGTCTGCGTTTGCCGAAGTGGTGGTGAGTGCCCGGGTATCCAAGAGCGGTAACGCCACGCCGCAAGCGGGCGACATCGAGAGCGCGCCGCAGACCGTCAAGCTGGGGGCCAAAGAGGTGAGGCTGGTGATGAATTCGTCCCGGCGCTGACCGGTTTTGTCTTTGGTCAAATCATCCTGTTGAGCTTTTCGTAATTCGTGGCAGTGGTCCAAGAG
>CAZZAD010000251.1:0-3671 GCA_964652055.1 uncultured Burkholderiaceae bacterium | reverse complement strand
CTTCTTCTGTGCCAACAGCACCGGCACGATTTCTTCAGCAAACCGGCCGGCATCCTGCGCAGCAATGGCTTTGGCTTGCGAGGCGGCCGCAAAGGCGTCTTGTGTGGCGCGATCAATGCCGTATTGCTTGGCCACGTTCTCGGCGGTGATACCCATGTGGTACTGGTTGTAGACGTCCCACAGGCCGTCGACGATCATGCTGTCGATGAGCTTGGCGTCGCCCATGCGGAAACCATCGCGCGAGCCCATCAGCACGTGCGGGGCCAGGCTCATGTTTTCCTGACCGCCCGCAATGGCAATTTCCACTTCGCCGGTGGCAATTTGCTGCGCGGCCAGCATGACGGCCTTGAGGCCCGAACCACACACCAGGTTGATGGTCATGGCCGGCACTTCCAGCGGCAGCCCAGCCTTGATGACAGACTGGCGCGCGGGGTTCTGACCGCTACCGGCGGTGAGCACCTGACCCAGGATCACGCTTTCAACTTGCGCGGCATCGAGCTTGGCGCGCTCGAGCAATGACTTGATGACGGTGGCGCCCAATTCGGGGGCCGCGGTCTTGGCCAGCGCACCGCCGAATTTGCCTACGGCCGTGCGGGCGGCTGCAACGATAACTACGGAATGACTCATGACGTACTCCTCTCAAAAATCCTGCTCGGCGTGTTGTTTTGGATCACGCCTTTTCCTTTACGTAGCGCCCCGGCGCAGGTTCAATGGGGCGATAACTTGAACTACCCAAATGTTTAGGTGCCGGCACCATCGGGCCACCTTGCTTGGCCAGCCAGGCGTCCCAATGCCGCCACCAGCTCCCTGGCATTTCCTGAGCTGACGAGAGCCAGGTTTCAGCGTCATCAGGTAAGGCCGATGGCTTGGAAACCCAGAAGCTACGCTTGTTTTTTGAGGCCGGGTTGACGGTACCGGCAATGTGTCCGCTGGCGCCCAGCACGAACTCAACGCTGCCCTCGCCCTTACCGGGCAGGCAATGCGCGGAAGCAAATGCAGCCTCCCACGGCACGATGTGGTCTTCACGCGCAGCAAATACATAGGCGGGCACTTTGACCCGGCCCAGATTGACCTTGGCGCCACACACCTTGAGCTTGCCCGGCACCATCAGGCTGTTTTCGAGGTACGTATTGCGCAGATACCAGGCATACATGGGACCGGCCAGATTGGTGCTGTCGCCATTCCAGTACAGCAGATCAAATGCGCGTGGCGCGCGTCCTTCAAGGTAGTTGGACACCACGTAGTTCCACACCAGATCATTGGGCCGCAGGCTGGAGAAGGTGTTGGCCAGGTCTTTGCCCGGCATGAGTCCGCCGGCGCCCATGGCCTGCTCACGCATGCGCACATGGCGCTCATCAATGAAAATGTCGAGCACACCGGCATTGGTGAAATCAAGCAACGCGGTGAGCAGCGTCAGGCTGGCCGCAGGCTCCTTGCCGCGCGCAGCCAGCACCGCCAGCGCCGTGGACAGCAACGTGCCACCTACGCAAAAACCCAGCACGTTGACTTTGTCGGCCCCAGTAATTTCCTGGGCCACATTGAGTGCGGCAATGGGGCCCAGCTCAACGTAGTCGTCCCAGGTCATTTTGGATTCGGCTTCGTGCGCATTCTTCCACGACACCATGAACACCGTGTTGCCCTGCTCTACGCCAAAGCGCACCAGCGAGTTTTCCGGCTGCAGGTCAAGCACGTAAAACTTGTTGATGCACGGCGGCACGATGAGCAGCGGCCTGGCGCGCACCTTGGGCGTGAGGGGGGTGTACTGAATGAGCTGGATCAGCGCGTTCTCAAAAACCACCTGGCCCGGCGTGGTGGCCACGTTGCGGCCCACTTCAAACGCGGTTTCATCGCTTTGCGAAATCTTGCCCTTGGCCACGTCCTTGATCAGGTTGTCGAGCCCGGCCTTGAGGCTCTCGCCCTTGGTCTCCAGCGCGAGCTGCTGCGCCTTGGGGTTGAGGGCGTAAAAGTTGGAAGGCGCCGCAGCGTCCACCCATTGCTGAACCGCAAACTGCACCCGGCGGCGCGTTTTATCGTCGGCATCGATACGCTCGGCCATGCGGCTCAAAAATTCTGCATTGAGCAGGTAATTGCGCGCGGTGAGCGAGGCCAGCGGGTTGGCCTGCCAAGCCTTGTCGGCAAAGCGCGCATCTTCAATGGGCGCCGACACCGCCTCGGGGTGCTCAACAAAATCTGTCCACAGTGAAGTGAGCCGCGACATGTAGTCGCGCTGCAAATCCAGCAAAGCATCCGGTGAAATGGATACCGCGGGCACACCGCTACCAAAGCTGGGCGCCAACGTGGGGGGCAAGGTTCCGGGTTGAGGCGCTGCAGCGGGAGGCGCCCACACCGACATCCATTGGGTCCAGAACGAAAACGGGTCCGTCATTGCGGCTGCAGGGGTGGCAGCGGGTGCGGCAGCTGGGGGGGCCGTGGGCACGGTTGCCGCAACAGCCCTGGGTGATTTGTCATCGTCACGCAACGGGTCTTGCGTCTGCGCCAGACGGGCCAACCCCGAGAGCCGCTGGACCACCGCCATATCCACCGGCGCATGCGCGGGTGGGGCCACCTTGATTGCTGTGCGCGCTGACTTTGAGGTCGTGCCCTTAAGCCGCCGCGTGCGACGCGCTTTGTGCGCAGCACTTTGAGTCCGGCTTGCGGTGGCCATTGAATACTTCTCCCTGAACTCGCAGCGCTCAGGTATTGCCAAGCGCAAACCCGCCGTCACTGCGAAAAAAGGGGCGAATCGTAGCGGATCAGGCGTGCTTGCTGGATGTATCCATCCAGATCAGCGCGGCATGCCGTCCCGTAACTTGGTCTCTGCGAAAGCTGTAGTACTGCTCGGGGTTCAGATACGTGCATTGACCACCGCCATAAACCTGCGTCACGCCCACCTGCCCCAGCGCCTGCCGGCCCAGAGCAAAGAGGTCTGCCAGGTACTTGCCCGGTTCACGGGCTGGCGTGAAGGCGCTGTCCGCCTGCGGCAACGACTCAAGCATTGCAGCGCGTACTTCGGCGCCCACTTCAAACGCCGTGGGGCCGATGGCCGGCCCCAGCCAGGCGATGAATTCAGCATCCGGAATGCGGGCACGCATGGCGGCCACCGTGTTTTGCAACACGCCCGCCGCCAGCCCTCGCCAACCCGCGTGCGCGGCACCCACCACCTGCCCACACGTTGATGTGAAAAGCACGGGAAGGCAATCGGCCGTGAGCACAGCACAGACCGCGCCCGGCCGGTGCGCAACACAGGCATCGGCGTGAGGCGACTCGGCGTAGGCCTGCGTGGCATCGACCACCGTGGCACCGTGAACCTGGGTGAGCCAGCACGGCTCTGTGGAGAGCAGCGTGCGCAAACGGGCGCGGTTGGCCTGCACCACGGACACGGCCGCACCACTGTTCAACCCCAGGTTCATGTCGCCCTGGCGCGTAGTGAAAAGCGCTTTGACGTTTGGGGGTACGGGCCAGTCGGGGGTGATCATTAATTGAGTCTTCCCTAAGTTGCAACACTGTTTTCCATCACCGCAGCCCGAGTTCATTGCGGTGTTTGCTCCCTCCCCTTCAAGGGGAGGGCGGGGGTGGGGATGGGTTTGTACAGGGTGGTTTTCACTTTGTGATGCAGCCCATCCCCACCCTAACCCTTGTATCTTGTTTTTTGCAGTTGCAGTGAGTTTTTT
>CAZZAD010000250.1:0-3671 GCA_964652055.1 uncultured Burkholderiaceae bacterium | reverse complement strand
TGGCCCTCCTATCCTCTCCCCACATCCCCTCCCCCATGAACACAACTTGTGTAGATACCTATGCCCCCTGGGAGAGGGACCGAGGGTGAGGGAAAGCGGTCTTACGTGCTCAATCAATACGTCCAACTCAAATTGAATCCCGTCACCGGGCTGGGCGCCTGCAAGCCACTGGGCTTGGATAGCGGTGTGGCCGCAAACACGTCGTAGCTCAGGCCCTTGGTGCTGCCGCGTACACCCAGCGCGGTACCGGCCAGGTGTTTGCCCGACAGCGTGGCGCTGCTGGCGCCGCCCACCTGGCCGTAGTCCAGACCCAGATACAACTCTTGACCCGCTAACGCCCACCCGAGGTCATTGCGCAGCAGCCAGCCGCGTTCGGCTGCCAGGGTGGTCTCGCCATCAAAGCCGCGCACGGTGTAGCGCCCGCCAATGGCAAAACGGTCTTGCGGCACCAGCGCAGTGCGGTTCCATTGCGCACGCCAGGTGGCGCTGTAGCGCAGGGCTTGTGCCGCCGCACTGAACGGCATCACGTACTGCGCATCGGCACTGATGAGCTTGAGGCGCGCTGTGCCCTCGCCAAAGGCTTGCTCAGGGGCGGGCAGGGCGCCGAACGCGCCGGTGCCGCGCCGGTAGGCGAGGTTGGCCTCCAGCGTGGCGCGGCCCATGAATTCGCGATGGTTTGCGCCCAGCTCCCAACCGGACACGCGGCGGCGTTGTACCTCGACCTCGGTGTCGTCGATGAAGTTCTTGCTCGAACGTGTCCACAGCCGCAGCGCCAGCGCGCTCTTGCGCACGGCGTCGCGGTACAGGCCGCGCGTCAGGCGCACGTCGCTGGTGGTGCTCTCGCCGCTGAAGATCAGCGTCTGATTGGCGCCGGCCACCGCCTGGTGATAGTGGTTGCGCCCGGTGGTCAGCGCCAGCAGCCAGTAACCGTAGGGCACGGAGTAATGCGCGCTATGGCCGCGCGTGCCACGGTTTCCCGCTTCGCCCCCGCCCAGATCCTGGTTGACGTTGACGTAGAAAAGATCATTGAGCGCAAGGCCGTGGTCGTAGGCCAGCGTGGCGCTGCCCTGGCGCTTGCCGGTGGCGCGTGTACCGGCGTCGTCGGCCGAGAGGGTCAGTCGCAGCGGCCGATGTTGCTTCCAGACAATGACCACATCACTCTGGCCGGGTTGCGCGTCTGCGCCTACGGCAGGGGTGATCTGAATGTCCGCCTCGGCGCTGGGCACGCGCTTGAAGTTTTCCAGGGCCTGCTCGATGTCGCGCAGGTTGAGCACATCGCCCGGTTGGGCGGGCAGTGCGTTGAAGTGGGTGGCGCGGGGGGAAGTGCCTTCGGCAAAGCGAATTTGCCGGATGCGTCCCGGCACCACAGTCAGTTGCAGGGTGCCGTTCTTGAGGTCTTGCGGCGCGGCCAGCACACGCGTGGTGACAAAGCCGCGCGCCACGATGGCGTTTTGCACGCGCGCCATCACCGCATTGACCCCGCGCGCACCCAGGCAGCGGCCGGTGGCGACATCGGCGGCGCCATCGGGCGCACGATGGGCGGCGGCCAGATCTTTGATGAAACGCTGCGCCTCTTCGCCTACCAGTTCGATGTGGCGGATAAGAAAGCAGGGCAGCTCATCTGGCGGCAACTGACCCACGTCCATAGGCAACACAGGGCGTGGCAGGCGCACGTCGGGGCGTGTCTGCTGTTGCTCAAGCAACTGGCGCGCGCGCTCTTCCTGGCGGATGAGTTCCTGCTTGGCCTGCTGCTCGGCCCGCTGCTCGGGCGTCAGGGTCTGCGCCTGCGCTACCGGCATCCAGACCGCGAACGTCATCGCCCATGCAAAACCTGCGGCCGCAACGGCGCGGCCGAACCCCCCTCGTTCGCAATGCATGGTGCGAATTCCCTCGTTATTTTTTTGGAAAAAAGGCGCGCAGTATGCGGGGCGCTCTACGGACTGGACAAGAGAGAAAACAGCCGTCTGTCGGGAGGTGAGTAGTCCCCTCCCCTTCAAGGGGAGGGCTAGGGTGGGGATGGGGTATGTCACGAAGCGAGTTGTCCCGTACAACCCCATCCCCACCCTAACGGAGCCACGCGCTGGCAGGCGCGTGTCGCTGCGGTGGCGCAAAGCTGCGCTTTGCGAATTCCCACCTTCGCCCCCTTGAAGGGGAGGGAGCAAACACTGCGCCTGCGCCGAAGCGACGTGTGTTCGGTGTTTTCACCGTCATCCCCCAATCCGGGATAATCCCGCGCCTTGCGCGCGCTGAGGGGTTTTCAGCCGCGCTCCATTTTTTCCGCGGAACCTTTTTCAATGAAAGTACAAACATTGCAGGCGCTGGCCGATGCTGGCGCGCTCAAGGGTAAGCGCGTTTTTATTCGCGCTGATTTGAACGTGCCGTTTGATGAGCACGGCAATATTTCTGAAGACACACGCATTCGCGCCTCGGTCCCGGCCATAGAACTGGCGTTGCGCGCGGGCGCCGCCGTCATGGTCACCTCGCACCTGGGGCGGCCCACTGAAGGTGCACTCAAACCCGATGAATCCCTGGCGCCCGTGGCGCGGCGCCTCAGCGAACTGCTGGGCCGTGACATTCCTTTGCTCACCGACTGGATCGAGGGGGTGCGCGTGGCGGTGGGTGAAGTGGTGTTGCTGGAGAATTGCCGCGGCAACAAGGGTGAGAAAAATGATGATGAAGCGCTGTCCCGCAAGCTGGCTGCGCTCACCGATGTGTACGTGAACGATGCCTTCGGTTGCGCGCACCGCGCCGAGGCCACCACCCACGGCATGGCGCGCTTTGCGCCCGTGGCGTGCGCCGGGCCGCTACTCACCGCAGAGATTGAAGCGCTGGGCCGCGCGCTCACCGAACCCAAACGTCCGCTCATGGCCATCGTGGCCGGCAGCAAGGTGTCCACCAAACTCACGCTGCTGGCCAATCTGGCGGCCAAGGTGGATGTGCTGATTGTGGGCGGCGGCATTGCCAACACCTTTTTGCTGGCGCAGGGCATGAAGATCGGCAAGTCCCTGGCCGAACCTGATCTGGTAGGCGAATGCCGCAAGGTGCTCGATGTGCTGGCCGCCAAAGGCGCCACGCTGCCGCTGCCCATGGATGTGGTGGTGGCCAAAGAGTTCTCCGCCACGGCCACCCCCACGGTGCGTCGCGCCAGTGAGGTGCAGGACGACGAAATGATTCTGGACATTGGCCCGCAAAGCGCGCTGGGTCTGGCGCACACACTCAACCAGGCCGGCACCATTGTGTGGAATGGTCCGGTGGGCGTGTTTGAGTTCGACGCCTTTGCGCAGGGCACGCACCAGATGGCGCTGGCCATTGCACAGGCCACCACTCGCGGTGCGTTCTCCATTGCCGGGGGCGGTGACACGCTGGCCGCCATTGCCAAGTACAACCTGGGCGAGCGCGTGAGTTACATCTCTACGGGCGGCGGGGCGTTTTTGGAGTTTCTTGAAGGTAAGACGCTGCCCGCGGTGGGGGTGTTGATGGAGCGGGCGTAGGTTGCTTAAATGATTCAACGTTCGTCGCCCCGGCGCAGGCCCTGCCTCTTGATGACATCCGGATGCCGCACTCCTCATCCGTCATCCCCGCGAAGGCGGGGATCCAGGCGGTCTCTGTCACCGGGACTGGATCCCCGCCTTCGCGGGGATGACGACAAGAGGCATCGTGCTGATTCGTAT
>CAZZAD010000249.1:0-3671 GCA_964652055.1 uncultured Burkholderiaceae bacterium | reverse complement strand
CATATCTGGGGATGATTGCCAATATTTCAAGCATTATCGTGCCGGGTCAATAGATACAGGATTGGTAATTGAAGCAGGCCCTGTTGAATCAAAAAAAGTATGTTGATCACACGACCTGTGCGGCCATTGCCGTCACTGAATGGATGAATAGCCTCAAATTGGTAATGCGCTACGGCCATGCGGATAAGGGGATCAATGTCCACTTCGTTATGAATGAAACGTTCCCAATTTGCCAGCATGTCACGCAGCAACGCCTCACCTTCAGGTGGCGTGTAAATGATTTCGCCCGTTTTGTCATTTTCAAGTTGTGTGCCCGGAGTCTTGCGGATATCCATGTCCACAGCTTTGAGGGTTCGGCAAATCTCGATAGCCGTGGCCGTGCAAAGTGGGCGTTCTTTTAGTGACTGATACCCTCGGTGCAGGGCGGATCTGTATCTAAGCGCCTCTTTGGTCGCAGGGTCAGCTTGACCGTGCCCATCGGTCTGAGCATGTTGAAACAACTTGTCCGTTGTGGTGACAATGTTCTCAATCTCAGAGCTGTCCTTTGCCTCCAGTAACGGGATCGTATTAATCAACATGGTCTGGTTAGGAATCAGCTCTGCTGCTTGCTTGAGTTCAGCCAGAGCTGCGCGGGCTGTGATGCAAGCTTTCAGTACTGCCCGACTTTCCAGTTCCTGCGGAGGCGGAAGTGGTGGGAGTTGGTTATGAGGCTTGTCTGGGCGCCACGCACCTTGTTCGGCGTTTGTCATGTTTTTTCAGCTCATTTTTATCGACACGTTCTCATCATATGTCGCTTCTGGCGACATGTCCAGATGATGTGTCGATATTCTTCAATTCCAGCGACACGTTCTCGTGACATGTCGCTGAGGACGACATATTCGAAAAACGTGTCGATGAACCATAAATTTGTCGACATGATGGAGGCTGTGCCAACGGGTTGCCTCGACCAACGATTGCTCCGACTGCTTCCTATTCCGATAACATCAGAATTCCAAGACACTGGTTGAAATTACAGTGGTTAAGCTAGTAAGCCACACAGCACAATCTGCCCAGGCGGTGAAATTGGTAAATACAGCAGACTTAAAATCTGCCGGCACAATTTCTTGAACTAGTGCAGGATAGGCCTTATGTCGTCATTTGTCAGACAAACTTCTCGCGTGACATGGGTTGTCACTACATTTTGTAATACAGATGCCGGTGAGTTCCTATCCTGCCTTGCGCCTGTTTGAATGATCTGTCGTAGCGGTAGGGGTCTTCCCAAACCAAAAAATAGGCCACGGACCAGCATACGGCAGCAAATTGCTTTACGCCGCCGGATAAAATGCATTAATCTTCATTGTGTTATGCATTCCTAGAGCGGTTCCGTATTACTACTGAAGCGGGGGGGCTATACACAGCCAGAGTTTCGGCTAAATGCCGTCAAGCTGGGGTCGCTGTAGAAAACGGAATTTAAAGCACGCTAAGCCGCCGAAGTCCCTGGAAGTGGGCGTAGCGGCCTGAATTTGCCAGCCCCGACCTTGGCCCTGCTGCGCCAGAGGTAATCGCCGGTTAGGTTGATGTGCTCCCAGCCCAAGGGCGACAGGTATTGCAGTAGCGAGGCGTCCAAGGGTCGCCCTTGGTTCTGCAAGGCGTTTGTGACTCGCTCCAGATAAACCGTATTCCACAGCACAATGGCCGCTGTAACCAGGTTCAAGCCGCTGGCCCGGTAGCGCTGTTGCTCAAAGCTGCGGTCGCGGATTTCGCCCAGCCGGTTGAAGAACACGGCCCTAGCCAACGCGTTTCGTGCCTCTCCCTTGTTTAGCCCGGAATTGACACGGCGGCGAAGCTCCACGCTTTGCAGCCAGTCCAAGATAAACAACGTGCGCTCGATGCGACCCAGTTCGCGTAACGCGATGGCCAAACCGTTCTGGCGTGGGTAGCTGCCCAATTTGCGTAGCATCAGGGATGCCGTCACCGTGCCCTGCTTGATGGAAGTGGCTAGCCGCAGGATTTCATCCCAATGAGCGCGTATCTGCTTGATCTTCAGCCGCTCACTACTGATCATCGGTTTGAGACCATCATAAACAACGTCTCCAGGTGGCACAAACAGCTTGGTTTCGCCTAAGTCACGGATGCGTGGCGCAAATCGGAAGCCAACGAAGGGCATCAAGCCAAAGACGTGATCAGTGAAACCCGCTGTGTCGGTGTAATGCTCTTCGATCCGCAGGTCCGACTCGTGGTACAGCAAACCGTCGAGCACGTAGGTGGAGTCGCGCACACCAACATTGACCACCTTGGTGTTAAACGGCGCGTACTGGTCAGAAATGTGGGTGTAGAAGGTGCGCCCAGGTTCAGATCCGTACTTCGGATTGACGTGCCCGGTGCTTTGCGCCTTGCTGCCGGTACGAAAGTTTTGGCCATCCGATGAAGACGTGGTGCCATCACCCCAGTGCTCGGCAAACGGTTGCCGGAATTGAGCATTCACCAGATTGGCCAGCGCTGCGTTGTAGGTTTCATCTCGGATATGCCAGGCTTGCAGCCAGGCGAGTTTGGTGTACGTGGTACCGGGGCAGGACTCCGCCATTTTGGACAGGCCAAGGTTGATGCCATCAGCCAGAATGGCGGTCATCAAAAGGGTTTTGTCCTTGGCCAAGTCACCCGATTTGAGGTGAGTGAAGTGGTTGGTGAAACCCGTCCATCCATCTACCTCCATCAGCAGCTCGGTAATTTTGACGTGAGGCAGCAATGACGCCGATCGGTCGATCAGGGCCTGTGCTTCATCGGGTACTGCGGCATCCAGTGGCGTTATTTTCAGGCCAGTGGCCGTGGTAATGATGGCGTCCGGCAGTTCGTTGGCCATGGCCATGAGGTTAGCCTTGTCCAGCTGTGATTCCAGCAGCGCTAAGCGCTCTTGCAGGTACTGGTCACAATCCGTAGGAACGGCCAGTTGCAATGCATTGGCCAATTGCATCGTGGTGAATTTTTCCGGCGAAACCAGGTACTCGTCGAAATCCCTGAACTGCCGCGAACCCTGCACCCACACATCGCCCGAGCGCAGTTTGTTTTTCAGCTCGGACAAAGCACACAGCTCGTAAAAGCGCCGATCAAAACCGATATCCGTTTTGACTAGTCTCGCCCAACGCGGTGTGATGAATTTGCTGGGTGCGTCTGCAGGCACCTGTTTAGCGTTACTGGCGTTCATTGAGCGCAAGCTCTCAATGGCGTCCAGCACGTCCTTGGCAGCAGGCGCCGCTCGTAGCTTGAGCACGTCTAGGAACTCTGGCGCATACCGCCGCAAGGTGGCATAACCATCCGACATGCGGTGTAAAAAGTCGAAACTTGCTGGCTGGGCCAGTACCTGGGCCTCACTGACGCTGTCTGTGAAGTCTTCCCATGGCAGCACGGATTCAATGGCCGCAAATGGGTCTGCGCCGGTTTTCTTGGCTTCAATCAGCGCCAATCCAATACGACCGTACAGACGCACCTTGTCATTGATGGCCTTGCCGGAGGCTTGGAACTGCTCGGTGTGCTTGTGCTTGGCCGCGTTGAACAATTTCCCAATGATGCGGTCATGCAGGTCGATGATTTCATCAATGACCGTGGCCATGCCCTCTATGGCAAGCGCCACCAAAGTGGCATAGCGCCGCTGTGGCTCGAACTTGGCCAAGTCAAAGGCTCGCATTTGTCCGCCT